>JAICXF010000078.1 GCA_025981625.1 Sphingomonas sp. | reverse complement strand
CCCACCTCCTAACCCCTGCCTGGCAGTGAGGGGAAGAGCGCACAGCAAAGGCCCGGCGGCGAAGGGGGCGCGCCGCCGGGCCTGAATCAGCCTCCGCCGAGGAGGCTCAGCCTGCTACCGCCTCTAGCGGTAGGTGCCCTCAAAGCTTCGATCGAGCATGCGCGGACCCATTTCGCCCTGATCCTCGCGCTCGAACAATGCGCGGCCGCGGCTTTCGTCGCGCCAGCGCTTGCGTGCCTCGTCGGCCGAACAATCGAGGATGACCTTGTCGCCCTCGATCCGGCCGAGCTCGGAGCAGCTCAGCGAATGATGGACGCCGCCGCTTTCGGGGTCGGACTTGGTGAGGATCAGGCGGTCGCCCGCGACCTTGTCGACGGTGCCGACATGTTTCTGGTCGCTGCCGACCACCTCCATGTGCTCGCGAACCTGAGCGAGGAGCCCGCGCTTTTGCTGCCGCCGCTCGCGCCAGCTGCCGAAATCACTTTCGAACTGCGACTGGTTCTCGCGGCGGTAGTCGTCGTAATCGCGGTCGAGCTCGCTCATATGGCGATCGCGCCAGCTGCGATAGTGCGGGTCCTGATCGTCGCGCCTCGACCGATCGGACTTATCCGAGGTGCCGGCGCGGCTGGTGTCCCGATATTCGTCGCGGCCCCACGGGCTCTGTGATCGATTGTAGTCGCCGCGGTCGCGGTCCCCGAAATAGCCACCGGAATCGCGTTCGGACCGGCCATAATCGCCGGTCATCGGCCGATAGCCGCGATCCTGCTGGGCACGCCCCTGGTCATGATTGGGTCCGCCTTGGCCGCTCCCCCACAGTTCATCGCGCCAGCGAGGGTAATAGTCGCGCTCGCTCGAACCGCCACGAGCGAACGCGCCACGATTGTCGTTCCAGTTACGATCCTGATCGCGCTCGTTCGAGCTGCGGTCGCGCTCGTAATCCCGGCCGTAGCCACGATCATAGCTGCGGCTCTCATGGCGCTCGGGATTGTCGTGCCCGCGTTCGCGATCCATGCGAGCATCGCGTTGCGAATCCTGCCGCCGCCGGCGCTCGGCATCGTCATCGCCGAACCAGGAAGCGATTTCGTCGCCGGCGCGATCGAAGAAGCCGCGGTCGTGCGAACCGCCGCGGTTCTCGCTCCGCGAGCCGTCGGAATTGCGATCGTCGGACCATCGCGATCGGTCGCCACCCGACGCATCGCGTGTGTCGTAACGGTCATAAGCCATGCATCGTCTCCTCGAGAGGAACAGGCCGGCGAAGGCGCCGGTCGAAACCGGGGGGAAAACGAACGGCCGCTCACCGCCGTTCCGGTCGTGACGACCTTGAAACGGCTCGTTTCGACGGAGCGATGCGGGTGCGGGACAGGCGATTGCAAGGTGCGAGACAAGCGGCTAGGGAGCCGCTTCCCAAGCGGCCCGACCCACCGGGCAGCCGCCTTGCTGGAAGGCGCGGGGCTGTAGCTCAGATGGGAGAGCGCTGCAATCGCACTGCAGAGGTCAGGGGTTCGATTCCCCTCAGCTCCACCAGCCTAATCGGATGAAAAATAAGCAATTTTTCAATCAAGCTGCCAAGGGCAGCGCCTCCCGATCAAATCCTGCCGGTCTCGGCTCAATCGAAGAGGATCGTCACCAGCACTGAGCTGTCTTCCAGCGCGGCGACGGAATGGGACCGGCCGCGATCCAGATAAAGCCAGTCGCCAGCACTCAATTCGATCGCGTCCGGCGCCTTGATGACCACGAGTCCTTGCAGGCAATGCACGGTTGCATATCCGGGCACTGCATGGCTCGCAATCTCCTCACCGGCCCGCAGCACAAGCTCCAGCGCTTCGAAGCGGTCGGTCTTCACCAGTGCCGATGTTTTCACGTCTCGCGGCCGGTCGACCGACGGCAGATGAATCTTTTCGAGCGGATCAAGGTGATGCAGCGCCATGACTTTGGCTCCTTCCTGCTTACTTGCAATTAGCCAGGTTGAGCGCTCCCGAGCTGAGCGCTTCAGCGGCTCCCATGATCAGCGGCATGCTGAGGGTGGTCGTTCTCCGCCCGGACCAACTCCTCGATGTCGAAGAGCGAGATGCCCGCGGTTTGCGGCATCGATTGCCACAGAGCGGCAACATCAACAGCGTCGCACCCCTCACCCATTACGCGCTTTCGTCTCATCAACCATCTCCCTTGCGAACGCCTTGCAAGTAGCAGTCGATGGGACGGCCGGTATTTACGTGATTGCCCCTACGGGGCCGCTAACGAGCAACCGCTGCTCCGCGATCGCGCTCCAGGCCCTCGCCACGCGGGCGCCTGAGTTTCATGATGAAATCCCAGCTCATCAATAGCCCGCCTGCCGAGAAGACCACGTCGCCGGGCAAGCGCATCCACTGCCAGAACCGGACCTGATCATAAAAGGCCTGGCTGCGCGCCCAGGCGTAACCGTGCTCATAAACTGCGTTGAGCTGCGGCCAGCCGATCGGGAAGAAGTGGAGGAAAATCCACATCGCCAATCCACCATTGTAGCACCAGAAGGCGATGCGGCCTGGCGTCTCGTTGAACGCGGCGTCCGGTCCAGCGCGATAGCGCAAGCAGAAGTAGATCAGGCCGAGCGCCAGCAGCCCGAAGGCTCCGAACAGCGAGGTGTGGGCGTGATTGAGGGTGAGGAAAGTGCCGTGTTCGTAGTAATTGACGAGAGGCGCATTAAGCGTGCCTCCGCCGAACACACCGGCGCCGACGAAATTCCAGAATGCCGAGCCGAGGATGTAAAGGTAGGCGAGGCCGTAATCGAAGCTGGTGCTGCCCTTGATCAGTCGGTGCTGCGAAATCGCTTCCAGGATCAGTAGAACTAACGGCAGCACCTCGATGAAGGAGAACATCGACCCGAGCGGCACCCACATGCTCGGCCCGCCGCCCCAGTAAAGGTGGTGCCCGGTGCCGAGCACGCCGCCGAGGAAAATCAGGATGAGCTCGAGATACACGGAGCGTTCCGCCAGCTTGCGGGAGACCAGCCCGAGGGACATGAGCAGGTAGGCGCTCATGGCCACGGCGAAGAACTCGAAGGATTGCTCGACCCAAAGATGGACCACCCACCAGCGCCAGAAGTCGGTGATGGTGAAGCTCTTCTCGATACCCGTCAGCGGGATCATGCCGAAGACGTAGAGAATTGCGACGTTGAGGGTCGCTGCCCAGATCAGGTGTTCCAGCCGGATCGCGCCGCTCCAGAACTGTCGCGTCGCCTCGACGACCGTGTCGCGGCTCGGCCACAGCGCCCGGAACATGAGCCCGCTCCAGCTTAGAAGCGCAGCGAAGAAGCAGATCTGCCAGAAACGGCCGAGCTGGATATACGAAAGCCCTTGGTTGCCGAACCAGAACCAGCCGCTGTCGATCACGCCCTGGATGCCGAGGTAATTACCGAGCAGCGCTGCCGCGACGACGAACAGCGAAACCCAGAACAGGATGTCGACCAGCACTCCCTGGCCTTTCGCTTCACGGCCGCCGGCAATCGCCGGAGCGATGAACAGGCCGCTCGCGATCCAGCCGAGCCCGATCCAGATGATCGGTGCCTGCAGGTGAAAGCTGCGCAAGAAATTGAAGGGCAGGATGTAGTTCAACTGGACGCCGTAGAACGTCTCTCGCTCATAATAAGAGTGCGCCATAATCGCCCCGGCGCCCTGCGACGCGAGGAACACCAGCGCGACGACGAGGAAATATTTGCCGGTCTTCACCTGGCTTGGAGTAAGCGCCCGATAGACAGCAAGGCCGCGCTCCATCGGTGCATCGTCGGGATGGTCGAGATAGGCGCGGTAGAGCCACAGCACGAACCCCATTGCGAAGAAAGTGAAGCAGAAGCTGATCCACGTCCATTGGAAGGTGTTCGTTGTGGGCGTGTTGCCGACCGAGGGCTCGAACGGCCAGTTCTCGGTCCATGACACGTTCGGATGGTTCGGCCGCCGCGCGACGGTGGTGATCGCCGAGTAGATGATGAAGTCCGCGGTCTGCATTCGCAGCTGCGGGTTGAGGCTCTTCGCTGGCACCCACCCCGCCGAGAGATTGACTGTGTTGAGCTTGGTTGTGAGCTCCGACTGAGCACGGCGGACGGCCTGCGCGACGGCGTCGGGCAGAACCACCCGCTGTTGGGTGAGATCGATGCCTTGCAGCTGCTTTTGCATCGCCTGGGTCGCAACCGCATCGGCTAGCGCCACATCCAGCGATGGTGCGGCGGGGCTCGTCGCCAGTGGCGGCGTTCCGCCGGGGCCGGTGGTCGCAAGCGACTTGTTGGCCGGCGCCTTGGTATTGGGCGGAGTGGCTGCCGAGTTGGTCAGCGCCTGCTTAGTGAGAACGCCCAGCCGGACGAGCGCCGAAGCCGTATAGTCCTCGCCGAAATATGACCCCATGCCGTAAATGCTGCCGTAATCCATAAGGTCGGCTTTCTGGAAGCCACCCTTGCCGGCGACGATGTCGTCTCCGGACATGATCACATTTGCCGCTCGATCGACGAACGCCTGGGGATGCGGAGGCGCTTGATCGTAGGTCTGAACAGTCGCCAGGATCATAAGGCCGAAACAGATGATCGCAGTGACCAGCAGCAGCCATTTCAGGATGTTGCTCACGGGATCGATCGACGGCTGCGCAAGCTCCGTATCAGACATCAATGATATCCCCTGTGGGCGTCAGGCGAAGACCGCCGGCGCGTTCGTTACGGTGAAGAAAGGACCAGCCATGGTCAAGAGAGCGTCCACAGGATCGCCACTGCAAGACCGAAGCAAAAGATCAGCGACGGCAGCAACAGCACAAGGATGGCCGCCTCGCGTGCGGTAGAATGCCCGGTGGCCGTCGTAATCCCACGGTCGCTGAATTCGCCCCAGCTCAGCGGCTTCTTGCCAGCGACTCTCGGGAAGATCCACGGCACGGTAAAATAGGCGGCGATGAAGGCGAAGATGGCTCCGAAGGCGACGACGAGATGGCCGCCATGGAGGACAGCCGCGAGGACGCCGACGAATCCGGTGAAGAATAACGCCATTGCCGCGTAGAGCCCGGCTGGAAGCTCGAAGCTTTGGTCCGTGCACGCGCGCTCGGCGGGTGCGGCGACGATCTCGTTCTGGGCGAGCAGCTCCTGCTTCGATTGACGACCGACCATTTGCCATCTCCATTCTCGGCTATTTGATGCCTCAGAATGGCGCCGGGTCGGACTGCTCTCTATCCGTAATGTTCCATAGGCGAACTACTGCTCCTCGGCCGCGAAGGCGATCCGCAGAGCCTCGGACAGGCTGTTGACGCCGAGCTTGGTCATCAGGTTGGCGCGGTGGATTTCCACCGTGCGCGGGCTGATCCCGAGATCGTAGGCGATCGACTTGTTGGGCAGCCCCTTCGCGAGGCCGTCCAGCACGTCGCGTTCCCGCGGCGTCAGCAACTGCAGTTTGATGGCCGCTTCGCGAGCCTGTTCGCGATTGCCCGCGGCGTGGTTGAGGCGGGTCATGGCGTGCTCGATGGCGCCGAGCAGCACTGCCTTCTGGAACGGCTTCTCGATGAAATCGACCGCGCCCGCTTTCATCGCTCGGACCGCGAGGCTGACGTCGCCATGGCCGGTCATAATGATCACTGGCAGGGTGACGCCTTTGGCCTTCAGCGCCTCCTGCACTTCGAGCCCATCCATGCCAGGCATCCGGATGTCGAGCAGGATGCAGCCGCTCGCGATGTCTGGAGCGCTCTTCAGCAATTCGCTTCCGCTCTCGTACGTGCGCACCTGGAATCCGGAGGTCTTTAGAGCGAACGAAACCGAGCGGCGGATCGCGTCATCATCGTCGGCGACATGGACAAGTCGGCGCTCGTCGCTGCTCATGATTTCGCTTCTCCGCTGGGCAAGGTGAAATGGAATGCGGTGCCGCCGTTCTGTCCCGGCTCGAACCAGATGCGGCCACCATGGGCCTCGACGATGGTCCGGCAAATCGACAGGCCGATGCCCATGCCGTTTTCCTTGGATGTGACGAAGGGCTGAAAAAGCTGCGGCGCGACGGCCTCGCTCATGCCTGAACCGGTGTCCGCAATGGTGACCTCGACTAGGGCGTCACTCTGGCGCGCCGTGCTAACTGTCAGGCAACGCAGCTCACTGGTCATCATTGCATCGATCGCATTGCGGATGAGGTTGACGAGTACCTGCTGGACCTGGATGCGGTCGACGAATACGAGATCGGCGAAGGGATCTAGCGACT
>JAICXF010000063.1 GCA_025981625.1 Sphingomonas sp. | reverse complement strand
TGCTTGGGAAGGCCCTCGGCGACCGCCTTGGTCATCCCGCCATGCGCCTCGACCTCCTCGATCAGCGCCCAGGCACGCTCCTCCAGCTCGCGGGTCAGTTTCTCGACGTACCAGCTGCCGCCGAGCGGGTCGGCGACCGCCGTGACGCCGCTCTCCTCGGCCAGGATCAGCTGCGTGTTGCGGGCGATCCGCGCGCTGAAATCTGTCGGCAGCGCGATCGCTTCGTCGAAGCTGTTGGTGTGCAGCGACTGCGTGCCGCCGAGCACCGCCGCGAGCGCCTCGATCGTCGTGCGGACGATGTTGTTGTACGGGTCCTGCTCGGTCAGGCTGACGCCGCTCGTCTGACAGTGCGTGCGCAGGCGCTTGGACTCATCCTTTTGCGCGCCCAAGTGGGTCATGATCCGGTGCCACAGCGTGCGCGCCGCGCGGAGCTTCGCGACTTCCATGAACAGGTTCATGCCGATGCCCCAGAAGAAGCTGAGGCGCCCGGCGAACTCGTCGATGGCGAGGCCCTGCTTCATCGCCGCCCGCACATATTCCATGCCGTCGGCGAGCGTGTAGGCGAGCTCCTGAACCGCCGTCGCACCCGCCTCGTGCATGTGATAGCCGCTGATCGAGATCGAATTGAACTTCGGCATTTCGCGCGCGCAATAAGCGATGATGTCGCTGACGATCCGCATGCTCGGCTCGGGCGGGTAGATGTAGGTGTTGCGGACAGCGAACTCTTTGAGGATGTCGTTCTGGATCGTGCCGGTGAGCTTGTCGTGGGGAACGCCCTGCTCCTCGCCGGCGACGATGAAGAAGGCCATGATCGGAAGCACCGCGCCGTTCATCGTCATGCTGACCGACATCTGGTCGAGCGGGATACCCTCGAACAGTAATTTCATGTCCTCGACGGTATCGATCGCCACGCCCGCCATGCCGACGTCGCCTGCTACGCGGGGATTGTCGCTGTCGTAGCCCCGGTGGGTGGCGAGGTCGAAGGCGACGCTCAGCCCCTTCTGCCCGGCCGCCAGGTTGCGGCGATAGAAAGCGTTCGATTCCTCGGCGGTCGAGAAACCGGCGTATTGGCGGATGGTCCACGGCCGACCGGCGTACATCGTGGCATACGGGCCACGCGTGAACGGCGGCAGGCCCGGGTAGCCGCTGTCGATACCGGCAGCGTCGTCGGGGCCGTAGACCGTCTCGAGCCGGATACCCTCGACCGTCTCGCGCGACAGGTCCTTGCCGCGCGATTCCTTCTCCGCCAGCTTGTCCCAATCGCTCTTGGATGGCTTCTCGCTCACCGCGCGGGGCTTAGCGCGGAGGTAATGCAACCTCCAGCGTCATCGTAAGCGCGCCGTCCTCGATTCACTCAGGAGGATGCGAGCGCTGCAACCGTCAGGGTCGCCGCTACAGGCCCTCGCGTCGCCGCGCGTGTCGAGTTACAGGTGCGCTTCCTTTCGAAAGCGCCGCAAAATGGCTGTCGTGCAGGATTGCGGCCCGTGAATGCTCCCGCCGCCGTGGTCGAGCCTTCGCGAGGCGCGGGACGACAATCACCGCCCGCCATCCCGTTCGTCCTCGCCGTCGGGGTGACCGGCCACCGCGTGGAAGTTCTCCCGCCCGGGGGCATTCCGATGCTGCGTGAGCGGATTCGGGATGCGCTTGTTCAACTCGAGCAATCCGCGCGTGCGCTGCTCGAGTCCGAACGCGCATGGTTCACCGCGAGCGAGCCCCGGCTGCGTTTTGTCTCGCCGATCGCCGATGGGGCAGATCAGATCGCCGCTGAAGTCGCGCTCGAGCTCGGCTGGGAGTTCGAGGCGATCCTTCCCTTCGAGCGCACTGAATATCGCTCCAGCCTCGCCAACGATGCCGCGCGGGAGGGCTTCGACGCGTTGCTCGGCCGTGCGGCCTCGGTGCTCGAGCTCCCCGGCGACCCGGCCAATAGCCTCGACGCGTACGTGATGACCGGACGGGCCACCGTCGCTCACTGCGACGTGCTTGTCGCGGTCTGGGATGGATTGCCGCCGCGCGGGCGAGGCGGGACCGGCGAAGTCGTGCAGCTGGCGCTGACGCATGGCACGGCGATCGTCCATATCCCGCTCACGCCCGGCGGCGATACGCGGATCCTGTGGGCCGCGTTCGACCCCGCGGTGGTGACCCTCGCCGACGATCCCGAGGTGGCCCGCCCGCTCGATCGCTCCGACGTCGATGCCCTGCTTCGCGGCCTGCTGGTGCCGCCCAGCGACCAGCGCGAGCGCCAGTTTCTGAAGGGGTTCCTTGGCGAGCGAGCGAGATATATCCGCGCCAGGATCGAATATTCCTTGCTGCTGACGGCGACCGGCGTGCGGCGGTTTCGGCGGCGCGACCTGTCAGCCCGGCATGCCCAGGATCAAATCCGGGAAGAATGGCGGCGGTATCGCGCCGGCTGTGCCGATGCCCACAACATTGTCCCGCCAATCGGCATCCTGGAGGAATCGTACAGCTGGGCCGATCAGGTCGCGACTCACTTCGCCCAGACCTATCGCAGCGGACACATCTTCAACTTCGTGCTTGGCGCCGTCGCGGTTTGCCTCGGGCTTTCGGCGTTCATGGCCCCCCATCTCAGATTCGAATATGCCGCCTTCGAACTGCTGATCACGCTCGCGATCATCCTCAACGCGATCATCGGGCACAAGCAGGAATGGCACCGCCGATGGCTGGACTGTCGGCAGCTTGCCGAACGATTGCGGCCGATGCGCAGCCTGAAGCTGCTTGGAATCGCCGCGACTGACCCGCCCGGTACTCCGACCAACCCGGTGGCGATGCGATGGATCGACTGGTACGCCAGCGGCATCTGGCGCGCGATGGGGTGTCCCGCCGGCGCCATTGACCGCGACTGCGCGGCTCGGCTGGCGTGTGCAATCGCCGATTACGAAGTGCAGCCGCAGGTCGGCTATCATGAGCGCAATTCCAAGCAGATCGAACTTCTCGATCATCGGCTGGAGCAGATCGCGTTCGTGCTGTTTGCGGCGACGGTCCTGGTGTCGATCGCGACCCTCATCGGCCTCGCGATGGGGGCCGATTTCGTCAACCGCTACGGAAATTGGTTCACGCTGGTTTCCGCCGGCTTTCCAGCGCTCGGAACCGCCGTCTTCGGGATTCGATTCCAGGGGGATTTCGGTGGTGATGCGCTTCGCTCGATGGCCACCGCGGATACGCTGCGGCGGATTGACGGGGAACTGCGCAAGGATGTCAGCCTGTCGCGCGCTGCGGACCTTGCCGAGCAGGCCTCGCGGATCATGCTGTCCGATCTTGACGAGTGGCGGCTGGTCAATCAGCAGCGGGACCTGTCGGTCGGCTAGCCAGCAGCGGAGCGTGGAGGGGGTTCTCTTTTCCCCGCTCAGGACACTACCCCGGCGCCGCATCTGCGACTAGCAAGCGCAATCGAGTTCGCGCCGAGGAATCCTGCATGCGTTTGACTGATCTTGCCCGTATTTGCCTTGCCGCACTTGGTCTCGCGAGCGTTGCCGCCTCGGCACAAAGCTACAATCCGCGCGAGGCCTTTGCACCGTTCGACGTTGGTCGTGGCCCTTCGGTCTATCGCTCCGGCGACGGTCATCCGGGGCCGCAATATTGGCAGAACCGCGCGGATTACACGATCCGTGCGCGTCTGGACGCCGTGACGCACGCAATCTCCGGCACGGTCGAGATCCGCTACACCAACAACAGTCCCGGCGCGCTGGACGTGCTGTGGCTCAATCTCGAGCAGAACCGCTATCGCCCCGATTCACGCGGCAACCTCTCGTCGGGCACCGCGCCGATGGGCCTGACCGAAGGGATGGCGCTCGATTCGGTTCGGCTGGTGCAAGGCAAGCAGAGCATCGCCATCCAGCCGCTGATCAGCGACACGCGCGCGGAGGTCACGCTTCCGGCGCCGCTGCGGCATGGCACCACGGCGGTCCTGCGCATCGCCTATCATTACGCGGTGCCGCATGAGCCGTGGGGCGGGCGCACCGGCTGGATGGAGACTCCGACCGGGCCGATTTATTCGATTGCTCAATGGTACCCGCGGATGGCCGTCTATGACGACGTGCGCGGCTGGGACCCGCTGCCCTATCTCGCGCAGGAATTCTATCTCGAATATGGCGACTTCGATTATTCAGTGACCGTCCCGGCCAATTTCCTGGTCGCCGGCTCGGGCGAGCTCCAGAACCCGACCGAGGTGCTGAGCACGACTGAGCGCGCGCGACTTGCGCGGGCTCGGCAGAGCGACAAGACGGTGATGATCCGCTCCGGCTCCGAGCCGTTAGGCTCCGCGACCGGCAGCCGGACCTGGCACTTCCGGATGCACGACAGTCGCGACGTGGCGTTCGCCGCCTCGCCCGCCTTCATCTGGGATGCGGCGCGCATCCGGCTTCCAGGAGGCAAGACCGCGCTCGCGCAATCCGTCTATCCGCCCGAAGCGAAGGCCTGGGACCGCTCCACCGAATATATGAAGGACGCGGTCGAGCGTTACTCCGCCAAATGGTTTCCCTACCCATGGCCTGCGGCGATCAACGTCGCCGGACCGGCTGGGGGGATGGAATATCCGGGCATCGTTTTCGACGACATCGGCTCGCCACCCAAGCCGACCTTCTGGATCGCGGCGCATGAGATTGGGCACAGCTGGTTCCCAATGATCGTCGGCTTCAACGAGCGCCGAAACGCATGGATGGACGAAGGCTTCAACACCTTCATCGACGTCTATGAATCCGACGAATTCGAAGGGGGCGTTTACGGCCCCAAGCGCGACAGCGAATATGCGCCGCACGGCGGCAACCCGGTGGACGAGATCCTGCCCCTCCTCGCCGACCCGAACGCGCCGCCGATCCTGTCGCGGGCGGACACGGTCATCGAGAAGTATCGCCACCCGGTGACCTATTTCAAATCGGCGCTGGGCCTGGTGCTGCTGCGGGAGCAGATCCTGGGCCCCGACCGCTTCGATCCGGCGTTCCGCCGGTTCATCGCGGCCTGGGCGTACAAGCATCCGACGCCTGCCGATTTCTTCCGTTTCATGGATAGCGACAGCGGTGAGGACCTCAGCTGGTGGTGGCGCGGGTGGTACGCCAACAACTGGCAGCTTGATCTGGCCGTCACAGGCATCAAGCCGTTTCCCGCGAAAGATCCCTTGAAAGGCTCGCTGGTGACGGTCGAGGCCCGCGACAAGCTGGTGATGCCGGTGACCATGCGCGTGACCTTCGCCGACGGGACCGGCCGCGACATCCGGCTGCCCGCGGAGACATGGATTCGCCAGGCGTCGACCGATGTGCCGGTCGTGGGCTCATCGCCGGTCATTCGCGCGGTGCTCGATCCCGACCACAAGATTCCTGATCGCGACCGGTCCAACAACGACTTCACGGCGCGCTAGGACGATGGGGAATCCCGTTTTTGCGGGGGCGGAGCTTGGCGGCACCAAATGCATCGCCATTCTCGCCAGCGGCGCTGACCGCATTGTCGCGCGTGAAGAGGTGCCCACGACGACTCCCGACGAAACGCTCGGGAAACTCGAGCAAGTCCTTTCCGGGTGGAAATCTCAACACGGTTTCGAAGCGCTCGGGATCGCCAGCTTCGGACCCCTGGATCTCGATCTGAGCTCACCCGGTTATGGCCAAATCGCCGCGACGCCCAAGCCCGGCTGGCAAGGCGCACCGGTGAAGCAGCGGCTGGAGCGGGCGGCAGGCGTTCCGGCCGCCTTCGACACGGACGTGAACGGTGCCGCGATGGCGGAGATTCGGTGGGGCGCCGGACGCGGGTTTGAAGACTTTGCCTATGTCACTGTCGGAACGGGCATCGGGGTCGGCCTGATCGTCAATGGCCAGCCGGCGCGTGGTTTCGCCCATTGCGAGCTCGGCCACATCCGCCCGGTTCGCCTCGCTGGAGACGATTTTCAGGGCTCCTGTCCGTTCCATGGCGACTGCGTCGAAGGTCTCGCCGCCGGTCCCTCGCTAAAGGCGCGCGCCGGCGAGGGTCGATCATCCGATTTTCCTCCCGAAGATCCGGTGTGGGACTCGGTGGCATGGGCGCTGGCCCAGCTGTGCCACGCAATCGTCTGCGCCGCCGCCCCGCGCGCAATCGCGATAGGCGGAGGGGACGTCGTCGGCCAGCCGCACCTTCTCCAGCGCGTAGAGACGCTGCTGGTGAAGAGCCTCGGCGGGTACATGCATTTGCCTGAAGGCCAGCCTTATGTCCGTGCGCCCGGCCTGGGTGCCGACGCCGGTCCACTCGGAGCAATTGCGCTCGCGATGTCAGCAGGGCGCGCCGATTAGTAAAGTCCCTTCGCTGGCCTCCAGCTTTTCGTCGGCGGAGACGAGCAGGCACTCGCCACGGCCAGCGACGTCAGCGCCGGAACGCGCGTTGCCGTCAATCGGCATCACCCAGCGCAAGCGGCCTTGCAGCGCATCACCTTCGGCACGGACCAGCGTGAAATGCGGGCCGTCGACGAGGATGTTTCGTCCCGTTCCTGCCAAATGGCGCTTCAGTTTGGCGTCATAGGGCCCGACATTCGCCACCGCGATTCCCTCGTCGAGATGCAGCTCGCGCGGGCGGCCATAATCATACAGGCGATAGGTCACGTCCGAATTCTGCTGGAACTCGAGCAGCGAAATGCCGCCGCCGATCGCGTGAACAATGCCTGGCGGAACCGAGAAGAAATCGCCGGGCGTGACCGGGTACCAATCCATCAGGCCAACGATCGACCCGTCGAGGGCGCTGTCGCGGAGTTCGTCGCCGGACAGCGGCCGCGTGAATCCAAGGCCCAACCTGGCGCCGGGCTCGGCATCGAGGATGTACCAGCATTCGCTTTTGCCGCGCGGCAGACCGCGTGCTCGCGCTTGCTCGTCGTCGGGATGGACCTGGACCGACAGCCGCTCGCTGGTGAACAGATATTTGGCGAGCAGGGGCAGATCCTGACCGTTCTCGAACCACACTTCGCCGATGCGCTCGCCAGCAGGCGGCGAGAAAATCTGCGGGAGCGTCGTTCGGCCCCACGGTTTCGCCACATAACGGCGGCGGAGCTTCACGGGCGGCGCCGTGTCCGCAGCACCCTAGCGAGGACCGGTTCGATCACGGTCGCCATCACATCGTAGCCGGCCTCGGCCGGATGCACGCCGTCCGACGCAAGGCCCGGCTTCATCGCTCCCGTGCCGTCATCCAGGACCGGGTGATAGTCCACCCACGTCGCGCCCGTTTCCCCGGCATAGTTTTTGAGCCAGCGGTTCAGCTCGGCAATTGGCCGCCGCGTCTCGATGGCCGGCGCCCAGGGGAAGCGGGCGGCGGGCGGAATGGATGCGAGGATCACCTTGATTCCGTTGCGCCGCGCGATGTCGCTCATTTCGCGAAAGTTGTTCTGCGTCATCTCCGGCGTCATCGGGCCGGTGTTTCCGGCGATGTCGTTGGTGCCGGCCATGAGGTGCACCGCGCGCGGCTTCAGCGCGACCACGTCGCTCATCATTCGGAGCACCATCTGCGGGGTCGTCTGCCCACCAATGCCGCGGTCGATTCGTCCGCGCGTGAAAAAACCGGGGCGCTTGTCGAACCAGCCTTCGGTGATCGAATCGCCGAGGAAGACAATGTCGACCGGCTCGCGCAATGCGAGCAGCTTCGCGTTGTCGTCGGCGTAATAGCCAATCATTCCAAAATCCCGGAGCAGCCAATCGCGGAACCAGGCGTTCCAATCGCCGCCTTTGAACGACTGCTTTGCGAGTGATGGCGCCGACGCGAGCAACAGCGGTGCGGCGAGAGCCCAACGGATCAAATCGCGGCGATCGAAGCTCACAGGCGCTCTTCCAGCGAACAGAGTTGCGGGCGAAGCGGACCCTCCGCGGTAACTCCCTTGGCATCAAACAGCACGTGCTGCTGCCCTTGGGGCGTGAAGCGAGGCCACTGCGGCAGGCCGGGGCCATTTGGGTCGCCACTTATCGCGAAATTGACCCAATAAGGTTTCAGCGACTGCCCCGGGGCGAAGGTCGAATTGCCGAACGCATAGGAAATCTCCGCCGCATGCGAGGTTTTGGCGCCGTTCGGCGCCGCGTCGAACTCGTAGCGCCACACCGGCGCGCCTTTGGCGGACAACAGCTGCGCCACGTGTTCCGCCGGACAGCGGAAGACGATGTCCGTGCCGATCTGGTCGTCGAGGCTGCCAAGGCGCGGATCGTCGGGCGGGGGCGGCCCGTCTGCATGGTAATAAGCGCGGGCGGCTGCTTCGTTCGGGCCGAATGCTCTCGCGATCGCCTCATCCCGCTGCGGCCGGTCGACTCCGAATTCGCGCTTGTTCGTCCCGACAATCACGGGACGTGGCGGGGCTTGTTCCAGCAGCGTTCGCGGATCGGCGGCGAAGAGCTTGCGATCGATCGTCGTGCGCATCCACATGGCCGTGTCCGCCAAGGTCCCGGCGTCGTGGAGCTTCAGGTCAACGGCGAGCAGCGCCGGGACTGACATGCGCCGCATCGCCTCGATGCTTCCGCCGGCCTTGAGCAGGTCGTCGGCCTCCATTCCGATGCGCTCGGCTTCGAGGAGGGTCCGGGGCTTCATCCCGAGCACCGGAGTTCCGCTTTCCATGATGGCTTTCTCGAACAGGCCGCGGGCAGCCGGGGCGGCGAGCAGCAGGCTGACATCCTGCGAACCGGCGGATTCACCGGCGATCGTCACGTTGTCCGGGTCGCCGCCGAACTTCGCGATATTCTCGTGTACCCATTTCAACGCGGCGATCTGGTCCATCAGCCCGTAATTGCCCGAGCCGCCCTGTTCGGCGGTGAGCGCCGGATGCGACAGGAAGCCGAAGATCCCGAGCCGGTAACGGACTCCGACAATCACCACCTGCTTGCCAACGTCGGACAGAACGATGTCGTTGGGTCCGCCGGCGCGGTTGCTTCCACCATGAATCCAGACGAGCACGGCATGCCGGCCCTCCATCGATGGCGTGCGCACATCGAGGGTCAGGCAATCTTCACTGCCGATGACGAAGTCGGAGTAATTCCAGCCCTGGTCGATCTGGACGCACGAGGCGGGCTGCCCAGTCGAGTCGCGGATGCCCTTCCAGCCGACAACCGGTTGCGGCGGCTTCCACCGCAGCTCCTCGACGGGCGGCGCGGCGAAGGGCAAGCCGCGGAAGACGTGGGTGCCGTCCTCGAGGCTCTTGCCGCGCGCCTGCCCGCCTTCGACGCTCACCACCTGCGCATGGGCGACAGTCGCGCCGGTAAGCGCGCCAACGAGCAGGAAGAGCCATGGGCCAAGCAATCGCTTTCTACGGGTCATTGGCTGATGTTAGCGGTAACCCGCAGCCTTGTGCGACCGAAAATTCACAGGCACCGTAACGAAAAGTTGGGACACAGGGGAACGAGATGCAGCGCAAGTCTTCGACGGGAGTGACGGCCGCCTTTGCGATCGTCACCTGCCTGTTCTTTGCGTGGGGCCTGATCACTTCGCTCA
>JAICXF010000079.1 GCA_025981625.1 Sphingomonas sp. | reverse complement strand
GCGACGCAGACGTGCCCGGACGGTTCGGTGATCCTGGCAACGGACACCTGCCCGGCACCGCCGCCTCCGCCTCCGCCGCCTCCGCCGGCGCCCGAGCGCGGCCTCTAACGGCGAGCATGAAAAGAGAACCGGTCCGGGCGCTCGCCCGGGCCGGTTTTTTTATGTGCGAAGTTCGCGCTCGAAGGAGCGCGTTGGCAGACGCGTTTTGACGCGATGAAGTTGAGCGCTGGCCGTCAGTGGTTGGACGCGAACTGCGGCGCCTGACGATCCCAGCCGTAGATATCGGGAAGGTAGCTGAGCTTCCCGTCCTTCACCTGCGCCGTGATGTAGGTCAGGTATATGGGCGTCGGTTGCGGAAGCTGAACCCGCAACTCCGGCGTATTTCCGGGCGACTCCGGCTCGTGTCCGAGCAGCCAACGCCCGAGCCGCTTCACATCCTCCACACGAACGCAGCCGTTGCTGAGATTGCGGTTCGCAAGCGCGAACTTCGCATGGTCGGGTGTATCGTGCAGATAGATATCCTGCGGATTCGGGAACGGGAATTTGAGGATCCCCATGGAGTTCAGCGGTCCCGGATCCTGCTGGATCTTGAGGTGAACCTTGCCCGCAGCAGCTCCCTTCCAGTCGACCTTTGTCGGGTCGATGATGGTCGGATGCTCGCTCCAGTCCTCGATCACATGATAGCCGTGCGACGTGAGGTATTTCATCCCGCCGCGGAGAAAGTTCGGCGCGATAGTCTTGCGCACGAGATGATCCGGCGCATGCCAGTACGGATTGTAGGTGATGTAGTACATGTAGCTGGCGATGAGCGGCGTCGGAAGTTCCTGCATTCCGGTGATCACCTTCATCGAATCGATCGCCTGCCCATCCTGGTACAAGGTCAGCATGGACGAGCCGGAATCCACGAGCAGGAACCGGCCTTTGGGGGGTAGCGATCGAACGCGGTCGAGATTGGCGAGCAGCCTCGGGTCGGGCGTGAGATCACCGGTCGCTTGCGCCTGCGCCCAAGCCGTATCGCGCAACTGCTTGTAGATGCTGTTCACGTCCGACGTGCTTGCGAGATAAGCCGTGAGGGACGGCGCGGAAGAGGCGGTCAGCAATATCTGGTCGGCGCGATTACCTTGCGGCTCGAGCACCGGATAGGCGTAGATCATGCCCGTGGTGGGCCGTTTGATGGCCTGTACATATTGGACCCACGCGGACGAAAGCACCCGCTCGGCGTTGGCGATGTCATCGGGTTTGCCGCTGTTTGCCTGTGCTGCTGCGGCATGGACCTGATCGGCGAGCTGCGGTCCTTGGGCGAAGCCGTCGAACGGCGCCCTCTGCAGGATCGCGGTGAGCTGCGCAATTGCGGCCGCATCGGGACCGTTCCGGAACCAAATCGAGTGCGACTGCCAGGTGTTGTAAAAGGCCGCCACGGCGGTCGCTGCCGGCACGGCCGCTGACTGGCCGTTCGCTGCCGCTGACGACGGGGCAGGCGCTAGCGCCAGCGCCAGACCCGATATGCCCGCCGATAGAATCTTCAATCTTTGCACCGCACTCCCCCTCCGCTGCCTGGCGACTCTATCCCCTTATACTCGCACGCCAACATGCATTAGCGATGAACTGGCTCACGGCAGTGACAGACTGTTGCGCAGAGCGCCGGCCTCAGGCTGGTGCGAGCCGCTTCACGGACGGGAAGGTCCGGCCGGTCTCGCGCGCAAGGCCGCGCGCCGCGATGACATCGACGAGCGCCGCACCGGCCACGAAGCCGAGCGCGCCGGCGACTGCACCTTTCCTGCTGCTGCGGGAGAAAGCGAGCGCAAGCGCGCCGAAGTCCATGGCATCGCCGATTACGCGACCCCACGCGTTGGTGGACACTCCCGGCCCTCCAAGAAGCATTGCGCCGGCAAGCAGCTCGCGAGCCCCGAACAGCCTGGCAATAGTCTCGGCGGACTTGCTCTGGAGTCCGAGCAATCGAGCAAGCCGCCTCGGAGCTGCAGCCTCCAGCAGCCCGAGGCCGATGCTGAACACGCCGAGGCCCAAGCCCAACTTCTTGTAGTCCATGATCTTTCTCCCGAGTGCCGCAGACTCCAGCGCGCTATCGACATGGGTGTTCAGCTCGAGCGCCGGCGTCGGACTTGTCTTCGGAGCAGTTGGGCGCCTAGGCCGGCGCTGAACTGAGCTGAAGGACTGGCATGGACATCAAGGGAGTGGCCGCGGTGGTGACCGGCGCCGCGTCGGGGCTGGGCGAAGTGACTGCGCGTGAGCTCGCGCGACGAGGCGCCAAGGTTGCCGTTTTCGACCGGGATGCCGAACGGGGCGAAAAGGTCGCCGCCGACATCGGGGGCGTCTTTTGCGAGGTGGACGTAACCTCGGACGAAAAGGTCGAAGCCGGGTTCGCCAAGGCGCGCGAGGCGCACGGACAGGAGCGCATCCTGGTCAATTGCGCGGGCGTGGCCACGGCTGCGAAGACCGTGGCTCGCGACAAGGAAACCAAGGTCGCCAAGCGCTACGCGATGCAGCAATTCGAGCTGACCGTTCAGATCAACCTGATCGGGACGTTTCGTTGCATCGCCAACTCGGCACTTGGAATGGTCGACCTCGACCCGCTTACGGATGGCGAAAAGGGGGCGATCGTCAATACGGCGTCCGTCGCCGCACAAGACGGACAAATCGGACAGGCCGCCTATACGGCGTCGAAGGGAGGCGTGCTCGCGATGGCGCTGCCGATCGCGCGCGACCTGATGAACGAAGGCGTTCGGGTGAACACGATCCTCCCGGGCGTGTTCAAGACGCCGATGGTGGCGATGATGCCGCCCAACGTGCAGGACGCGCTCGGCGCACAGGTGCCGTTCCCGAAGCGCCTCGGACAGCCGGAAGAATATGCCGCGCTCGCCTGCTTCCTGATCGAAAATCCGTACATGAATGCAGCCGCAGTGCGGCTCGACGGCGGAATCCGGATGGGGCCCCGTTGACCATCGACTATGCAAGCCTGGTCGACGACCTGGCGGTAGCCGCGCGCGAAGCGGGAGAGGCGATTTTAGAGGTCGTCCGCCGCGGCTTCGAGGTGGAATCGAAGCAGGACACCTCGCCCGTTACGGAGGCTGACCGCGCAGCCGAGCTGGTCATTCTCGCCGCGCTCGCGCGCGCGGCCCCCGGAGTGCCAGTGATCGCAGAGGAGGAGGTCGCCGCCGGGCGCATCCCGGCGCACGACGACACCTATTTCCTAGTCGACCCGCTCGACGGCACGAAGGAATTCATTCGCGGCGGTGACGATTACACCGTCAACATCGGCTTGATCGAGCGAGGCACGCCGAAGCTCGGCGTGGTATTTGCGCCCGCGACCGACCGGCTGCATGGCGGCTGTGTGGGGGAGGGTGCATGGGTTGACGAGGGTGCGGGTCGCAATTCGATCGCTACGCGCGCGCGCGGTGAGCTGACCACGGCGGTCGCGTCGAAATCGCACCTCAATCAGGCGACGATCGACTACCTCGAAGCGGCCGTCGGGAATTGCGGATACGTCTCGATCGGCTCGTCGCTCAAGTTCTGCATTGTCGCCGAAGGGAAAGCCGACATCTACCCGCGCGCAGCGCCGACGAGCGAATGGGATACGGCCGCGGGCCACGCCGTGCTGCTTGCCGCCGGAGGACTGGTTGACGGTCCGGATGGCGCGCCGCTGCGCTACGGGAAGCGCGCATTCCTCAATCGCGCGTTCGTCGCGACTTCGGGATGGAAGCCCCCCGCCATGGAGCCCTTCCTCGAGCCATTTTCGGGCGGCGGCGATCTGCCCACAGGAATGTAGGCGGGTTCAGGCAGCGCTCGGAAATTCCTCCGCATCGGCGGCGCCGGCATGCCATGGCGATTTGACCAATTCCGGAGCAAACTCGATCGGTTCGCGGTTCGCGCGGCTCAGCTGCATCCTCTGCACCTGGAACCGCAAGTTCTCGATCTGCGCATGGACCTCGATCGCGTCTAGCCGCGCCTCGGGTAGACCGAGCTCTTCCACCATCCGCCTGGCTTCCGCCAGAGCCGCGGCAAGCTCGGCGAGCCACCGGGCCCGCTCCGCGGCAATTCCTTCACTCGACGGTTGCACAACACGACCCCTCGTCCAACCGCGGCAGTTTAGCGGCGCGCGTTATATTTTCATTAGCTTGCCACCGTTCTGGAGCCGAAACTGCCTCACTTTTCTCCAGAATGCGCGTTATCAGGATCGTGCTCGGACGTGTCGACATGCCAAGGATGCAGCCGATGGATACGATCCAGCGATTCCGAGCCGATCTCGATTATTCCGACAAGCCGCCGGTCCTCGTGTGCGCGAGCAGCGAGACCGCACTAAACCGCGCCACGCGCACCATCGAGGACTTCGGGTGGCGAATTGGCGACGCCGTCCGGCTCGAAGCCGCAGCCGAGCGCATCGCCCAACAGGTCTCGGCGACTGCCGTGTGGCTCGAACTCGATCGGGACGGTGGCACCCCCATGGACCAGCTGCTCTCGCAGGTAAGCGACGACGTCGCCGCTGGCCGTTATGGAGCAGTGGTGTCGGGAACCGCGCCGCTGCTCGATCCCGTCGCTGCACGGCTGGGTCACGGCAGGGTTCAGCTGATCGTCGACGCTGAAGAACCCGAGCGCATCGCGGCGCTGGCGCTCGCTGCGGCAGGCGCGGGTGCGGCCGCCGACCGGTTGTCCGATGTCGCGTCCGACCAGAGCGCCGCCCGCCTTCGCCAGCTTAGCGATGACGTCAGCCGCATTGCAGCAACGCTGGCGCGGCTCTCCTCCAACCCGCCGGTCAGTGCACCGGCCGCGCGATTCCTCGACACTGCCGAAATCCCGCAAGTCAGCGCCGAAGCCGTGCGCGAGGTCATCCGGGCGCGGCGCCTGAGGAGCCGCTATTTCCCCGAGCATCTCTTCGCCGATCCCGCGTGGGACATGCTGCTCGACCTGCTCCAGGCGGAGATCGCTCAGTTGCGGGTGCCCGTCTCCAGCCTGTGCATCGCCGCGGCGGTGCCCGCAACCACCGCGCTTCGCTGGCTCAAGACCATGGTCGAGGAAGGCATCTTCGTCCGCCGTGCAGACCCCCATGACGGGCGCCGCGTATTCGTCGAGCTCGCGCCCGCAACGAGCGAAGCGCTGCGGCGCTATTTCGCGGAGGTCGGGAGACCCGCAGTGGTTTGAGGCGTGCGTTTGCGTAAGTGCCGTCATTCGTCCGGTGTCAGAAAAATCTAACATCGGATCAACTGCGAAATGGTCCAATTCGGACATTGTCGAAGCGGCGGCCTCTGGCAATAGTCGCGTTTATGCCAACTGGCCGATCAGAGATCTTTGACGACTTGATGAGGTTCAAGCCCGACGGATTGACCCCCAACGCGTGGGCTGTCGCCGCCGGAGTCAGCCGCACCGTCTGGGCCGACATGAAGCGCCACGGCAATCCTTCGCGGCGAACGCTCGAAAGGCTCCTCGCGACGGCGGGCTCTTCGCTCGCCGAGTTCGAGGCGCTTCGAATCGGTGGTGCTCCGCTTCCGAGCGCCGGCGCAGCGTCCGCGCTCTCCGATCGCCACGCTGGCGACTGGCGGCCAGCGCAGCTGCCGCCGCTTCCGTTGTTGATGACAACACTGGCGGGAGAATGGGGCCGACCGGGAAGAGGGATCGAATTGATCGGACTTCACGCCGGCGAAATCATCGACCACCTTGCCCGTCCGGCAAGCCTCGCGGGCGACGCTGGTGCCTATGCAATGACCATCGTCGGCGAATCGATGCGGCCGCGCTTCCGCGCCGGAAGGCGGATTGCGATTTCGCCCAAAGCGCCAGTTTCGACCGGCGACGACCTGCTTGTGAAGCTCAATTCTGGGGCAGCAATCGAACGGGACCCCCGGGCTACTCCTGTCCTCATCAAAGAACTGGTGCGGATGGGCAGCAATGCCGTCGCGCTGCGGCAGTTCAACCCGCCGCTCGACTTCGAAGTGCCTCGTTCGGACATCGAAGCAATCGAGAAGGTCGTCGGTGAACTGATCTAGCCTCCGACGCTTGCCGGTCCGTTCCGCGCGTGGCACGGGAGCTGCACGGGCGGTTAGCTCAGCTGGTAGAGCATCTCGTTTACACCGAGAGGGTCGGCGGTTCGAGCCCGTCACCGCCCACCACCGCCATTGCGAGGATCGGCGATCCGTTCCACTCTGGCTCGATGACCATGGGCGCGCGCATTGT
>JAICXF010000089.1 GCA_025981625.1 Sphingomonas sp. | reverse complement strand
GTGAAGGAATGGCTCGACAAGGACGATCGCCTGCGCGGCTCGATCGTGATCCCGACGCAAAGCGTGGAGAAATCGGTCGCCGAGATCGAGCGCTGCGCGAAAGACAAGCGCTTCGTGCAGGTGCTGATGCTGGTTATGGGTGACGTGCCCTTGGGCAAGCGTGCGCTGTGGCCGATCTATGCCGCGGCCGAGCGGCTCGGCCTGCCGATCGGCGTCCATGCCGGCTCGGCCTATCACAACCCGCCCAGTTCAGTGGGGTGGGGCTCCTATCACATCGAGGATTATGTCGCCCAGGCGCAGGCGTTCCAGACTCAGCTCACCAGCCTGATCGTCGAAGGCGTGTTCGCGCGCCATCCCAAGCTGAAGATGGTGATGCTGGAAAGCGGCTTCACCTGGCTCGCACCGTTCGTGTGGCGGCTTCACAAGTTCTGGCGCGGCATCCGCATGGAAACGCCCTGGGTCGACCGTGCACCGATGGAAATTGTGCAGAGCAACATCCGCTTTTCGCTGCAACCGGTCGATGCGCCGCCCGATTCGGCCGTGCTGCATCGCCTGTTCGACCATATGCAGTCGGATGAATTGATCCTATTCTCGACGGACTATCCGCACTGGCAATTCGAGGGCAACGATGCCCTGCCGGATGGGTTATCATCCGACCTCGTGCGCAAGATCATGATCGACAATCCGCTCGCGACGTACGGCAGGCTTACAGCGAAGGAGACGGTTACATGAACATCCAACTTCGCGAACGCCCCGAAGCCGACGCCAAGGTTCAGGCCAAGGTCGCCATTGCCGATTGCGACATCCATCCGGCGCGCGCGACCAGGAAGGAACTGTATCCGTGGCTCGCCAGGCGCTGGCACGACCACCTCGAAATCTACGAGGAGCATGCCTATCAGGGCATGATGGGAGGACCGCCCTATCCCAAGGCGCAGCCCAACGCCTCGCGCCGCGACGCCTATCCGCCGGAGGGTGGCATGCAGGGCTCCTCGCTGTCCTTCATGCAGAAGCAGCATCTCGATCCCAACAATGTCGTGCTCGGCGTGCTCAACCCGCTCAAGACCGGCCAGGGCCTGCGCAACCACGATCTCGCCACCGCCATCTGCTCGGCGATCAATGACTGGCAGATCGAGAAATGGACCAGCAAGGATTCGCGCCTGAAGGGCTCGATCGTCGTCGCCAACGAGGACGGCATGTCAGCGGCGAAGGAAATCCGGAAGCGAGCCGGCGATCCGAACTATGTGCAGGTGCTGCTGCTCAGTCGCAATGTCGAGCCGCTCGGCCAGCGCCGCTACTGGCCGATCTATGAGGCGGCGGAAGAGGCCGGGCTTCCGGTCGGCGTGCATGCCTTCGGCTTCGGCGGCAATCCGATCACGGCCTCGGGCTGGCCGAGCTATTACATCGAGGAGATGGTCGGCCATTCACAATGCCAGCAGACCGCGCTCGCAAGCCTCGTGCTCGAAGGCGTGTTCGAGCGCTATCCGAAATTGAAGATGGTGATGGTCGAGGCCGGCTTCGGCTGGGCCCCATCGCTAGCCTGGCGGCTCGACCGCGCCTGGGAGCGGCTCAAGAGCGAAGTGCCGCACGTGAAACGCCCGCCGTCCGAAACTATCCGCGACCGTATCTGGTGGACGACTCAACCGATGGAAGATCCGGAGCGGCGCGATCATCTGTTCGACGTGATCGACTGGGTCGGCTGGGACAAGCTCTTGTTCGCCACCGACTATCCGCACTGGGATTTCGACGAGCCGTCGCGCGTGCTGCCACCGGGCGTATCCGAGGCCAACCGCGAAGCCTTCTATCTCGGTAACGCGAAGACGCTGTACGGAATTTCCTGAAGGAGCGACGTTTGCTTGGCGTGATATGTCCGCAGGCTCGATTCACCTCTCCCAACGGGAGAGGTCGGATTGCATCGTCAGATGCAATCCGGGTGAGGGGCTTCGCTTCCTCGATAGACCCCAGCCCCTCACCCGAACTGCTTCGGAGTTCGACCTTTCCCGATGGGAGAGGTGAAAGCGCCTGCGGCTCCAGCTCGTCATGACCAAGCATGTCATCGCTCCCGTCGGCGAGTTGCCGCCGGGCTCGCGAAAATTCGTCACCATCGACGAGCGTCCGATCGCAATCTTCAACATCAAGGGCGAATATTTCGGCCTGCTCAATCGCTGCCCGCATCAGGGCGCGGCGCTGTGCGAGGGCCCGCTGATCGGTCTCGCGAAGTCCAGCGACCCCGGCGAGATCGAATATACCAAGCTCGGCGAGATCATCCGCTGTCCCTGGCACGGCTGGGAGTTCGACGTCCGCACCGGACAGTCCTATTGCGATCCGCGCCGCTTCCGCGTGAAGGCCTATCCGGTCAATGTCGAGCCCGGCACGTCGGTGGTGAAGGGGCCGTACATCGCCGAGACCATCAAGGTTGCCGTCGAGAGCGACTACGTTGTCGTCGATCTCTGACCTTTCGTATCAAGGGGCGCGCGAAGCGCTGGCCTTGATGCGTAATGGGAGTCTCAAGCGATCTATCTCGGGTCCAATGGTCTTCGCTGAAGAGAGCCCGCGTCGTGGTGGATACGTAAAGTAGGAGTGCTTGAATGGCCCCGATGTCTGCATTGCCGCGCCGCAAGCTCGGGCGAACCGGGCTCGATGTTTCCGTGCTCGGGTTTGGAACGGCGCCGCTGGGCGACCTGTTCGTCCGGATCCCCGATGACGTGGCCATCGCCACGGTGGAGCGGGCCTTTGCCCTCGGCGTCAACCTGCTCGACAGCTCTCCGCTGTACGGACGCGGGCTTGCCGAGCATCGCTGCGGAACCGCGCTCCGCCGGGTGAACAGGCGCGACATCGTGCTCTGCACCAAGGTCGGCCGCTGGATGGACCCGTTCCATGCGCCGGATGATGCAGCCGGATTCGTCGGCGGCCAGCCACACCGCGCCGTGTTCGATTATTCCTATGACGGCACCATGCGCAGCGTAGAACAGTCGCTGCTGCGGCTCGGCACCGACCGGCTTGACCTGCTTCTGATCCATGACGTCGATGTCTGGACCCACGGCCACGACGCCATCGAGCAGCGCTTCCGCGAAGCGATGGAAGGCGCCTATGTCGCGCTCGACAAACTACGCGGCGAGGGAACGGTGAAAGGAATCGGCATCGGCGTCAACGAAGCCGATATGTGCGTGCGGTTCGCAAAGGCGGGAAGGTTCGACACCATGCTGCTCGCCGGGCGCTACTCGCTGCTGGAGCAACCGGCGCTGGCGGAGTTTCTGCCGCTGGCCGGGCGGCAGGGTATCGGCGTGATGCTCGGCGGCGTCTTCAATTCCGGCATTCTCGCAACCGGCGCCGTGAGCGGCGCCAAGTACAAT
>JAICXF010000052.1 GCA_025981625.1 Sphingomonas sp. | reverse complement strand
GCCTTGCGCCAGCTTTCGACGTCTGGACCGTGGCCGCTCATCAGGTTGTGGAGCTACAGGCCGCCGGGCGCGAAGCCATCCGCCTTCGCATCATAGGCGCCGTGGATCAGGCCCATCGCCTCGCTCATCACGTTGCGGTGGAACCAGGGCGGGCGGAACGTGTCCTCGCCGACCATCCATCGCGGCGGGAAGATGACGAAGTCTGCATTGGCGCGGCCGGGCACATCGCTGGGGCTGGTCAGCACCGTGAAGATGGACGGATCGGGATGGTCGAAGCTGATGCTGCCGATCACGTTGAATCGCGACAGGTCGTAGCGGCATGGTGCCAGATTTCCGTGCCAGGCGACCACGTCGAGCGGAGAATGATCGAGAGTGGTGGTCCAGAGCGAGCCGAGCGACTTCTGAATGACCTCCGTCGGCTCGTCCTTGTCCTCGAACCAGGCGACGGGAATCTCGAAATCGCGGGCATTGGCGAGGCCGTTCGAGCCGATCGGACCGAGCTCCGGCAGGCGCAGCGGCAGGCCGTGGTTCTCGGCGACATAGCCGCGGCTTTCACCATCGACCGCGACCCGGAACTTCACGCCGCGCGGAACAAGCGCAACGCTGCCGGGCGGCACGTCCAGCCGGCCGAACTCGGTTGCGATATGGAGCATACCGGCCTGCGGGATGATCAGCAGCTCGCCGTCGGCATCGACGAACACGCGGCCTGCCATGCTCCGCGACGCGCGATAGAGGTGGACGGCGACTCCCTCGAGATCCGCGGGATCGCGGTTGGCGAGCATGGTCACCATGCCATCGACGAAGTCGGCGTTCTCCGGCAGGTCCGCAGGCGGGTCCCAGCGGAGCCGATTGGGCGCGAGCGGCTCCTTGATCGTTCCCGGCGCGAACAGCTTCGCACCCTCGTACCGCTCGAACGGCCGGTGATCGGCCGTCGGCCGCATCCGGTACAGCCAGGAACGGCGGTTCTCGTGACGCGGCGAGGTGAAGCTGCTCCCGGACAGCTGCTCGGTGTAGAGCCCGAACGGCGGGCGCTGCGGCGAGTTTCGCCCCTTGGGCAGCGCGCCAGGCACGGCTTCGCTCTCGAAATGGGCGCCGAAGCCCGTCAAGTAATCGAGCGAGTCAGCCATCGGCCGCCGGTTAGAGCGTCAACGCGTCACAAGCAAACGGGCGCGGCTCCGGTCGGAACCGCGCCCGCGCGGCAGACGGGGACTCGCAACCCGTCCGCGCTGGATCAGCTATGATTGACGTTGATGTTGACGGTGCTTGGTATGACGCTCGAGTGCGTGAAGCCGAGCTGGCCACGGAATATGTACAGCAGGACAAGCACGACGATGATCAGCAGCACGACGGCCAGCACTCCGCCGCCGCCCCCGCCCCCCCCGGTTTCCACGACGGTCGTGCGTGGTTCATCGTCGTCGCGATCGTCGGCCATTGGAAACTCTCCTGAAGCCTGTTGTTGTTGCGAAACGAACGAACTGTCGCGGAGCCGGTTCCGCATAGGAGCGACATCATGAACAACTCCACCAAAGCGCTGCTGATTGCGCTGTCGCTATCCGGCTGCTCGAAGCCGAGCCCAAGGCAGACGTCGGCGCCACCCGCTCCGCCTGCGGTCGGTCCGGTTGCGCCCTCAGCTCCGATTGCGCCGACCACGCGCGTCGTTTCCGTCGCGCCCCCGGCGACCGCCACCCGCCCGACGATCGATCCGAAGAGCAATGAGGCGGCACAAGAACTGGTCCACAGCTTCGCGCGGCTGATTGACGCTGGCAGGTTCGACGATGCCTACATGCTGCTCGGTCCCAACGCGCTGCCACGCGCCGACTTCGACCGGCAATTCGCCGGCCTGTCGCACATCCGCGCAACGCCCGGAACGGCGGGCGACCAGGAGGGCGCCGCCGGTTCGATCTATGTCTCGGTGCCGCTCACGATTTCGGGTGAGCAGGGCGGCAAGCACATCGAACGCTCGGCCGTTGCCGTGCTGCGGCGGGTCAATGATGTGCCGGGGTCAACCGAGGCCCAGCGCCACTGGCATATCGAGCGGATCGACTGGAAATGAGCGCCTAGAGCGCGTTCTCAGCGGCGGCTGCCTGGTTCGCGTCCGTGGCGGAATTGTCGTCCTGCGGCTGCGCCCCGGCGAACTGATAGGCGACGAACAGAATGCCGGCGGCCCATAGCAGCGCCATCCACCGGTTCTTGAAAATCGTCGTCATGCGCATCGGAAACATGCCGGCGATTGTCACGCCGGCGGTTTAAGATTGCGTTTCTTCTTGCCGGTGGGTCACCTCGCGGTGCGGAAATCGGTCGCGGATCCGGGTGTTGAAATAGACGCCCTTGGCGAATGCCCCGCGAAATGCGTCGGCGACCTCCTGCGGGACGCCACAATAGACGTACCGGCGCCCGGTCGTGAACTCGACCCAGAGGTTCCCCTCCATTTCGTCGTAAACGAACCGGCGGATGACGGTCGAAGGCATTCTGCCGTAACGCTTCAGGCAGCGTCCGGAGCCGGAACCCCCGAACGATCGCGCTGGAGCGCGGCCGCCATGCCCCCGAGCGCCAGCAGTGCGCCGACGACGGCGATTTCGGTCCAGCGATAATGTTCGAGCCAGGTCGAAAAGCCCATTGCGATGATCGGGACGATCACGCTCGAGTAAGCTGCCTTCCCCGGACCAATCCTTCGCACCATCGGATAGTAGAGACTGAAGGTCAGCACCGACCCGAGCAGCGACAGGTAAAGCACCCCGGCCAGATAGCTCGCTCGCAAGTCGAAGACCGGTGGGCCGGTCATCACATAGGCAATGATTCCATCGATGACCGCTCCCGCGGCCATGGACCAGGCGAGCAAGGCGAACAGAGGGAAGCGTCGAATCTCGGGCCGCGCCTGGGCCACGTTGGCGATGCCGGCGCCGAGCATCCCCAGCAGCGTCAGTCCGATCCCGGCGGCGATCTGGCGATTGTCGGCCGGGTGCTCGCGCAACTCATGCACGAACAGCAGCACGATTCCACACACTGCGACAAGCGAGCTCCAGGTGAAGCGCCTGCTCGGACGATGGCCCAGCCATGCCCAGCCGAGCAGGGTCGCGGGGATGAGCAGCAGCGCGAACACGGTCGCGACCACGCCCGAAGTGATGTGCCTTTCCGCCAGGTACACGGCGTTGAAGTTGATGCAGAATTGGGTGAAACCGAGGAACCCGGCCGCGAGGAGACCCTTGTGGCCGAGATTGAGGCCCTCGCCCTTGAACAAGGCGACGCCGGCCATCGCGATGGCAGCAACGGTGAACCGGTAGGTTACGGACCATTGCGCCGGCACCGGCCCGAGCTGGCCGCGAATGACGATCCACGTCGATCCCCAGATCGCGGTGCAGATGATGAACGGCAGCGCGACGGACCGGAACGCCGAAGTCGGCCGAGGCTCGGCGCTGAGTTCGCCGGAATCGAGATGCGGTCGTGGCCTCATTTGGGCTTTGTCTACGATCTCCGACACCGCGGCCGCCAATCAATGGCCGCCGTGAGACGATAAGACGAGCTTATGAGCCCCCTTCAAAGCGCCGCGATCGCCGCGCCGAGGCGATCGAGCGCTTCGCCCTGCTGGTCCCAGCTGGTGACGAGACGAATCTCGCCGGGCGCCCAATCATAGAAATCGAACCCATGGCCACGCAGAGCGGCTGCTTCATCTGCGGTGACTTTCAGGAAAATCTCGTTCGCTTCAACGGGATAGACCAGTCGTTGAGGGGCGGCATCGGCCAGCTTTCGCGCCGCGGCATTGGCGGCGCGGGCATTCTCCAGCCACAAATCGCCGTCGAGCATGGCGAGCAGCTGGGCGGCGAGATAGCGGCCCTTCGACAGCAAGTGCCCGGCGCGCTTGCGGCGCACCGCGATTTCGTCAGCGAGCTCGGTCCTGAACAGGATCAGGCACTCGGCATTAAGGCCGCCGTTCTTGACGAACCCGAAGCTCAACGCGTCGACGCCGGCGCGCCAGGTGGTGTCGGCGAGGCTTTCGCCTGTGCTCGCCAGGGCATTGGCGAGCCGGGCGCCGTCGATGTGCAGGGCAAGGCCGCGCTGCTTGGCGAGTTCACCCAGGGCAGCCACCTCGCTGGCCCGATAGGCGAGTCCATATTCCGTCGCGTTGGTGATCGACATCGCCGCGGGCTGGACCTGATGCACATCCTTGCGGATCCGGTCGCAGGCGGCAGCCACCGTGTCAGGAGCGATCTTCGCTCCTTCCCCGTCCAGCAGGATCAGCTTGGCACCGCCGGTGAAAAACCCGGGCGCTCCCGCTTCGTCATTCTCGATATGCGCCTCGCGGTGACAAAGCACGGCCCGATAGGAGGGGCACAGCGCCGCGAGCGCGAGGCAGTTGGCGGCGGTGCCGGTCGTCACCCAGAATGCGCGGACCTCGGTCCCGAACAGGTCCGAGAAAGCGCCGTCGAGCTGCCGGCTCCACGCGTCGGCATCGTAGGCGGCATCCAGGCGGTTCGCGGCGGCGATGGCCTCCAGCACCTTGGGATGAGCGGGCGCGGCATTGTCGGAGAAGAAGCGCATAACCGCGCACAAGACGATAAGTCGGCCAAGCGCAAGCCGCCGCAGCCGCGATCATGGGCAGGATGATCTGCTCGACGCCGACTGCGGCTGAGGTGGACTCCCGGTGATCCCCGTGCTCGCCAGTTCCCCGCACCGGCCGTGCCCGGAAATGGTGCTGCCGGTGAGGATTGAACTCACGACCTCAGCCTTACCAAGGATGCGCTCTACCACTGAGCTACGGCAGCACTTTGTCCGAGAGAGGCGCGCCTATGGAAGGCGCCACGGCGTGCGTCAACCCGTCCATCGACCTGCCGGAGACGGGCTTGAAAGCCGGCGAAGTGCCCGTCATCTGGCGAGAATGGCCGGCAAAGATCAGGAACGCGACGAGCGGCTCGCGGCGGCGCTGCGCGAGAACCTGCGCCGGCGAAAAGCCCAATCGCGGGAAATCGAAAGGACGGACAAGGACGACAGCCTCGAGGGCTGAGCGGGCCTTTAAGCGTCGCGGTCGCGCATCTTCTTCTCGCCGAGCGCGCTGTCGATCCCTCCGGCGATCGCATCACCGATCCAGATGATGCCTCCCAGCAGGAGGATGGCAAGGGCAAGCTGAAGTGCGTTGATCACGAATCGACTCCGTGATTTCCCTTTATCGCCAATAGATTAAACAGGCAATTAATGCCGGGTGACGCATCTGTCACATCGCGGGACAGTCGCGCGCGCCTATTCGCCGGTCATCAGGAACGCGTTCAGCTTGTTGCCGTCCGGATCGCGGAAGTAAGCGGCGTAGAAGCCTTCACCGCGCGGTCCAGGGGCACCTTCATCCGAGCCGCCGTTGGCCAGCGCGATATGGTAGAGCCGCCGCACCTGATCCTCGTCAGCTGCTTCGAGCGCAACCATCACGCCGTTGCCGACGCTCGCCGCATTGCCGTCGAACGGCCTGGTGATGCCGATTCCCGTGCCGCCGCCCGGCTTGCCCCAAGCGATGAACTGCTCGTTCTCCATCATTCGACCCGACCCGAGCTCGCCGCACACTGCATCGTAGAATTTCGCTGACCTTTCGCGGTCGTTGGTGCCGAGCGTCACATAACCGATCATGTCTTGCCTCCTGCCGAGTCGGGTGGAGAACATTAGGGGAACATTGCCCCAGCATCAAAGTTTCTTTTCGTCATTCCCGGAGCCTGCTCGTCATCCCCGCGAAAGCGGGGATCCGCCTTTCTTCGAAGCGGAAGGAAGGCGGGTCCCGGATCAAGTCCGGGATGACGCTAAGGGCCCTCTAATCGCCAATCGGCGCGCAGGCCTGCCTCAGCCAATCGAGGTCCGCGCCACTCACGGTCGGGCCAATCTTCGCCAGCACGTGGGCGTGGTAGCAGTTGAGCCAGATCAGCTCCTCCGCCTCGAGCATCTGAACCTCGATCAGCCGCCGATCGATCGGCGCGAAGGTCAGCGTCTCGAAGCCGAGCATCTCCTTCTCAGCGCCCTCGATCTCCCGCGGGACGACCAGCACCAAATTCTCGATCCGGATGCCGTACTCGCCCGCCTTGTAATAGCCGGGCTCGTTGGAGATGATCATTCCGGCCTGGAGCGGCTCGTCGCCGCCGCTCTGCGCGCTCCCGACCGGCGAGATGCGCTGCGGCCCCTCGTGGACCGCCAGAAAGCTGCCGACTCCATGGCCGGTGCCGTGGGCGTAATCCAGCCCTGCTTCCCACAGCGGCCGCCGGGCAAAACTGTCGAGCTGGCTGCCCCGCGTACCCTTCGGGAATACGGCGGTGGCGATCGCAATATGACCCTTCAGCACCCGCGTGAAGCGGTCGCGCATCTCCTCGCTGGGCTCGCCGATCGCGACCGTGCGCGTGATGTCGGTCGTGCCGTCGACATACTGGCCGCCGCTGTCGATCAGGTACAGCGTGCCCTTCTCGAGCTTGCGATTGGTCTTCTCGCTCGACTTGTAGTGGACGATCGCGCTGTTGGGGCCCGCGCCGGAGATGCTGTCGAACGACAGATCGCGCAGCTCGGCATTCTCTCGCCGCAGGGACTCGAGCCGGTCGGAGGCCTTCAGCTCGTCGATCTCGCCCTTCGGCGCTTCCTCGTCGATCCAGTGGAGGAATTTGACGATGGCGGCGCCGTCGCGGGTCTGCGCCGCTTTCTGCCCCGCGATCTCGGCCGGGTTCTTGATCGCTTTCGGCAGGATGGTCGGGTCGCGCAACGGCAGGACCTTCGCGCCCGCCTTGTCGAGCGCCTCGAAGATAGCGGCGACGGCGCGTTCGGGATCGACGACGACGGTCTTGCCCTTCAGCTCCGACAGCGCGCTTTCGAACTCGGACCGCTCGTGCAGGCGAACCCCGTTGCCGAGATGCTGGCGCACCTCCGGCGCAATCTTCTCGGAGGCGACGAACAGGTCGGCGGTGCCGTCGGCGTGGACCAGCGCATAAGCCAAGGCGACCGGCGTGTGGGTGACGTCTGCGCCGCGGATGTTGAACGCCCAGGCAATCGAGTCGAGCGCCGACAGCACCGCAGCGTCGGCATGATGCTTCTGCAGCCAGTCGCCGATCTCGGTCCTTTTCTCGGCCGCCGATTTGCCGGCAAATTCGTCCGGCTGAACAACGAGATGCGCCTTGGACGCTTCGGGACGGTCCTTCCAGATCTCGTCGATCGGATTGCGGTCGACCGGCACCAGCTCGGCACCACGGCTCGCGAGCGCCTCTTTCGCCTTCTTCACCCAGTCGCGGGTGTGAAGCCAGGGGTCGTAGCCGATCCGCGCGCCTTCGGGCGCATGTTCCTCGAGCCATTGGGTCGTGCTGGTCTCGGGCACCGACTGGTAGCTCCATTCGGTCGGCGAGACCTGCTGCCGGACCTGCAGCGTGTAGCGCCCGTCGACGAACATCGCCGCTTCCTCCGGCAGCACCACCGCCGAGCCCGCGGAGCCCTGGAAGCCGGTCAGCCACGCGAGCCGCTGGGCGTAGCTCCCGACATATTCGCTCATATGCTCGTCGGTCAGCGGGACGACAAAGCCGTCGAGCTTCTCGGCCTTGAGCTGCTCGCGAAGGGCTTTGAGACGGTCGGCGTAACTGGACATCGGCTAGCTCCCTTGCCTCTCAGCTAGTCCTTGCGGCGCCATTGTTAAAGAGCCGTCCCGAGCCGCGAAAGTTGTCAAAGTTGTCACCTCTACGCGCGCGCACGCGAGAGACGCGCCGCGAAACGCAGCGATTGCAGCGATCCTTACGCGCGTGAGCGCTCCGCGAGGATGAAGTGCATCAGCTTCGTCGGACGCGTTTGATTTTGCCGTGGCGCTCATCCGGCGGGTTGGACCACATTTGCCGGCATGTAGGACAGAGCTTTCCCGGCTATTCAGGTCCTCGACTCTGCCGTTGGCGGGCGGCAACTCCTGGCTACCCAGCAGTGATTCATCTCGTGTCCGTTCGGGAGCCAATCTCGACGCAGGCGCCAATGCCGCATAGGTTGCACTCCCGAAACGAGGTGCACGGCGATGTTCGACTATCTCGCGGTCCTGATTTCCGTCGTGCTCGGGCTTGCGGTCACCCACGTGCTGACCGGCGTCAGCGGTGCAATCAACCAGCGCCACCGTGTCCGGATCGATTGGCTGCAGCTGTTCTGGGCCCTCAATGTGCTCGCCTACGTGCTCGCGGTCTGGTGGGGAATGTACTGGTGGAAGCACCTCACGATCTGGACGGTCCAGGCGTTTGCGTTCCTGACCAGCTATGCGATCGTGCTGTTCCTGATGGCCTCCGCGCTCTTCCCCGGCGAAGGCGGGCGGAGCGATCCGGAGCGGACCGCCTTTGAACGCAACCGCTACTGGTTCTTCGGATTGCTGCTCGCGGCGCATCTCATCGACATTCCCGAGACCGCGGACAAGCAGGCCGACGGCCTGCGCGCCGTCCCGCCGCAATATTGGATTGCCGCACCGCTGTTTATCCTGATCGCAATCACCGGACTGCTCACCGGCCGGCGGACGGTTCACGCCGTGCTCGCTCCCGCGTGGCTGGCGACGCTCATTGGCTACGAAGTCTTCTCGGCCCTGGATCAGATCGTCGCACGCTGATCGCCAGTCCGCGCTTCCGCCCCTTTCCGTCGTCCGCCATAGGGCTAAGAGCGCGGGGATGAACCAAGCGTCTACCCCGCCCACCGTCGAGCTGGCCGAGCCCTGGAACCCGGTCAGCCACGCCAGCCGCTGAGCGTAGCTCCCCACATATTCGCGAGTGGCAGCTTGTCGAGCGATTACAGACAATAGCTCTTCTGTTACGCTCCCGTAACCGCGAGGACCAAGGCCATGCACGTCCATTTACCAAAGCAGCTTCACGGGTGGCGTGAATTCGCGGGCGAAGTCGGGACAGCCTTTGTCGGAAGCTGCCTAGCCGTTCAGAAAATGGAAGTCGCTCGTGTGATCCATCAGAATCGGAACATCGGCGAGCGTCAGGTCGACCAGGGTTATCGATCCGCCAGTGAAGCTTGCCGTGATCGCCTGATGAACAAGCCCGTGGGAATCGGTCCAGCTGCTTGATTGCCAGCTGTTGCCGTCCGGAATCACGTCGGTGCTGTTTTGCCAACCGATGTGGAGGGTGTCGCCTTCTGCTGCGTTGAAATCGGTGATCACGTCGTTGCCGTTGAACGTGATCACTTCGAATTGATCGGCGCCGGCGCCTCCCGTCATCACGTCGTCGCCGCCTTTTCCGAACAGGAAATCGTCCCCCGCGCCGCCGAAGAGCTGGTCGTTGCCGATGCCTCCAACGACCCGGTCGTTGCCCGCGCCCCCGTCGGCCGTCCCTGAGTAGTTCCCGAGCTCGAGATAATCGTTGTACGCAGTGCCAATCACGGACTCGATGTTGGTTATGTTGTTGTGCGGGTCCGTTGCCGACGTGACCAACGCATTGGGATCGTTCGGATCGCCTCCACTCACGTTCAGGTACTCAACGGTGAACTGGGTGGCGATCACCGGCTGGCTGCCGCCCGGCCTGGTCGCAGCGGCAAGCCTCACCCACACTGCTTCCCCCACGTTCGATAAATCCAGCGTGTCAGTGCCCGTGCCGCCATCGAAGGAAAGTGCGAGCGATGCGCTCCCGTACGGCGAGTCGCTGACAATCGTGTCGTTCCCGCCGCCTCCACTCAGCGTCAGGTGCGTTGCGCCTGCGGGAATGCTGTGATCGACCCCGTTGAGGGTCGCATGCCCGCCGATGAAAGTGATGAGGTCGCTGCCCGACGTACCGGTGACGCTGTCACTGATTGCCTTCGTCGGCTTGCCCATGTCGGTCTCTCCCGAGATTCGCCCCTGTTACCATTATTTGTTACTCGTCTTGGCGCGCTGTTGCTTCCCCCATTTGGGTGATTTGAACGGATTGCTTCGATGCATGCTCAGCAACTGCTCGACGACATCTACGCCGCGATCGATGATGACGAAGCCCTTGCGCGTCTTCCTTCCAACCTCGCCAGCATGTGCGACGCGCGGTCGGCAAATGTCCTTTACGCAAGAGCGGGCGAAGAGCCGTTTCAGCAGCTGTCGTATTTCCCGGATGAATACGTGCCCATCTATCTGGAACATTTCGTCGACAAGGATCCTTGGCGCCACGCCGCCCAAGCGCTTGGATCCACGGGTCGGGCGATCTCAATGGACGACCATGTCCCGCCGGACCGCTTCGTGCAGACGGAGTTCTACAACGATCTACTGAGGCCGATCGGCGACGATACGGGGCGGTGCATGGGCATTGAGTTTTCGACGTCCTCCACCTTGCTGCACATTGCGGTGCATCGGTCCCTGGCTGCTCCCGAATTCAGTCCAGCCGATCTGCTCCGGATGGAACATCTGTTCGCCCACGTCGCAAGAGTCCTCCGGCTGCGCTCACTCGTTGCACGCGAGAGCAACCATCGTCAGTCGCTCCAGGACATGATCGATGCGACGCAGCTGGGCGTGATGGTAGTCGACATCGGACTGAAGATCGTCACCTGTTCCAATGCGGGCCGCGCCTACTTGAACGGCAATGACGGGATCGGTTGCCGGGAGGGCAGGCTGGAGATCATGGATCATCGCACCGCAGCCGCCATTCGCGCGAGCGTGCGGTCCGTCATCCAGCGAGATCACTCAGAGCGGACGACCTTTCTCTGCGCGCGTCGCTCCGGAAGAGCCCACTACCGTCTCGCTGTTCTGCCCGCCGGGACGATCAACGGCGCGGTACTCGTGATCGAAGATCCCGTCGCTGACATCGACCATGCGCGGCTTTCATCCTTGAGCCGGGCGTACGGCCTGACGGCTAGCGAAACGCAGCTTGCGGAATGCCTTGCAGGCGGGCTGACGCTGACCGAGGTTGCCGACCGACGAAACATCAGCGTTGAGACCGTTCGTACGCAGTTGAAATCGATATTCGCCAAGACCGGCGCTCACCGACAATCGGAACTGGTGCGACTGCTATCCTGATCCACTCGACGAACGGCTGCAGACAACGCGATGGAGGGCTGGCGCCCCTCTTTCGGTTGGCAACGGCGACGCTAGAAGCGCCTGCATGGACAAGCCCATCGAAATCCCCTCCCCGCCCACCGCCGAACAGCGCCCGTACAGCTACGAACGCCATGGCGTCACGATCGAGGACCCGTGGCATTGGCTGCGCGATCCCAAATATCCGAACGTCGATGATCCGGACGTGCTCGCCTATCTGCACGCGGAAAACGATTACTTCGAGGGATGGAAGACGCAGCACCAGGGGCTGATCGATCAGCTGTTCGAGGAGATGAAGGGGCGGATCAAGGAGGACGAGAGCTCGGTTCCGATCCGCGACGGCGACTTCCTTTACTGGTGGGCGTTCACGCCAGGCGCGCAATACCGGACGTGGTATCGCAAACCCGTCGGCGGCGGCGCCGACGAGGTGCTGCTCGACGAGCCGGTCGAAGCCGAGGGGCGCGAATATTTCCGGCTTGGCGCGCTGGAGGTCAGCCCCGACGGGAAGCTGCTCGCCACCCTCGCCGATTACGACGGCTCCGAACGGTTCGAGCTGCGCATCCGCGATGTCGCAAGCGGCAAGGACATGGAGACGGTCACCAAGGTCGGCATCGGCCAGCCGGTGTGGACCAGCGACAGCGCGGGAATCGTGTTCACCGAGGTCAACGACAATTGGCGCAGCTACCGCGCACGGTATCACCGGCTAGGCCGACCGGCCGACGAGGACGTCACGCTCTACGAGGAAACCGAGGAGCTCGGCTTTTCGGTCGCCGTCGGCAAGTCACACGACCGCAGCACCATCTTCATCTCCACCGGCGATAATGCGACCAGCGAAGTGCGGTTCGTCTCCGCCGCCGATCCGATGCAGCCGCTGACGCTCATCTCACCGCGCAAGCCCAACCGCGAATATCATGTCGACGCCGCGCACGGAAAATTGTGGATTCACGCCAACGACGATCATGTCAACTTCCGCCTTGCGGTCGCCGACCCGGCCAACCCCGAGGCGTGGGAGACCGTGATCCCCGGCTCGGACCGCGTTTATCTGACCGGCGCCACCGCCTATCGCGATCATTTGGCGATCAGCAGCAGGGTCGACGGCCTCGACCAGCTGACCTTGCGCACCTACGCCGGCGAGGAGACGCGCATCCCGTTCGCGGAAGCGAGCTACAGCGCCTTCGTCATGGGCAATCCGGAGTTCGCGCCCCAGGCCTATCGCGTCGGCTATTCGTCGATGGTCACACCGACCACGGTCTACGATTATCATCCGGAGACGGGCTCACTCGAGGTGCTGAAGGTCCAGGAGATCCCGTCCGGGTATGACGGATCGAAATATGCGACGGAGCGGCTGCTGCTCGAAGCAAGGGACGGAGCGAGGGTCCCGGTCTCGGTCGTCTATCCCAAGGGGTTCGAGAAGAACGGCGCTGGCAAGCTGTTCCTCTACGCGTACGGCGCCTACGGGCACGCGATCCCGCCGACCTTCAACACCAACCGAATCAGTCTGCTCGACCGCGGCTGGGCCTGCGCCATCGCCCACATCCGGGGCGGCGACGACCTCGGCTACAAATGGTTCCTCGACGGCAAGCTCATGAAGCGGACGAACACGTTCAACGATTTCGTCGACGTGGCAAAGGGGCTGATTGACGCCAACTTCACCAGCGCCGGGCGGATCGCGATCAACGGCGGCTCGGCGGGCGGCGAGCTGATGGGCGCGGTGGTGAACAGCGACCCGGAGCTATGGGGAGCGGTTGTCGCCGATGTGCCCTTCGTCGACGTGCTCAACACCATGCTCGACGATACGCTTCCGCTCACCCCGGGCGAGTGGCCCGAATGGGGCAATCCGATCACCGACAGGGCGGCGTTCGACTATATCCGGAGCTACAGCCCGTACGACAATGTGAAGGCGCAGGATTATCCGCCCTTGCTGATCACCGGCGGCCTCACCGATCCGCGCGTCACTTATTGGGAGCCGGCGAAATGGGTCGCGCGCCTGCGCGAACGCATGACGGGCGGCGGTCCGATCATCCTGCTGACCAACATGGACGCGGGCCACGG
>JAICXF010000048.1 GCA_025981625.1 Sphingomonas sp. | reverse complement strand
GATAGCCCTGGACCATGACCCGCCGATTCTTCGAAAAGCCCGCGCAAATGGCGAGCGTGGTGTTCGGGTCGAAGACGTAGGTCGGATCGAGGTCCGGAACGCGCTCGTCCGGCTCACTGAAGGCAGGGATTTCCATGTCCGAGTCGACCCCGAACAGGTCGCGCACCCTGGCGATCTTGTCGGGGGAAGCCATCAGCGTCTCGGCGCGGCTTTGGGGCTGGGCGTTGGGAAGATCGGTCATTTCGAGGTGCCTTAAGGGAAGCGGGCGCGCGCCTCAACTTGTCTCGACCTTCGAGGGCAGCGGAAAGAGCTTCACGAAGCGTTGTGCCAGCTCCAAATCCCCGTCGACGCCGATCAACCCGAATGGTGCTCCCCCGTGAATCACGGCAGCGATGTCGCTGGGGGAACCGGTGAACACGAGTGCGCAGTTCGCGATCGGCGCCCGGTCGACGTCAAGCCGGCCGTCGCGAACAGTCGCGACATAGCTCGTATCGCCGAATTGGAAGCCGAGCCGCACATCGAGGCCCTCGGCCAGAACCGGGGACATCAAGGTCTGCAGCGACATCATGACGGAGACGTGACTCATCTTGAGCGTCGGATCGTGCCACGGGCTCCGCGCCGCCCACCGGCCGAGCGACGCAATCAGCGGGACCACTTCGAGGCCCCACTCGGTCGCCTCATACACCTGCACCGATGCAGGCGGGGGAAGCTTCGCCTTTCGCACCAGCCCTCGACTCTCGAGCTCGGTCAGGCGTTGAGCCAGCACATTGGCGCTGATGCCAGTCAGGTCCGCCTTCAATTCCGAGAACCGGCGGGGGCCATAAGCCAATTCGCGCAGCACCAGCATCGCCCAGCGTTCGCCCAGCAATTCCATCGCATGGGCGAGCCCGCAGGCATCCTCGTAGCGCCGTTTCTCCTCACTTTTTCGCAGCTTAGTTATTTTTTCTAACTCCTTGGTTGCAATTTATGACTCCACGGAGCAAAAAGCAAGCGAATCGAGTCGCCGAAGGAGGAAAAGATGACGCGGATGATCTTCGTGAACTTGCCGGTGAGCGATCTGCCCCGATCGCGCAGGTTCCTCGAGGCGCTCGGCGCCGTGAACGAGCCGAGGTTCACCGACGAGACCGCCGCCTGCATGACGCTCAGCGACAGCATCCATGTCATGCTGCTGACTCACGACAAATTCAGGCAGTTCACGCCGCGGCCGATCGCCGACGCGAATGCCGGGTCGCAGGTGCTGCTGTGCCTCTCGGCCGACAGCCGCGAAAGCGTCGACTCGACGCTGGAGCAAGCCGTAGCGGCAGGCGGTACGGCTGATCCGTCGCCCAAACAGGATTATGGGGTGATGTACGGACGCAGCGTCGCCGATCCGGATGGTCACATCTGGGAGATCATGTGGATGGACGCCGCCGCCGCCGAACAAGGCAAGGACGCCGTCACCGACTCCATTGCCACGGCTATCTGAGGGGGAAAAGCAGTGCCGCTCAATCCCAATGCATCGATCGAGATCACCGCGCTCGCCTGGGTTCCCCCGGGCGCGCAGGGGCTGGTCAAGGACCTCCGCGTCCGCTGGGCACTCGAGGAGGCGGGGCTCGATTATCGTGTCCGCCTGATCGGCGGGGAACGGCCACCCGGCTACGCCCAAGACCAGCCGTTCAACCAGGTGCCATGCTTGCGCGACGGTACCGTCGGAATTTTCGAGAGCGGCGCGATCCTCCAATATATCGCGGACAAGGCCGATCACCTGCTGCCGCGGGACCAGCAAGGCCGGTACCGCGCCATCCAATGGACCTATGCGGCGGTCAGCAGCATCGAGCCGTTCGTCCAGTTTCGGGCGCTTTTGAACGTGGTGTTCGCCGATCAGGAGTGGGCGGAGCCCGCCAAGCCGACGTTTGACCGTTTCGCGCGCTTGAGGCTGCAGCAGCTCTCCGAGCATCTCGGCGACAAGCAGTGGCTCGAGGGCGACGCTTTCACCATCGGCGACCTGATGATGGTCACGGTCCTGAGGATCGCCGACCGCAGCGGCCAGCTCGCCGATTTCCCCACTCTCGCCGCCTACGTGAAGCGCGGCGAGGCCCGGCCTGCATTCCAGCAGGCCCTGTCCGACCAGCTCGCTGCGTTCCGCGAGCACGAACCGCAAGGAGCAGCAGCATGACCTATTTCGAAGGATTCATCGCACCCGTCCCGCAGGCGAACAGGCAAGCTTACCTCAAGCACGCGAGCACCGTCGCGCCCGTCCTCCAGGAATGCGGTGTCCGCCGGATGGTCGAGGCCTCCGCCAACGAGGTGCCGCACGGCAAAGTCACCGACTTCTATCGCGCGGTCGATGCCAAGGATGACGAGACTGTCGTCTTCTCGTTCTTCGAGTATCCAAACAAGGCGGAGCGCGACTCTGCGTCCGAGAAATTCATGAACGATCCGCGGCTGCAAGACATGTCGAACGTGCCGTTCGACGCGAAGCGGATGATCTTCGGAGGCTTCGACGCGATCGTCGAGGTCGGTGAGAGCGGTGGCAGCTATGTCAACGGCTTCATCATGCCGGTCCCCCGCGCGAACAAAGAGGCGTACCGTGAGATGACCGAGCGGCACGCGGCCATCTTCCGCGAATATGGCGCTCTTCGGCTGGTCCAGGCGTGGGGCGATGACGTGCCCGAAGGCAAGGTCACGGACTTTTATCGAGCGGTCCAGGCGCAGCCGGACGAGACGGTCGTCTTCGCCTTCATCGAGTGGCCGTCCAAACAGGCGAATGACGAAGCTTGGGACAAGATGATGAAGGACGAGCGGATGCAGCCCTCGGCCGATGCGCCGTTCGACGGCAAGCGCATGTTCTGGGGCGGCTTTGAGGTGATCCTCGATACCGCGAGTCAGCCGCAAAACGCCGCCGCGGCGGTCCAGATCACAGCGTGATGGAAGAGCTCGAGCCTTAGAAGAAGGAGACAGGACTATGTCCGACGTTCGCACGCAGGATGCGCCCACGACGGCCGGGGAGAAGCGCGGCCCGAACCCCGCCGGCGATTTCATCTGGTACGAGCTGATGACCACCGACGCCGAGGGCGCGAAGGACTTCTACGATTCCGTTGTCGGGTGGGACATCAAGGAGGGATCGCCCGAGTTCAACGGCTATCGGATGATCGGCCGTTCCGACGGCGGCTTTGCGGGAGGAGTCCTGCCGATCACCGCTGACATGACAGAGCACGGCGCGCGGCCGGGCTGGCTTGGCTACATCCACGTCACCGATGTCGATCGGGCGGTGGCGGCGATTGAGGCGGCGGGCGGCAAGACCTGGATGGCACCGACGGACATCGGCTCGGTCGGACGGGTCGCCCTCCTCACCGATCCGCAGAGCGCGCCTTTCTATGTCATGAAACCGACGCCCCCCGCCGGCAATCCGGAAGCAAAGAGTGACGTCTTTTCGCCGGATGCGGTGCAGCGGTGCGGCTGGAACGAGCTGTCGACCAGCGATCCGGTGGGTGCCCGGCGCTTCTACGGCGAGCAGTTCAACTGGACGAGCGACGAGTTCATGCCGATGGGCGAGCATGGCGAATATCGCTTCTTCAAGCACAACGGAGTGACCATCGGCGCAGTCGCCAAAGGGATGGGCAACGGGCATCCGCACTGGCGCTATTATTTCCGCGTTCCGTCGATCGCGAAGGCGAAGGAAAGCGCGGAAGCCAAGGGCGGCAAGATCACCGTCGGGCCGATGGAAGTGCCGGGCGGCGATCACATCATCATCGGTACCGACCCGCAAGGCGCGGAGTTCGCGCTGGTCGGCGGCGATTAACCATCAACAGGTAAGCATCAACAGGAGTACGAGCATGTCGGACAAGCTGACCACGTGTCTGTGGTTCGATCACGGCGAGGCGAGAAAGGCGGCGGAGTTCTATGCCTCGACCTTTCCCGACAGCAAGGTCGGCGCCGCGATGGCTGCTCCGGGCGACTTTCCTGGAGGCGAAGGCGGCGTCGAGCTAACCGTGAACTTCACCGTCCTTGGCCGGGAGTTCGTCGGGCTGAACGGCGGTCCCAACTTCAAGCCCAACCAGGCGGTCAGCTTCATGGTCGTGACCGAGAACCAGGAAGAAACGGACCGCTACTGGAATGCCATCATCAGCAACGGCGGTGAAGAAAGCGCCTGCGGCTGGTGCAAGGACCGCTGGGGTTTTTCGTGGCAGATCACGCCGCGTGTGCTCCTGGAGGCCAACAGCAATCCGGACAAGGCCGCGGCAAAGCGCGCCTTCGAGGCGATGATGACCATGCGCAAAATCGACATCGCCAAGATTCAGGCGGCGCTGCGTGGAGAAGCTGTCGATGCGTAAGCTCACCGGCGCAATCTTCCAGTCGCTCGATTGCGTGATGCAGGCGCCCGGCGGCCCCGATGAAGACCCGACCAGCAACTTCCGCTTCGGCGGCTGGTCGCAGCCGATGTTCGCCCAAAACATGGGGCCGTTCGAGCAGCTGATCATGGGCGAGTACGACTTGCTGCTGGGCAAGCGGACCTACGATATCTTCGCCGCTTACTGGCCGTACAACCAGGACAATCCGATCGGAGAGAAATTTCAGCGCATCGACAAATATGTGGTGACCCATTCCGATGAGCCGCTGAGGTGGGAAAACAGCCATCGGATCGCGGGTGAGACGGCGGACGCGGTCGGTCTGCTCAAGCAGACCGATGGCCGCGACCTGCTGATCCAGGGCAGCAGCACGCTGTACCCGCCGCTTCTCTCCGCACGACTGATCGATCAGCTGATCGTGATGACTTTTCCCGTCGTTCTCGGCGGCGGGAAGAGCATCTTCGACGGCTCCGAAAAGGCCGGCGCGTTGAAGCTCGTCGACCATTTCGTTTCGGACACGGGCGTAATCATCGCGACCTATGAACCGGCGGGGGACGTGCGAACCGGCACCTTCGCAACCAAGGAGCCCAGCGAGCAGGAGCTTGAGCGCCGACGCAGCATGCGGGAGGGAAGCCGCTGATGCTGCAGCTTTTTGGCCACCCTTTCTCCTCTTACACTTGGAAGGTGCTGATTCCGCTCTACGCCGACGGAACGGATTTCGAGTTTCGGCAGGTCCCCGAGAACGAGGCGAATTATGCCGAACTCAAGCGGATCTGGCCGGCAGGCAAGTTTCCCGTGCTCGTCGACAATGGCCAGGTTGTTCCCGAAGCGACCTGCATCATCGAGCATCTGCAGGCGCATTATCCGACGGCCAATGTCTGGATCCCGGACGGTGACCTCGGCCGGCGGGTACGATTCCTCGATCGCTTTTTCGACCTCTACGTCCAGGGGAACATGCAGCCGGCGGTCAACCATGCGCTCCGGCCGGAAGGCAAAGGCGATGCTTACGGTGCCGAGTTAGGCCGCGAAAAGCTTCTGATCGCCTACGACTGGCTCGAAGCGAATTTGCCCGACAGCGGCTGGGCCGCGGGCGAGACCTTCACGCTGGCCGACGGCGCCGCCGCGCCCGCGCTCTTTTATGCGGATTGGGTCGAGGAGATCGGCGAGGCGCGGCCGAAGCTCAACGCCTATCGCGCGCGCCTGCTGGCGCATCCGCAGGTTGTCCGCGCCGTCGAAGAAGCGAGGCCGTTCCGCGCCTACTTCCCTCTCGGTGCTCCCGACCGGGATTAGGCAAAAGCCGCGGCCCTGCGCAGCAGCTGATAGGCCTCGATCACGGCGCCAAGCTGGCCCTCATGGCTGCGGTCGCCGCCATTCTTGTCCGGATGGAAGCGGCGGACCAGGCCGGAATATCGCTTGCGAAGCTGGTTGCGGTCAGCATCGTCACCGAGCCCGAGAATCGACAGGGCCCGGCGCTCGGCGCTGTTGAATCGCGACGGCTTTTCCGGTTGGCGGATGTGGGCGAAGCGACCGGAGATGGCCTCCAGCGGGTCGGAAAAGTCGCTCCACTTCGGAGGCGGGTCGGCGCCGTTCGCGGCAAAGCGCCGGCTCGGCCGTTCCCACCCGGCGAGCGGGGACTGCGCTTCCGTGATCTCTTCAGAGGTCATGCCCTCGAAGTAATTGTACTTGGTATTGTGCTCCCGCACATGGTCGAGACAGAGGAATCGCCACGCGCCGGGGCCATCGAAATTGGCCGGCTGGAGCGGCGCCTTGAATTCACCGGGCGCGCCGCAGCCCGGCATCGCGCACCGCGCCTGCGCTCCTTCGACCCGCCCGTGCAGCCTGGATTGTTTCGTCGCCATTGAACGCTTCTATATAAGGCCCATGAACTCCCAGAAAACCGGACCGGTCGCATCCGAGATGCTCAAGCGCCTCAACTCGGCGCTTTCGCCGAGTCGCATTGAACTCACCGACGACAGCGAGCAGCACCGCGGGCACGGCGGGTACAACCCGGCGGGCGAGAGCCATTTCACGCTGCGCGTCGAGAGCGCGGCGTTCGCCGGGAAGAACCGTGTGCAACGCCAGCGGATGATCTATGCGGCGCTCGGCGACCTCATGGACGGCCGAGTTCACGCCTTGTCGATCCGCGCAACCGTCACGGGAGAATAAACTCTAGTCATTGACTAGAGAATAACCTATCGGGCTTCCGCCGAATCAATTGCGCGGGAGACCTCCATGCTATCTCGTCACCTCCGGCTCGCCCTTCTTACCGCTGGCGCCATGGTCGCCTGCTCCTGCTCTAAGCAAGCTTCTCAACCAGCAGGATCAGATGAGGCCACTGCGCCACCGAACATCTCACCAACCGCGGCCCCGGGCGTCGCATTCAATTATGCCTATGACTTCAACCTTGCCGACGATCGGATCTCGGCGACACAGGAAGCCCATGCCGCAGCTTGCGAGAAGCTCGGCGTCGCCCAGTGCCGGATCACGGGCATGTCATTCAACGTCAATCAGAATGACGAAGTGACCGCGGAGCTGGACCTTAAGCTTGACCCCGGCATTCCAAGGCAATTCGGTAAATCCGCGCAGCAGTCGGTCGAAGCCAACGATGGCAAGTTGATCCGACTCGCGATCGGCAGCTCCGACGAAGGCGCCAAGATGGAACAAGCGAGCCGGCAGAGGACGGATACGTCGACGCAACTCGCACAGCTTCAGCAGGAGCTGACGAAGACCAAGCCAGGCACGCTGGCTCGTGCAGATTTGTTGAACCAAATCGAAGCGCTCCAACAGCGGGTGGCTGAACAGGCTCATGCAATCGAAACCAGCCAGTCCGCGCTCGCCTCCACACCGATGGAGTTTCACTATTACGGGCGCGGAGGCGTCCCCGGATTCCGGGGCGACCCCATACGGGCGGCATGGCAAACCTTCGTTACGACCGTTGTCGGGTTGATCGGCATCCTACTCCAGGCGGCAGCCGTCCTGGTGCCACTCGCAATCGTGCTGGCGTCGTTCCTGGCACTGTGGCGAACGCCGCCTATCCGTGCATTCCGGCGCTGGGTCCGAGGTCCGCGACAAGAGGAGGCGTGACGCTGCGGTTGGCGAAGCGTTACTATCTGGTCCTATAGGGCTCCGACACAGCTGAGGGAGAACCATCATGGCCACCGTCGAGACCGCGTTCGAGCAGGTGATCACGCCGGTCACCCATGACCTCGGCGACTTCAAGGTGAACCGCAGCCTCCCGGCGCGGGAGCGGACGATGGTGGGCCCGTTCATCTTCGTCGACGAGTTCGGGCCCGCTCGGCTTCCGGCTGGGCAAGGGATGGACGTGCGTCCGCATCCGCATATCAACCTCGCGACCGTCACTTACCTTTTCGACGGGGCGATCGAGCATCGCGACAGCATCGGCAGCCATGCGGTGATCGAGCCGGGAGCGATCAACCTGATGACCGCCGGCAGCGGCATTGTGCATTCCGAGCGGTCGCCGCACGCGCTTCGGCCACAAGGGCCAAGCCTTTACGGCATGCAGACGTGGCTCGCTCTGCCAGACGGCCGCGAGGAAGTTGCTCCGGCGTTCGACCACATATCTGCGGGAGACCTGCCGCTGATCGAAGACAGGAATGTCAGCGCCCGGGTGCTGATGGGAACATTGTGGGGCGAGACGGCGGCGACGCCGCAGCATTCGCCGACGATCTATGCCGATATCCTGCTCGGTGCCGACGGTTCGATCCCGGTCGAGGCCGAAGCCGACGAGCGCGCGGTGATGCTGGTCGGCGGCGAGGCGGAGCTCGATGACGAACCGCTGCAGCTCTACACACTTTACGTCCTCCGGCCCGGCCACGGAGCGCGCCTGTCGAGCGCGACCGGCGGGCGGCTGATGCTGCTCGGCGGGCAAGCATTCACGACGCGGCGCCATGTCTTCTGGAACTTCGTTTCTTCATCGCGCGACCGCATCAATCAGGCGAAGGAGGACTGGAAGGCGCTGCGCTTCCCCCTGATCCCCGGCGACGACCGGGAATATATCCCGCTTCCTCAGGTGCCGCTGACGGTCAGCTACCCGTGAGCGCGCAGCAGACGCCGCCCAAGTTATTCCCGCACGGCTATGTCCTCGCGGTTCACGACCTGCACCGCGAGGCAGCCTATTACATCGACCAGCTCGGCTTCTCGATCGAATGGCAGGACGCGGAGAATTGGCGCGGCCTGATCCGCGACGACGTGCGGATGATGCTTGGTCGCTGTTCTGAATCCATTCCCGCCGCCGAGCTCGGCGACCACAGCTATTTCGCATTCCTCCGCACGGAGAATGTTGATGAGCTCCATCGCGAGTTCGTCGAACGCGGCGCCGACATCCTCGCCGAGCCGAAGGACAAACCCTGGGGCTGGCGCGAAATGCCGGTGCGAACGCCCGAAGGCTTCCGCATCATGTTCGCGCAGTTCATCGAATGAGCGAGTTCCGCCGGATTCCGCTCAAGACTGGGGTGACGCTGAACGTCGCGCTCGCGGGCGACCCGCAAAAGCCCGCAGTCATCCTGCTTCACGGCTTCCCCGAATCGCACCGCACCTGGCGCGAAGTCACGCCGCGTCTCGAGGACGAGTTCTTCCTCGTCATGCCCGACCAACGGGGCTTTGCCGGGTCGTACCTGCCGCAGGACGTAGCCGACTATAATACCGACACGCTGATCGACGACATTTTCGCGCTCGCCGATGCGCTGTCGATCGAAGCGTTCGCGCTCGTCGGACACGACTGGGGCGGAGCGATCGCCTGGGGCGCGGCCCTTCGCGGGGATCCGAGGCTGAGACGCCTCGCAATCATCAACGCGCCGCATCCGGTGATCTTTCAGAAGAGCTTGGTCGAAGACGCGGATCAGCGTGCCGCCTCGCAGTACATCACGGCTTTCCGAACTCCGGGCTTCGAGGAATTGGTCGAAGCCAACGGGTTCGACTGGTTCTTCAACACGACCTTCGCCCGCCACGTCGACATTTCCAAGGTTCCTGAAGCGGAGCGGCTGCAGTATCTCGCCGACTGGTCGCAGCCGGGCGCCTTCACGGCGATGCTCAACTGGTATCGCGCCTCACGAGTGCTGGTCCCGCCCCCGGGCATTACCGTGCCGCTGCCGGACTGGCTGCTCAGCGCTTTTCCGAAGGTGAAGGTGCCGACGCTCGTGATCTGGGGCATGAAGGATCCCGCCCTGTTGCCGCTCCAGCTCGACGGTCTCGACAAGCTCGTCGATGACCTGACCATCGTACGCCTCCCGAATGCCGGCCATTTCGCGCCGTGGGAAGCGGGCGACGAGGTGGTTTCGGTCCTCGAGCCCTTCCTTGCCGGCCAAGGCGCGGCTACCGCCTGGGCGTCATGACCCAGACCCGTTCCCTCTCCCGTTCCGCCGCTCGCCTCGCGGCGGTGCAGGCGCTCTACCAGCAGGAGATGGAGGGCATGCCCCTCCCCCGCCTGCTCAAGGAGTTCCACGACCACCGGCTGGGCGCCACGATCGAGGACGCGACCTATCATCACGCCGAGCGCGATTTCTTCGACGACATCGTCACCGGCACCGATGCGCGCCGCGAGGAGATCGACGGCCTCATCGCGGGCCGCCTCGCCGAAGGCTGGACGCTCGAGCGGCTCGACCGGCCGATGCGCGCGATTCTGCGTGCCGGTACCTACGAGCTGATCGCCCGCGCCGACGTGCCGATGGGCTCCGTCATCTCGGAATATGTCGATGTCGCACACGCCTTCTACGACAAGCGCGAGAGCGGCTTCGTCAACGGCCTTCTCGACGCCATCGCCAAGGAAAGACGCTCTTAACCCTTTCGCGCTACATATGGCCGCATGGACGTACGGACCCTCGGCCTCACCGCCTGCGCGCTGGTTGCCGTCGCGATCGTCGCGCGCATCTTCTGGCTGTTCACCAACCGCATGCCGGTGCTCGCACGGGCGGAAAACGTCGACGTACTTGGCGACAGCCTGGCCGGCGACCCGCTCAATCCGCCCGAGCACCCACGCGGGGCGGAGCGCCTCTCGCCCTTCCACACCGACGACATGCGTCTTCAATATGAAGTCGCGGGCAAGAAGTACGAGCATGATGTCGAAGGCCGCGTCATCGATGGACTCGAGATTACCGCGACCGATGACATGCCGATCCTTTGGGCAGACCCGAAAAATCCATCGAGTGTCGAAAAGCACGGCCCCGGCTTCTGGGTGCTTGCGCTGCTCGTCGTCGGCTTCGCGGCGGCGGCAATCTACCAATATTCTTAAGCGCTTCGGCGCTCTCTCTGAGCTTGCACGCAGGTCTGACGGGGCTACCCTGCCCCAATGACTCGCGAGCTTGAGGTCATCCAGCGGCTGCGAAAAATCGCGACGGCGCCCGAGGCCCGCGGACTTCTCGACGACGCCGCGGTGATGGGCGACCTCGTCATCACTCACGACACGATTGCCGAAGGCGTGCACTTCATGCCCTTCGATCCGCCGGCGAGCGTCGGGTGGAAGCTGGTGGCGGTGAACCTCTCCGACCTCGCGGCCAAAGGCGCCTCGCCGGCCGGCGCGCTGCTGTCGCTGACGATCGGCAGCGGCGACTGGGACATGCAATTTCTCACCGGTGTGGAGGCCGCGTGCGAGAGCTATGGTCTGCCGCTGATCGGCGGGGACACGATCGCTCTTCCGGAAGGCGCTCCACGCGTCTTGGGCCTGACCGCGATTGGACGGGCTTCGAGCAGAGTGCCCGATCGAGCGGGAGGCAAGCCCGGGGACGGGCTGTGGCTGGTCGGCACCCTCGGCGATGCGGCGGGAGGTCTCGCGCTGCTGCGTCAGGACCGGAACGCCGAAAGCCCACTGGTCGACGTCTATCGCCGCCCGGTTCCGCTCCTTGGTGCTGGCGAGGTGCTGGCGCCACATGCCCATGCCATGATGGACGTGTCCGATGGGCTGCTGCTCGACGCCGAACGACTGGCCAGGGCGAGCGGCTGTGCCATCGAAATGCAGTTGAATGCCTTGCCGCTGTCGAGCGCCTTCGTCGCCGAGCACGGGCAGGACCTCGCCGCTCGATTGTTCGCGGCAACCGGCGGCGACGATTATGCCCTGCTTGCCGCCCTCGCGCCCGACCTCGACCCGTCAACACTTTCTTTACCAACCGGAACGAGAATCAGCCGGATCGGCACGTTAACCGAGGGAAATGGGCTCAAGCTCACCCATGGTGGCGAACCGGTCGGGATTCCGGAGAGGCTGGGCTTTGAGCACGCGAGCGACGATCCAGGTAATGACGATCGCGGGCTTTCCGCTCCGCCAGTGGCTGATCGGCCTTAGCGGCCTCGCAGCGGGCATGACGCTCGCCCTGCTGATCCATTAAAGCCTTGATAATTCGCGTGGTTGCCAGCCGCGCAAACGCTCCCTAAACCTTCGCCGTTTTTCGGCGGCGGCCGCCGGTTTATTGGCCGCCTTCGCCAACCAACGGGGACGCATCAACTCATGAACCTGCTCTACATCGCCATGATCTGCGGCGTGATCGCGGTACTCTACGGCATTATGACCAGCCGCCAGGTGCTGGGCATGTCCGCCGGCAACGCACGCATGGTCGAGGTCTCGGCAGCGATCCAGGAGGGCGCCGGCGCCTACCTTCGCCGCCAATACACGACGATCGCCATCGTCGGCATCGTGGTCGCGATCATCATCGGCGTGTTCCTCGGATCCCTCAGCGCCGGTGCGTTCGTGCTCGGCGCCGTGCTTTCGGGGGCTACCGGCTTTATCGGCATGAATATTTCGGTGCGTGCCAACGTTCGCACCGCCGAAGCCGCCCGCAACAGCCTGCAGAGCGGCCTCACCACGGCGTTTCGCGCCGGCGCGGTTACCGGGATGCTCGTCGCCGGGCTCGCGCTGCTCGCGATCTCGGGCCTGTTCTGGTACCTCACCGGGCCAGGCGGCTACGCCCCGAACGACCGGCCGGTCGTCACCGCCTTGACCGCCCTCGCGCTGGGCGCATCGCTCGTCTCGATCTTCGCGCGACTTGGCGGCGGCATCTTCACCAAAGCTGCCGACGTCGGCGCCGATCTCGTCGGCAAGGTCGAGGCCGGAATCCCCGAGGACGACCCACGCAACCCGGCGGTGATCGCCGATAACGTCGGCGACAATGTCGGCGACTGCGCCGGCATGGCCGCCGACCTGTTCGAGACCTATGTCGTCACCGTCGGCATCACGATGGTGTCGATCGCGCTCGCCATCGGCACGTCGCCGCTGCTGATGCCGCTGATGATCCTTCCGCTGCTGATCGGCGGCGTGTGCATCATCACGTCGATCATCGGCACCTACATGGTCCGCCTCGGCAGGGGCGGCTCGATCATGGGCGCGCTGTACAAGGGGTTCTGGACGGCGACGATCCTCGCGATCCCCGCCATCTATCTCGCTTTCCATTTGTCGCTCGGCGCCGATCTGAATTCGACCATCGGCGGCGCCGGCGCGGGCACTCCGGGAGCGCCGACCAGCGCTTACGCCGGCGGGTTCACCGGCATGGACCTCTTCTGGTCGAGCCTGATCGGCCTCGCGGTCACCGCGCTGATCGTGTGGATCACCGAATATTACACCGGCACGAACTATCGGCCGGTGCAGTCGATCGCGCGTGCGAGCCAGACGGGTCACGGAACCAACATCATCCAGGGCCTGGCGATCAGCCTCGAATCGACCGCGCTTCCGACGATCGTGATCATCGTCGGCCTGATCGCGAGCTATCAGCTCGCCGGGTTCCTTGGCGTGGCGTTCGCGGCGTCCGCGATGCTCTCGCTGGCCGGCATGGTGGTCGCGCTCGATGCCTACGGGCCGGTCACCGACAACGCTGGCGGAATCGCCGAAATGTCCGGCCTCGAGGAGGAAGTTCGCACCCGCACCGACGCGCTCGACGCGGTCGGCAACACGACCAAGGCGGTCACCAAGGGCTATGCGATCGGCTCGGCCGGCCTTGCCGCGCTGGTGCTGTTCGGCGCCTACACGGCCGACCTTCGCGAATTCGGCGACAAGATCGGCGTCACGACCGATCTCGACAAGCTGTTCAGCCTGTCCAACCCGTACGTTATCGTCGGCCTGCTGCTGGGGGCGCTGCTGCCCTACCTGTTCGGCGCCATGGGCATGACCGCTGTGGGCCGCGCCGGCGGAGCCGTGGTCGAGGAAGTGCGCGGCCAGTTCCGCGACAATCCGGGCATCATGGACGGCTCGGTCCGCCCGAATTACGCGCGCACGGTCGACCTCGTCACCCGCGCCGCGATCCGCGAGATGATCATCCCCTCGCTGCTTCCGGTGCTGGCCCCGATCGTCGTCTATTTCGTGATTGGCGCGGTGGCCGGCAAGGAAAACGGCCTCGCCGCCGTCGGCGCGCTGCTGCTTGGGGTGATCGTCTCCGGCCTGTTCGTCGCCATTTCGATGACCAGCGGCGGCGGCGCGTGGGACAACGCCAAGAAGTACATTGAGGACGGCAATTACGGCGGTAAGGGGTCGGAGGCCCACAAGGCCGCGGTGACCGGCGACACGGTCGGCGATCCCTACAAGGACACCGCCGGCCCGGCCGTCAATCCGATGATCAAGATCACCAACATCGTCGCGCTGCTCTTGCTCGCGGCGCTGGCGGCGCACGCCGGCGGCTAAGCCACAAGTTGCTCAACTCAGGCCCCGCAGCGGTCCGCCGCTGCGGGGCTTTTCTTTGCGCGAGGCCGGT
>JAICXF010000043.1 GCA_025981625.1 Sphingomonas sp. | reverse complement strand
ATCGTGCTCGGCAAGAACATTGCCGGCGATCCGGTCGTCGCCGACCTCGCGCCGATGCCGCATTTGCTCGTTGCCGGCACCACCGGATCGGGCAAGTCGGTCGGCCTCAACTGCATGATCCTGTCGCTGCTCTACCGATACGGTCCGGACCAGTGCAAACTGATCATGATCGATCCCAAGATGCTCGAGTTGAGCATGTACGACGACATTCCCCACCTGCTCGCTCCGGTGGTCACCGAACCTGGCAAGGCCATCCGCGCCCTCAAATGGACCGTCGAGCAGATGGAGGAGCGCTATCGGATGATGGCCAACCTCGGTGTGCGTGCGCTGCCGAGCTTCAATGCCAAGGTGCGCGAGGCCAGGGCCAAGGGCGCGAAGCTCGGCCGGCGAGTGCAGACCGGGTACGATGCCGATACGGGCCAGCCGCTCTACGAAACCGAGCAGCTCGAATACGACGTTCTGCCGCAGATGGTCGTTGTCGTTGATGAGCTCGCCGACCTGATGATGACCGCCGGCAAGGAGGTCGAGTTCCTCATCCAGCGCCTGGCGCAGAAGGCGCGCGCGGCGGGCATCCACCTGATCATGGCGACGCAGCGGCCGTCGGTCGATGTCATCACCGGAGTCATCAAGGCGAACCTGCCAACGCGCATCAGCTTTCAGGTCACGAGCAAGATCGATAGCCGCACGATCCTTGGCGAGCAGGGCGCGGAGCAGCTGCTCGGAAAGGGCGACATGCTCTACATGCCCGGGGGCAAGCAGATCATCCGCGTCCACGGCCCCTTCGTCAGCGACGAGGAAGTGCGCGCGGTCGCGGAGCATTGGCGGCGACAGGGCGCCCCCGATTACAATCAGGCGGTCACCGAGGAACCGGAGGACGGCGGATACCTGTTCGATGGACAGCCGACCGGCGAGGACGACGCCGAGACCCAGCTCTACCGCAAGGCAATCCAGATCGTCGCCGAAAGCCAGAAGGCCTCGACCTCCTATCTTCAGCGGCAGCTCCGCGTTGGTTACAACAGCGCGGCGCGGCTGATCGAGCGGATGGAGAAGGATGGGCTGGTCGGACAGCCCGATCACGTCGGCCGCCGCGAGGTTCTGATCGACCCCGACGGGCATCCGATCTGACGCTGAACGGTACGGAACCGGCAGGTTCAGAGCGCATTCAACGGCCAAACGCCAATTCGGCGCCCAAAATCCAGGAGCTTCGCCAATGACCTTCCCCACGAGCTTCGCGCGTGCGCTTGCGCCAGTCGCGCTGATTGCCTCCGCACCGGCGCTTGCGGCGGCGCCATCGCCGGACCTCGCGCGGCTGAAGGAGCATCTCTCGGCGGTGCAGACCATGACCGCAAATTTCACGCAGACCGACGCGAAGGGCCAGGTCTCCACCGGCACGCTGCAGATGAAACGCCCGGGACGCATTCGATTTGAATATCGGGGCGGCGACGTCCTGCTCGTCGCTGATGGCAAGCGGCTCACCTTCCTCGACTATTCGGTCGGACAGAAATCGAGCTGGCCGCTCTCGCGCACGCCGCTGGGGCCGCTGTTGTCCGGCTCCGCCGATTTCAACGGCAAGGCCGAGATCCTGCCGAGCGTCGACAGCCGGGTTGTCGTGGCGCGCGCCAAGAATGCCTCCCAATATGGTCAGCTGACGCTCGCCTTCCTTCGAACGCCGTCGGCCCCTGGTGGTCTCGAGCTTTACGGGTGGACGGCCGTGGACGCGCAGAACCATCGCACCACCGTCAAGCTATCGAACGTCCGGTTCAACGTACCCATCCCGGACAGCGCGTTCACCTACGCCGAACCGAAGAAGAAAAGGTGACGAAACGGGTTGCTATTTGCGACCTGTTCATCGCGGCGACAGGGGCGTCGGGCTAAAAACGGGCCTGATCCTGTAATGGCTTGGGGTTTCCCCCTGTTACCCGGGCTCGCTGGATCCCTTGCGTGACAACGCTCGGTCGGCCCTCGCTCCATGCCCCCGGAGCGGGGGCCTTTCCATATGCGCCGCGCGCTCTCTCGCAAACCGCCGATAGGGTGGCTACATCCTCCGTCGTGTCGACGCTCAAAATCGCCTCATGGAACATCAACTCGGTGCGGGCCCGGACCGCACTGGTCGAGCGGCTGATTGCTGAGCAGCAGCCGGACATACTGTGCCTCCAGGAAACCAAGGTGCTCGACAGCATATTCCCTGCCGAGCTGTTTGACCGGCACGGATACGTCCACCGCCAGCTTAACGGTCAGCGCATGCATCACGGGGTCGCCATCCTCAGCCGAGTGCCGCTGAATGGCGCCGGCAAGCACGACTGGCAGGACAATGGCGAAGCGCGGCATGTCGGTGTTCGCCTCGAGTGCGGCATCCGCCTTGAGAATGTCTATGTCCCGGCGGGCGGCGACATCCCCGACCGGGAGCAGAACCCGAAGTTTGGCCAGAAGCTCGACTTTATCGGGCGAATGACGCGCTGGTCTGAGAACCTCAGCGAACCGACGATCATCGTCGGCGACTTCAACGTGGCGCCGCTCGAATGCGACGTCTGGAGCCACAAGGCGCTGATCGGCGTCGTCAGTCACACGCCCGTCGAGGTCCAGGCGCTCACCAAGCTCAGGCAGGCCCACGACTGGGTCGACATCGGCCGAAAGTTTGTGCCGGCCCCGGAGCGCTGCTTCACATGGTGGAGCTATCGCTCCCCGGACTGGACCAGGAACGACCGCGGTCGCCGGCTCGACCACATGTGGGCGTCACCCGAGCTCGCCGGCCAGTTGAAGAGACACGCAGTGCTCGAGCCCTGCCGCAACTGGGAGCGCCCTTCGGACCACGTACCGCTGATCTGCGAGATCGACGTTTGAGCGTCCTCGGGACCGCCATTGCATCGGTCCGCGCGGGTCGACCGGTGCGCATCGAAGGTTCAGCCAAGATCGTGGTGCTCGCCGTCGAAACGGCCACCCAGGAGCAGCTCAGCCTGCTCGATCCGGACCATCGCGCCAGGCTCATGATCAGCGGTGAGCGCGCGGCCGCGCTCAACCTTGCCAATGAGCGCGACGCGGCGGACCCTGGCGGCCCGGTCGTGCTCTCTCAAGAGTCTTGGATGGATGCGGCTACGGCCCTGAGCATCGCTGATCCCGGCCGGGATCTTGATCGAGCACCGATCGGACCGCTGCACCCGCTATCGGCCGATTACGTCGAGGCCGCTCGGGCGGCGCTTGATCTCACCCGCCTCGCCGGGCTGCTACCCGCGCTTTGGCTGCTCGACGACGGCGAGGCTCGGCTCGGCATTTCGGTCGACGAGATCATCCGCGAGCGTTCGCACCCGTCCGTCGCGATCGTCGCCCGAGCGCGGCTACCGCTCGAGGACATGCCGCCGACGCAGATCGTTGCCTTCCGCGCATCTGATGACGGACAGGAGCATGTCGCGCTCGTCATTGGCGCCTTCGCGGGCCAGCCGCCGCTCGTTCGCCTGCACAGCGAGTGCCTGACGGGTGACGTGTTCGGATCGCTCAAGTGCGATTGCGGACCGCAGCTCAGGGAGGCGCTGCACATCATCGGCGAGCATGGCGGAGGCGTGCTGCTCTATCTGCGGCAGGAGGGACGAGGCATAGGGCTTGCCAACAAGATCCGTGCCTATGCACTGCAGGATCGCGGTCTCGACACCGTCGAGGCGAACCGAAGGCTCGGCTTTGTCGATGACGCCCGCGATTACGGCCACGCCGCGGCAATGCTGCGCTCGCTCGGGATCAGCGAGGTCCGGCTGCTGACGAACAATCCCGACAAAATGGCGGGACTCGAGGCAGCCGGAATCAAGGTGGTGGAACGGGTTTCGCATCAGATGCCCGCTAATCCGCATAACGCCGACTATCTCGCGACCAAGCGCAAGCGCAGCGGTCATTTGCTAGCCTAACTGTCCTCGAACAATGCAGTGCCGACGCGGACCGCGGTGGCGCCGAGCATCACGGCGGCCTTGTAATCGCTGGACATTCCCATGCTGAGCCCCGTGACGTCATGGCGGCGCGCAAGCTCCGCGAGCAGCGCGAAATAGGGGGACGGTTCGAGGCCGACCGGCGGGATGGCCATCAGCCCGGCCAGCGGCAACGGCGAGGATCGGACCGCATCGGTCAGGTGACCGACATCGCCGATCGCGCAGCCGCCCTTCTGGTCCTCCTCGCCGATGTTCACCTGGACATAGACTGCCGGGAAACGCCTGGCCTTGTCCGCTTCCTTGACGAGCGCGTGCACGAGGCTGACGCGGTCGAGTGAATGGATCACGTCGAACAGCCGGATCAAATCAGCGGTCTTGTTGGACTGCAAGCGTCCGATGCCGTGGAGTCGGACATCAGGATAGCGGGCAAGCAGTGCGGGCCATTTGGCGAGCGCTTCCTGAACCCGGTTCTCGCCGAAGTCACGCTGGCCGGCGGCAATCAGGGCTTCGATCTCCTCGGCACCGCGCCCTTTGCTGACGGCAATGAGCCGCACGTCCGAAGGATCGCGACGGGCAAGGGCCGCGGCCTGAGCGATGCCGTCGAGGATCACTTGGCGGCGGTCTGCGGCGGCGGTCATTGATGGGAGCTATAGAAAGCAGCATGGCGCGCCGCCAGACCACTGCCGGACAGTGGCTGATCGTCGATCGATTTGACGAATCCGCTTCAAAAGCGGTCGGCAAGCTGAAACGCGGGAGCGGCGTGTTGCTGGTCCGTCCGCTCAAGAAAGCGCAGCGCCGACAGCTGAATCGCATTGCGCATCGTGGCGCCCTGACGGTGGCAAGCGAGTATCAAGGCGAGGCGGCAAGAGTGCACAATTCGGCCGAGCTCCGGCGAGCGCTGCTCCGGAGGGTACCTATGATCCTGCTCTCGCCGATATTCCCGACGAACAGCCATCCGGATTGGCACCCCATTCCTCGAATGCGTGCTGCAACGCTGGCCCGATTAGCGAATCGGCGGTTGCTTGCGCTCGGCGGCATGAACGCCAAACGCTACGCGGATGTCGCTCGGCTGGGCTTTATCGGATGGGCCGGGATTTCGGCGTTCAGAACTTGAACGCGGTACCGACGTAAACCGCCTGGCTGTCCCGGCGATTATCCTCGAGCGTCGAGAAGCGGTCGCGCTCGATGTTGTAACGCACTCCGCCGACCAGCGAAATTCGGCCCGACAGCGAATAAGAGCTGCCGAGATCGAACGACACTTTGTCGGCCCCTCGCAGCGCCGGGAGCGCGTTACCCGTCGCTCGCTCGGTGCCTACCGCGACTCGGGTCGAGAGCCGGTTGGACAACGAATAGCTGACCCCGACATCGGCCGCTTCACGACCACCGATCGCCGAGTCGGCGCTCTTGACCTTGGCCACGTCGCCCGAAACCGCGAAATGCCGCCAACCGACGGCTACGCCCAGGTTGTAGCTGGTCGGCGCAAGAGCGACGGTGGGTGTTGCCGCGGCGGATTCAACACCGACCGTGCGGCCTGGAGCGACGACACGCGCACGGATCGCCACGCGCACCTGCGAGGGCCGACCCTTGGCCGGCGCCGGCGTAAACTTGAAGTCGCCCAGCGCCAGGCTCTTGCTGCCGAGCGCGGCAGCAAGCTTGGGATCAGCATTGGCCGGCGTGAACGACGAGATCGGATCGAAGCTGAGCGCCACCAGCGATGGGCGCTTCTTCGATGACGTGCCGGTCGCGAATGCGGGAGTCAGGACGAGACCGGCGGCGGCAATCGCCGCAGCCAGCTTGGCCCCCTTTCCTCCCGCGACTCCAAGCACCAGCACTCTCCCTGCTGAAAGGTCATATAAACGGAGTGACCTGAAGGTTCCATGAGCGGAATCGATTCTCTTTGCGGCTGTTGCCGACTCAACACAATTTTAACGGCGCCGGCAGTGCTTGCGGGCGGTGGCCCAGCATCTATAACGCCTCTCGCCCACAGATTTCGATGTTCCGAGGACTTCCAATGACCCGCCTCCATACCACCGCCGCGCTGATGATTCTGGCGCTTGCGACCCCGGCCTGCTCGCGCAACCGCAACGTGCGAACGCAACTGGCGCCGTCGCAGGTGACCACGCTCGCGATCAACGCCTACCTCTGGCGGGCCGCCGTCGACACTGTTTCTTTCGCGCCGTTGCTCCAGGCCAACGCGCAGAGCGGGGTGATCATCACCGACTGGTACAGCAATCCCCGCGCTCCCGGCGAACGGGTCAAGCTGACCGTCGCGGTCCTCGACCCCGATCTTCGCGCCGACGCCATTCGAGTCTCGGCTGCCCGCCAGGTCCAGCAGAATGGCGCATGGGTGGATGCTCCGGTCTCGGCCGCAACGGTCCAGAAGCTCGAGGACATTATCCTGACCCGGGCCCGCGACCTGCGCCGCGCCTCTTCCGTCGCGGGTTAAGTCCCTCGCCATGAGCAGCCGATTCGACGCGGCTGAAGCCGACCGGCGCTGGCAGGCGCGCTGGGCCGAGGCGCGCTGTTTCTCGGCGAATAGCGATAGCGAAAAGCCGAAGACGTACGTCCTCGAGATGTTTCCCTATCCCTCGGGGCGCATCCACATGGGCCACGTCCGCAATTACACGATGGGCGACGTGATCGCCCGCTATCGCCGGATGCAAGGACATGAAGTGCTCCACCCGATGGGGTGGGATGCGTTCGGAATGCCTGCTGAGAATGCGGCAATGGAGCGCAAGGTCCATCCGGGCGAATGGACGTGGGCGAACATCCGGGCGATGCGCGAGCAGCTTAAGCGGATCGGATTTGCGCTCGACTGGAATCGCGAAATCGCCACCTGCGATCCGGCTTATTACGGCCACGAGCAGGCACTGTTCCTCGATCTGTTCGACGCAGGGCTGGTCTATCGCAAGGAAAGCGAGGTCAATTGGGACCCGGTCGACATGACCGTGCTGGCGAACGAGCAGGTGATCGATGGCAAGGGCTGGCGCTCCGGCGCGCCGGTCGAGCGGCGCAAGCTTGCTCAATGGTTCCTGAAGATCACCGACTTCGCCGATGACCTGCTCGAAGGGCTGAAGACGCTCGACAATTGGCCGGAGAAGGTTCGGCTGATGCAGGAAAACTGGATCGGAAAGAGCCAGGGCCTGCAATTCAGCTTCCGGTTGGCGACACCCCTACCGCTTGCGGGAGGGGAAGAGGCGCGAAGCGCCGAAGGGGTGGGCCAGTCGAACGAGCTTTCGCACCCACCCCTAGCCCCTCCCGCAAGCGGTAGGGGAATAGACGCGCTAGAAGTCTTCACCACCCGTCCGGACACGATTTTCGGCGCGAGCTTCGTTGCGGTCGCACCAGACCATCCAATCGCGCAAGCAGTGGCCGCGACCGACCCTCGGGCGGCAGCGTTCGCCGCCGAGTGCAAGGCCGGCGGGACCAGCGCGGCCGAGGTGGAAACCGCCGAAAAGAAGGGCTTTAGAACGGCGGTGGAAGCAGTCCATCCGCTCAGGCCCGAATGGCGCCTCCCGGTCTACATCGCGAATTTCGTGCTGATGGAATATGGGACTGGAGCGATCTTCGGCGTCCCCGGACACGATCAGCGGGACTTCGAATTTGCGAAGCAATATCAACTGCCCATAAGGCGCGTCGTAGCGGCGAGTGCCGAACAGGCTGCGGAGCCGGTCGTCGGAGAGGCGGAAAATGCCCACGGGGTGGCGGTCAATTCCGAGTTCCTGAACGGGCTCACGACAGACCAGGCGGCGGCTGAAGTGGTCCGCCGTGCCGAAGCGGCTGGGTGGGGCCATGGCACGGTCCAGTATCGGCTGCGCGACTGGGGCGTGTCGCGGCAGCGCTACTGGGGCACGCCGATTCCCATCATTCATTGCCGGTCGTGCGGGGTCGTTCCGGTGCCGGGCGACCAATTGCCCGTGGTGCTTCCGGACGACATCGAATTCGACAAGCCCGGCAACCCGCTCGACCGTCACCCGACATGGAAGCATGTCGCCTGCCCGAGCTGCGGCGGGCAGGCCGTCCGCGAGACGGACACGCTCGATACATTCGTCGATTCGAGCTGGTATTTCATCCGCTTCGCCAGTCAGCCCGCGGACAAGTCGTTCGACCGCGCGGAAGCGGAGAAGTGGCTGCCCGTCGCGCAATATATCGGCGGCGTCGAGCACGCGATCCTGCACCTGCTGTACGCCCGCTTCTGGACCCGCGCGCTCCAGCGCCTCGGCAAAATCAGCATCGACGAGCCGTTCAGCGGATTATTCACGCAAGGCATGGTCACTCACGAGACCTACCGAGCCGGGGACGGCAGCTGGCTCAGTCCCAACGAGGTCACGCGCAACGGCGACGATTGGGTGCACATCGAAAGCGGCCATCCGGTGACGCCCGGGCGCGTCGAGAAGATGTCCAAGTCCAAGCGCAACACGATCGATCCGGAGCCGATCCTCGCCAAATACGGCGCTGATGCCGTGCGCTGGTTCATGCTGTCCGACAGCCCGCCCGAGCGAGACCTCGAATGGTCCGAAGGCGGAATCGAGGGCGCATCGCGCTTCGTCCAGCGCGTTTGGCGCCTCGCCACCGGGAGCGCCGCGGCGGCAGGCGAGGACCAGGCACTCAACCGCAAGCTTCACCGGGCCATCTCCGCCGTCGGCGAGGCGCTGGAGGGGCTGCAGTTCAACAAGGCGATCGCCCAGCTTTACGAACTGACCACCGCAATCGAGAAGGCGCCGCCCTCCGCTACTCGCCACGACGCGGTGCGCGCCCTTGTGCTGTTGGCCGCGCCGGCCGCGCCGCACCTGGCCGAGGAGGCATGGGCGGCGCTCGGCGAGAGCGGCATGATCGCCGACGCCGCGTGGCCTAGCTTCGATCCGGCGCTGCTTGTCGACGACCAGATCACGCTGGCTGTCCAGGTCAATGGCAAGTTGCGCGATACACTGCAGGCCCCGCGCGGGCTCGATCGCGCCGCCGCCGAAGCGCTCGCGCTTGGCTCTGACAGGGTTCAGCGGCAGCTCGCGGGCGCCGCGCCGCGCAAGGTGATTGTGGTGCCGGACCGACTGGTCAATATCGTCGCATGATCCGGCGCGCCGCCCTGCTGGTATCGCTGCTCTGCCTCGGCGGTTGCGGTCTTCACCCGCTTTATGGCGGCGGTAGCGGCAGCGCGGTGTCCGCGACGCTGAAAGCCGTGACGGTTGCGGCGATCCCCGGCAAGGCCGGCTGGCTCGTGCGCAACAAGCTGGTCGATCGCATCGGTGAGAGCGGCCAGGCAACGGCCGGGTACCGGCTCGACGTCAGCCTGGAAGACAACATCACGGCCTTCGGCTTGCGCTCCGACCAGGCGGCGACACGCGAACGCCGGACGTTGCGCGCCCGGTACCAGCTGGTCGATCTGAGGTCCGGTCAGGTCGTGCTGGATGCCACGGCCGGATCCGACGCCGGCATCGACATCGTCAGTTCCGAATATGCGACCGTCGCTGCCGAGCAGACGGCGCTTGAGAACCTGTCGGACATCGTCGCCGACCAGATCGTCGCCCGACTCGCCCTCTACGCTTCCCGAACCGGGGCAAAGTGAAGGCGACTGCGACGACGATCGGCCGGACGGTCGACCAGCCCAATCCCGCCACCCGCTTCTATCTGTTCCACGGACCCGACGAGTCGCAGTCCCGGGCGCTCGGCGCCCGCCTCCTCGAGGCATTGGGCGCCACCAAGTTTCTTGTCGCAGCCGGGGCGGTGAAGTCCGATCCCGCGCTTCTCGTCGACGAGGCGAGCGCGATGAGCCTGTTCGGCGGCAAGCGGGCGATCTGGATCGAGCCGGCCAACAAGGACATCGAGGAGGGGGTCGCCGCCCTGCTTCAAGGGCCGGCCCCCGAAAGCCCGGTGATCGCCATTGCTGGAGCCCTCCCCCCTTCATCGTCGCTGCGGAAGACCGCCGAGGCATCGCCGCACGCCCTCGCCTTTGCCGCTTACCTGCCCGACGGCGAGACAGCCGGGCGGATGGTGATCGACATTGGGCGAAGGTTCGGTCTGAAAATCGGTCCGCCAGTCGCCGCGCGCGTTGCCGAGACGTGCAGCAACGATCAGGCAATTGTCGCGCAGGAATTGCGGAAATTCGCGCTGTACGTTGGCGCCTCCCCCGAGGCTCCCAGGGAGCTTGACCATTCCGCTGTCGACGCGATCGGCGCCGACAGCGAGGGCAACTTTCTTCGCCTTGCCGATCTGGCGCTTGGCGGCGAGATTGACGAGCTCGCCCGCGAGCTGGCGCGGCTGCCGGCCGGCGGGTCCGAAGGCATTCCCGTTGTCCGCTCGTTGCAACGGCGGCTGCTGATGCTTGCGCCGTTGCGCGCGAGGATCGAGCGCGGCGAGCGCCTCGAAGCCGTCATGGCGTCAGCAGGCAGGTCCTTGTTTTCCAAGGAAAAGAACAAGGTCGAGCGGATGCTTTCCAAATGGAGCGCGCAGGAGCTTGCGACCGCCGCCGAGCGCGCCGGCAAGCTCGAGCGTTCGTTGATCTTTACTGACGCTCCGGATGCCGAAGCACTGGGAGAAGAGCTGCTGGCCATCGCGCGCAAGGCGCGGAGCCGCTAGGCTAGATCGGTTCGCCGCTTAGCCGCTGGCAGATCATGTCGAGCTGCTCGAGACTCGAATATTGCAGCGCAACGGTGCCGCCCTCGCCCCTGTGGCTGACCTGCACCTTCAGGCCGAGAATATCGCCGAGCTGGCGCTCCAGCGCATCCAGATCCGCGTTCGCCGTTTTGGCCGCGTTGCGTGCGCTGGCACGCGCGATGTCGATTCCTTCGCCGGGCCGCCCCTTCTCGCGCCGGACCCACTCTTCCGCCTGACGAACCGACAGGTCGCGGGCGACAATGTCGCGCGTCAGCGCTTCGGGGTCGTGGGCGGTCAGCACCGCCCGCGCGTGTCCCATGCTGATATCGCCTCGCGCTAGCGATTCCCGCACGAACGGTGGAAGATTCAGCAATCTCAACAGGTTAGTTACATGGCTGCGGGACTTGTGAACGATCCGGCTGACGCCGTCCTGGGTATGACCGTGGCGATGGATCAGCTGCCGATAGCCTTCCGCCTCCTCGAGCGGGTTGAGGTCCTGCCGCTGAATATTTTCGATGAGCGCGATTTCGGCCGTGGTCGATTCGTCGATATCACGAACGATCGCGGGCATCGTGTGCAACTGCGCGCGTTGCGCCGCGCGCCAACGCCGCTCGCCGGCGATAATCTGGAACCCATCCTCATGCGGTCGAAGCAGGATCGGCTGGAGCACGCCCCGCTCGCGAATCGACTGCGCGAGCTCGTCCAGCGTAACCTCGTCGAACTGAACGCGCGGCTGGTCGGCATTCGGATGAATCCGGGCAATGTCGATCTCCCGAACCCCGCCACGCGACGCTGCAGCCTCTCCGGTCGTGGCCGGTGGCCGACCCGCTTCGCCAAGCAGCGCCTGGAGACCCATTCCGAGCTTGGCGGGACGCTCGGCGCTCATGCGGCCTCCGCCGGCTGGGGCAAGCGTCCGATAAGCTCGCGGGCAAGCCGAACATACGCCTCGGAGCCTGGACATTTGAGATCGTAGATCAGGGCCGGAAGGCCGTGACTGGGAGCTTCGGAGAGCCGCACGTTGCGAGGCACCACGGTCTCGAACACCGCAGTGCCGAGACACGCGCGCACGTCATCGGAAACCGCGGCGGAAAGATTGTTGCGGCGATCGAACATGGTCAGCGCCACGCCCAATATGGAGAGATCCGGATTGAATGCAGCCCGGATCCGCTCGACGGTCTGAAGCAGCTGGCTCAGCCCCTCGAGCGCGAAAAACTCGCACTGAAGCGGAACCAGCAGATGCCGCGCCGCCACCAGCGCGTTGACGGTGAGCAGACCAAGCGACGGCGGGCAATCGATAAGGCAGACGTCCCACCGCCCCGGGGGCACCGCGGCAAGCGCCTTGTCGAGTCGGTGGGCGCGATCGTCCAAGCCGACCATTTCGACCTCGGCACCGGAGAGATCGACCGTCGCCGGAAGCAACTCGAGGCGCGGGACGCGCGTCTGCACGGCGGCCTCCGGCGCCGATGCCCTGCCGATCAGGACATCATAGGTTGAACGCGCACGCTCGTTCGGCCGAATCCCAAGACCCGTCGAGGCATTTCCCTGCGGGTCGAGGTCGATAAGCAGCACGCGCCAGCCGATCGCCGCGAGCGCGGTCGCGAGATTGATGCAGGTCGTCGTCTTGCCGACTCCGCCCTTCTGATTCGCCACCGCGATGCGGATCATTGCTTGGCCCTCACCCCTGTCGCGACCACGATGAACGACTCGGGGTCGGTAAGACTTTGTTTCACGTGGAACACACCTTGCCACGAGCGTTGCGCTTCGGCCAGTTCCCGCTCGGCGGTCCTTCCCTTGGGGAGCGCCCAGACGGTTTTTCTTGTGGACAGATGTGCGGATATCTTCAGCAAATCCGACAATGCCGCCACCGCGCGCGCGGTGATCACGTCGTAACTGCCGCCAACGCGCTCCGCCTTGCCCGCGAATACGGACGCTTTGAGTCGCAGTGAGTCGCATGCCCTGTGGAGAAACTCCGCCCGGAGTCGCCGCGGCTCGATAAGGGTGACGGGGCCCTCGACCAGACAGGCGATCACAATTCCGGGCAATCCCGCGCCGGCGCCGATGTCCGCCCACGAGGCTGAGTGTTCTGGTTCGAATCGCACAAGTTGAGCCGAATCGAGCATGTGACGCTCCCAGAGGTGGTCGAGGCTCGATGCGGAAATGAGGTTTTGAACCTTGCTCTCTTCCCTGAGAAGAGCGGCATAGGCTTCCAGTTTCTCGAATGTTTCACGTGAAACATCGCGTCCGGCGACCTGCCTGAGGCGGTCAATCACGCAGCAGCGCGGCGGTTTGCAGCGACGTAGAGCGCTGACAAAGCGGCGGGGGTGATGCCCGGAATTCGCGAGGCCTGGTCGAGGGTTTCCGGACGCACAGCGGTCAGTCGCTCCACCATCTCGTTCGAAAGTCCCGCGATCTGCCGGTAATCGAGTTCGGCCGGAATCCATGTTCGCGCGTCACTCTGAACGACTTCCCACTCTCGCTGCTGGCGCGCGACATAAGGAGCATAAAGCGCCTCCGCGCGCCCCTCTTCGCTCTCGGGCCAGTCCGCTGTCGAGCGAAGGGCGAGGTGCGCCTCGATGTATCTCCGGCGGCGCGGCGAAACGCACTCCGACGATAGCGCGACCTCGCCAAGACGCGATGTCGCGTTGTCCGCGCGAAGAGACAGCCGATACTCCGCACGAGCGGTCATCATGCGATACGGCTCACTCACGCCTTGCAGTGTCAGGTCATCGATCATCACGCCGATGTAGGACGTGCGGCGGTCGAAGCGCACCTCGTCGAGCTTGAGAGCAACAGCGGCCGCATTCAGCCCCGCCACCAGGCCTTGGGCGGCGGCCTCCTCATAACCGGTCGTGCCATTCACCTGACCCGCAAGGAACAGCCCTTCGACGTCGCGCACCTGAAGCGTCTGGTTGAGGCGTCTGGGATCAACGAATTCATATTCGACCGCATAGCCAGGCCGAACGATCAACGTTCGCTCGAGCCCCGGGATGGTGCGCACGAACTCTTCCTGCACGTCGCTCGGCAACGACGTGGAAATGCCGTTCGGATAGACGAGCGGGTCGCCGAGCCCCTCGGGCTCAAGGAAAATCTGGTGCGAGTCCCGATCCCCGAACCGCCGCACCTTGTCTTCGATCGACGGACAATAGCGCGGACCCCGTCCTTCGATGGCGCCGGCAAACAGCGGCGATCGATCAAAATTGGCGGCAATGATCTCGTGCGTTCGCGCCGTGGTCCGCGTGATCGCGCAGCACAACTGCGGCTGCCGCGCGCCATCGTCCAGCGATGAAAGGGCCCAGGGCTCGTCGTCCCCGGACTGTTCCTCGAGGCGAGCCCAGTCGATCGACCGGCCGTCGAGGCGAGGCGGCGTTCCCGTCTTCAGCCGCCCCTGCCCTAGGCCGATTTCGCGAATCTGACCCGCAAGCGCCGTCGACGCGCATTCGCCGCGACGACCGCCTTGGACAATCTCCTCGCCAATGAACATGCGCGCGTCGAGAAATGTACCCGTCGCGATCACCGCGGCGCTGCAGGCAAGACTTCCACTATTGGTCTCAAGCCCGACAACCCTACGATTGCGGACAATCAGCCGCAGGGCCTCCGCAATGATAAGCTCAACGCCGCTGTCGTGGAGCAGCTCGGCGATGGCTCCGCGATAAATTTGGCGATCCGCCTGAACCCGAGGGCCCCACACCGCCGGGCCCTTGCTCCGGTTGAGCATTCGCCGGTGAATGGCGGCGCGGTCCGCCGCACGCGCCATCAGCCCGTCGAACACGTCCAGTTCGCGTACGAGGTGGCCTTTGCCGACACCGCCGATCGACGGATTGCATGACATCTGACCGACGTTTTCGGCACGGAACGTGAGCAGGCCCACGCGAGCGCCACGGCGCGCGGCTGCCGCAGCCGCCTCACAACCGGCGTGGCCGGCACCAATCACCAGAACGTCGTACATGGGCCGCGCCTTAGCCGATGAGTGTTCCACGTGGAACATCCGCCCGCCGATCGTCTGCGGGCCGCGTGAATATGCCGGTCGCGGCGACGGTCACTTCCCCAGACAAAAGCGACCGAACAGCGCGTCGAGCACATCCTCGACACCAGCTTTGCCGGTCAGGCGGTCAAACTCATTTCGTGCCAACCGCAGGTTCTCAGCAATGAGCACAAGATCCGACGACAGGGCAGCGTCGGCGAGAGCGATGGCCGCAGCGCCGATGTGTGTCGCTTGCCGCCGGTTGAGCGCTATCGAGTCTTCAGTGGGCAGGACGGATCGCGCGGTCTCCTCAACCCGGCGCAACAATAGGGCCAACCCTTCACCGGTCCGGGCGGAGACGGCGATGGCGGCTTCTGGCGCAATACTCCTCCCCGCGAGGTCAGCCTTCGTCCAAACTTTGATCAGCCGCGGATGAATCGGCGCATCGCCAGGCGCTCCAAGCCAGAGCAGCACGTCGGCGGCTTCGACGAGCTTTGCCGCGCGTCCTACGCCGATCGCCTCGACCGCGTCCGCCGTTTGCCGCAGCCCGGCCGTGTCCGTCAGTCGAATCGGCACTCCACCGAGCGCCAAAGGAACTTCGATATGGTCGCGTGTCGTTCCCGGCACGTCCGTGACAATCGCCCTTTCCTCTCCTGCTATCGCATTGACAAGGCTAGATTTTCCGGCGTTCGGCGGACCCCCCACGACGACCAGGACACCGTCCTTGAGCGGCTCCACTCGGGGACGGTTGAGCCACTGTTTGAGCTCCGCGCCTAGGGACTCACAATCGTCCAGCAGCGCCTGATCGACGGCCCCGTCCTCCTCGTCATAGTCGATCGCTCGCTCAGCCATGGCGGAAAGTCCGAGCAGTCGCTCCTGCCAGGAGACGATTTGCTTGCGAAGACCGCCGTCGGCCAAGGCGAGCGCGGCCTTGCGCTGCGTTTCCGTCTCCGCTTCGATGAGGTCCGCCAGGCCTTCGGCCTCGGTCAGGTCAATTCGTCGGTTCTCGAAGGCGCGCCGGGTGAACTCGCCGGGCAGCGCCTGCCGCATTCCGTTGATGGAGCCGAGCGCTCGAAGCAATGCGTCCACTACGGCGCGGCCACCATGGCATTGAATTTCCACGATATCTTCGCCGGTCGCGCTCGCCGGTCCGTCGAACCGAAGAAGCAGCGCCTCATCGAGCAACTCGTTCGTGCGGGGGTGGCGAAGCTCCCGGACTGACGCCCTCCTGGGCGCAGGCAACGGACCTGCCAGACGCTTTCCGGCAGCGTGCGCTTCAGGACCGCTGATGCGGATGACGCTGATCGCCGCGGGCGGCCGTCCGCTCGACAAGGCAAAAATGGTGTCGCGCCCGCTCATGCGCCCAAGTCTCTACGCGAAGTAGAGCGCGACGTCGTGCCAGCCTTCCCAGATCATCTTCACGGCCACAAAAAGGATCATCAGCAGGCCCGCCCAGGCGAGGATCGGGAACCGATGGATCAATCGCGCCACGAAACTTGCGGCGACCCCCATAAACGTCACCGAGAGCACCAGCCCGACGAAGAGGACCGACGGATGATCGCGCGCGGCGGCGGCCACGGCGAGCACATTGTCGAGGCTCATCGACAAGTCGGCGATGGTGATCTGGATTGCTGCCTGGAGGAAGGTCTTGCTCGCGGGCGGACCTTCGACGGCCGCCGTTTCGGGGTCATCGGCGACGACATCCCTGGACGGCCGAAGCTCGCGAAACATGTTGTAGGCGACCCACAACAGCAGCAGGCCGCCGGCGAGCAGCAGGCCGGTGACTTTCAGGAGCTGCGTCGCGACGAGCGCGAAGGCAATCAGGAAGACTACGGCAATGCCGACGCCGAGCAGGATGACGCGGCGTCGTTCGCGGGCGGGAAGCCCCGACGTCAGCGTCCCCATGATGACGACATTGTCGCCCGCCATGGTCAGGTCGATCAGAATCACCTGGACCAGCACGGCCAAGCCCGCAGGAGTCAGGATCTCGGCGAAATTCAACATCCCGTCGGGCATAACCGCCGCGAAGTCTTACTGGTTCATTGAAGCGAAGAAATCCTCGTTGGACTTGGCGTCCTTCATCTTGTCGAGGAGGAACTGCATCGCGTCGACGGTGCCCATCTGCATGAGGATCCGGCGCAGTACCCACATTTTGGTAAGGACATTCTGCTCGACGAGCAGCTCCTCCTTGCGGGTGCCGGACTTGCCGACGTCCAGTGACGGGAAGATGCGCTTGTCCGAGACCTTGCGGTCGAGCACGATTTCGCTGTTGCCGGTGCCCTTGAACTCTTCGAAGATCACCTCGTCCATCTTGGAACCGGTGTCGATCAGCGCGGTGGCGATAATCGACAGCGAGCCGCCTTCCTCGAT
>JAICXF010000083.1 GCA_025981625.1 Sphingomonas sp. | reverse complement strand
GGGGTGATCTGGAAAATGGAGGAGGATCTGTCGGGGCCGTACCCCGGCTATGGTCTGGGCGCGATGGACGCGTTCGACGGCTATGTCTCCTACCGGCTGCTCGGCGAGAACGAGCTGGCCCGCGAAATCGGCGAGATGCGGGCGATCATCGAGCGTCAGTACGAAACGCTCCACATCGATCAGGACCTCGGCCTCGGCATGATGTTGTGGCTGGCGCATTTCTTCCCGCGTGAAGATTGGGCGATCGTCCAGCGCGAGCGCGCAATCGGCGCGCTCGATCGCCTGTGGGTCGACCCGCCAGGCTATTTCGGCCGCGCGAGCCATGCCCGCGAGGTGCGCATCGCCTTCGCCAATTACGGCGTGTCGATCGGCCTGCAGAGCCAGGACATCTGGCCGGAGCGGGTCCGCGCCCTCAATGATTACTTCGACCGCTATCGCTCGGGTGACGAATATGACCGCGAGGCGATCACGCACGTGATGGCCTGCTGCTCACATTTCCCGGGCGCGTTCGTCACCGAATCGGCGAATGTGGAAGCCGCCCCGGCGTAAAGAGAAGGCCGGGCGGAACTGGTCCACCCGGCCTCCCAAGTACGCGGTCGTTGATAAGTCCTAGAAGTCGACGTTGAGCGTCGCGCTGAACGTGCGCGGCGTTCCGACATAGACGAACTGCGCCGGCGACGAGCTGTTCGACACCTGCCCGCTGAACCCGCCAACGTAGAATTTGTCGAATACGTTGTGGACGTTCACCTGGAACCAGGTCCGGTCGTTGAGGCCTAGGAAGCCGAGGTTCAGCCGGGCGTCGAAGTCGACCAGCGTGTAGGCCGGAGTCCTCGCGGCATAGACCTGCGTCGCGCCATTGAAGACCGGCAGATTCTGGTCGTTGACGTAACGCCGACCCGTGTGCTTCGCCTGAATGCCGACCTCGAGGGGGCCGAAATTGCCCTGCGCACGACCGCCCAGCAGATAATCGGGAGAGCCCGATTCCTGCTTGCCGCCGGTTAGCGCCAGGATCGGCTGTCCGACCGTGGTGCACGGACCGGTGCCCGCCGGATCGTGGAACTTCACGTTGTTCGCCGTGCACACGCCGTTCTGGAGATCGTTGAGGATCTTCGAGTGGATGTACGAGCCGAAAGCGTAGAGGGTCAGCTGACGGATCGGCGCGTATGCGACATTCGCGTCGATGCCATACTTATGAACGGTCCCGAGGTTGGTATAGACCTTCAGGAACGAGCCGGGATTCTCGGCATCCTCGATCGTCGATTCTTCGATCCGGTTGGTGAAGGTCGAGTACCAGCCCGAAAGCTGTGCCTGGATTTTGTGCGCCTTGTAGCGAAGCCCGCCCTCATGATTGAAGGTCATTTCCGCCTTCGGTGACGCCGAGGGATCGCCGACCGGGAACGCGAACGAGTCGTACAGCGCATCGGTGCTCGGGACCTGCAGGCCTTCCGAATAATCGTAGAACAAGCTCGTCGCCGGCGTCAGATTATAGGTGAGCCCCGCGCTCGGGAGCGCCTTGTTGTACTTGAGGTTGCGGCTCTGCGGCAGCTGATAGGTCGGGTGTGCGAGCAGGAATGTCGCCTGCTGAGTCGGATCGTTGAAACAGTCGACGAATCCGCTGCCGCCGGACTCCGCCACGCAGTAGTTGTTCAGGTCGCGCTTGAAGAAGGGCATCCGCACGCCCGCTTCGACCATCAGGCGGTCGTCCAGGAACAGCCCGCGATACTGCCCCGAGACCTGGTTGAGGATCGAAAGCGAGAGTCGGTTGCGCTTCTCGATCGGCAATCCGGTCACATCCTTGATCGGATTGTCCTTCGGGAATGCCGCCAGCGGCCGGCCGTCAGGACCGATATACCCGACCTCGCCAGTCTGGCGGAGGCGTGCGTGATCGAGCGTGTAGTTGACGCGCACCGTCTGGCTCGGGCTGATGTGCCAGATGAGGTTGGTGATCACGCCATAGCGATGGGTGATCGTGTTTGACGGAGCGTCGACCAGGACAGTGTCCTTGATATCGCTGTCGCCATTGAGGTCGACGCCGCCGAAATAAGGCTTGCCTCCGATATAGCCGTAGATCGGCTTGGTCACCGACACGCCGTTCTGGGTATATTTCAGGTTGAAGGTATTTTCGGTCGCGACCACTGGCGATCCGCCGTTTGCCTCGGTGTAATCATAATTTGGATCGATGGTCAGCTGCAGTCCCGGCGCCAGCGTGAAGCGCGAATTGGCGTGAAGCCTGAGTTGGTTCGACGGATTTTGGCCGTACCCGTAATAGCCCGCCGATTGTCCGCAGGCGTTCGCCGTGTCGGCGAGCCCCGGGCGTGGAGTGGTCGTCTGGCACGGCACCATCTTGGCGGCGAAGCGGGCATCCGCGGCGGCCGGGAAGCCGGACTGGGTCAGCGTATAATCGGCAAAGTGGTTGCCGCGGTGGACGCTGTAGAAGCCGGTCAGCGATACGAAATCGCCGGCGTTGCCCATGGGCTGGAAGATCTTGCCGGTGAGCCGCGTGGTCTTGAGCTTCGATGCTGAATCGTAGGGGTTCACGTCATACTGGTGGCTGCCCGACAGGAAGGCGCGGGTGCCGAATGGCGTGAAGATCCCGGTATCGATCACACCGAAGACGCGGCGGAACGCCCAGTCGCCTACCGAATCTTCAATGCGAGCATGGAATTGCTTGTAGGGATCGCGGGTGACGTAATTGACCGTGCCCCCCGTGGCCGACGCTGTCGGGCTGTCGATGTCGGTCGATCCGAAGCTCACATTGACCCGCTCGATCAGCTCGGGATCGATCTGCTCTTGCGAGTAGAGCGCGTAATTGCCCGAGTCGTTGGTCGGAACGCCATCGAAGGTCTGCGAGATTCGGCTGCTGTCGAAGCCGTGAATGGTCAGCGTGCCGCCGGCATCGCCGTACGGGCCGTTGTTCTGGAAGCTGACACCCGGGAGATAGTTGATGATGTCGTCGATCGACTGGCCTGCACTCTGGCGGCTAATGAAGTCCTGGTTGAGCTCACCCCGGGCCTTGGCCCCGTCTGGAACGCTCACACCCCCCACTTGCGCCGGGGCGCGCGACCCGGTGACAACGATCGCATTCTCGAATGTGGTGGTACCCGTGGACTGGGCAAGAACCGCCGACGGCAGCATTGCCGTCGTGCAAAACAGCACGAATTTTTTCAACGAAAAATCCCCCGCTCAACTACTGGAAAAATGTGGTGGAACCCGGCTGCTGCTATTAGCCGATTGACGCGGCAATGTTACAGCCGCCGCGGGGTCGCTAACGAATCTTCGGAACCGTTGCAGTTATGCCACGCGGCTAGTCGGCGGCGGGACGATCGAGCTTCCTCCCGAGCGCCACGAACAGCGTCACGGCGGGCGGCACCAGCACCGCCGACAGCACCACCTTGGCCAGCATCTGCCCCAGCAGAAGCTCGCCGATCGGGAACACTCCGTAGAATGCGATGGTGATGAAGATGAGGGTGTCGACGATCTGGCTGAGCACGCTTGCGATGCCGGCACGAAGCCACAGCAGGCCGGCGCCCTCGCGCGCCTTCAGCCGGCTGAAGATCGTCACGTTGAGGAACGTCGAGGTGCCGTAAGCGACAATGCCGCCGATCCAGATTCGCGGCGTTCCGCCCATGACCGTGTCGAAGGCCGTCAGTCGCGCCGGGTCCATGTCGGGCGACGGCGGCAGCGCAAGCACGATCAGGCTCAACACCAACGAAATCACCAACGGGACGAAGCCGAACAGGACCAGCCGATTGGCAATTCTGCGGCCGTGCAGCTCGGCCACCGAACTCGAGGTGACGACGAGCAGCAGGAATGCAAAAATCCCGGCCTCCACCGCAAGCGGTCCCAGCGCGACCTGCTTGTTTCCGAGCACGCCGGCGATGCACACCATCCCGCCATAGAAAATCGACAAAGCGAACAGCGACGGAGAAAGGACTGGCGTGCCGAGCGCGGGATCGTGCGCGGCGGCTTCGATTTCACTGGTCATGCGCGAGACCTACCGGCTTTGCGCGCCCGCGCAACCGCGCCCGTTGACCCGGCGTTCGCGCGGCGGCTAGCGACGCGCCCGTGACTTCCGCTTCCCTCGACATTGTTGCGATCGGCGATGCCCTCGTCGATGTGATCGCGACCGCCGACGACTCATTCGTCGAGCATCGAGGCTTGCCGAAGGGCGGCATGCAGTTGCTGACGACCGACCAGGCGGACGAGCTTTATGCGGCAATGGGGCCGGCGCGCGAAATCAGCGGCGGATCGGCCGCGAACAGCATGGCCAGTGCCGCCGCGCTCGGCCTCGCCGTGGCGTTCGTCGGGCAGGTCGCCGACGATCAGCTCGGCGAGATATTCGGCCATGACATGCGATCTCTCGGGGTTCGCTTCGAAACGGCGCCGCTCGCATCGCCGCCGCCCACCGGCCGCTGTCTCATCGTGGTCACTCCCGACGGTCAGCGGACGATGAATACCTGCCCCGGCGCGTCGCACCGGCTGAGCCCGGAGGCGCTGGACGAGAAATTGATCGCTTCGGCTTCGGTCCTGATGCTCGAAGGCTATCTCTGGGGTCCAGAGCTCCCGCGCCGCGCCTTGATTCGCGCCATCGAGATCGCGCGCGGATCCGGACCCGAAATCGCGTTCACGCTGTCGGAAAGCGTCTGCCTGCCTGGCCGCCGCGAGGCTCTCACCCAGATGATCGGCAGCGGCGGCGTCGACCTCCTCTTCATGAACGAGCATGAGGCCCTTCAGCTGACGAGAGAGCGCGAGCTCGGCAACGCGATCGGACTGTTGGCGGCGAAGGTCGGCACCTTGGTGATCACGCGCGGGCCCAAGGGTGCCTTGGGGTTGCACAAGGGGACCACCATCG
>JAICXF010000069.1 GCA_025981625.1 Sphingomonas sp. | reverse complement strand
TATCTGCCATTAACCCATTGAATGATAAGAAGACTGCTTCGAGCGGAGGGACTTAATGACTTTGGACAGGCGGGAAATGTTGCGTCTTGGCGCCTATGCTGGAGTGGGAGCGATCCTCTCGACGGCCGCGAGCTCGAGCGTCATTCCGTCTCTCATGACGCCGATCAGGACCGATCCGCTGGCGCCGCTTGCCACACCGCAGCTCGTGCAGCCGGCTCCTCCCGCAGCACCCGCGGGCATTGATCCCCAGCTCTTCGCCCGCGCCAAGGCGGCGCTCGACCAGCATCGAATCTATGCACGCGACGCGATTGGAATCGTCGATTTCTCGAAGCCATCGAGTGAGCCGCGCTTTCATGTCGTCGATCTCGCCAGCGGGCAGGTCGAGAGCCATCGCGTCTGTCACGGCCGCGGCTCCGATCCGGCGCACTCCGGCTATGTCGAGCGATTCTCGAACGATTTCGGCTCCTACGCGACGTCCAACGGCACCTACACGACTGCCGATTATTACGACGGCAAGTACGGACTCTCGATGAAGGTCCGCGGCCTCGACTGGAGCAACAACAACGCCGAGGCACGCGCCATCGTCATCCACAACGCGTGGTACGCCGAGGATGACATGATCCCGCTTCACGGTCAGCTCGGTCGCTCGGAAGGCTGCTTCGCGATGTCGAAGGACAGCCAGTACGCGGTGATGCGCCGCCTCGCCGGTGGCCGCATGATCTACGCGGACAAGCTCGCCTAAGCTGCCGACATCCAAGAAATCCCTCGCGTCGCACGCAATCCGGCAGTCGACGCGAAGGCGGTGAAGCAATAGCAAAGCTGCCGATGCTCGATGACATCGACACTGGCTATGAGGGCAAATTCGACTTCGCCGTGCGGCAGATGCCGCCGGCGATCAGCTATCTCCTCGCAAGCGTGCCAAGAGCGGGAAGCACCCACTTCAGCCACGTGCTTTGGCAAACCGGTTGCCTCGGGGCACCGCTCGAATATCTGAACTTCGAGCCGGCTGGTCCGTACGGATTCGCTGCGGAATCAGGCTCCGCTCAGCTCGACTTGTGGCACTCCGCCATGCGGCGCCGTTGTTCCCCGAACGGGGTGTTCGGGCTCAAGGCCTTTCCGATGCAGCTTCAGCAGCTGGAACGCACCAATCCCGCCCTGCTCGAGGGCGTGCTCGCGGCGATGCTTCCGCGCGATCGGCCGCGCCGGATTGTTTATCTCCGCCGCCGCGACCTGCTCGCCCAGACCGTATCCTATGCGCGGGCGACCATGTCCGGCGTCTGGCGGAGCGATCAGGAGGGGGAGGGCAGTGCGGCGCCCGACTATTCACAAGATCAACTTGAGGCCGCGGAACGCGGAATCCTGCTCCAGCAGAATGTGTGGGAACGGATGTTCAACGATCTGCAAATCGAAGCCTTGGAGCTATGGCACGAGGACGTGCTCGCCGATCGCGCCGCCGCCGTTCGTCACGTGGCCGAGTATCTTGGGGTGGCCGTCGACCCTGCCGCCGCGGTGCAGATTCCGGAGATCCGCAAGCAATCGCGCGGCGATGCGCAGGCGTGGATGGAACGCTACGCCCGCGCTCGACGCGCCTGAGAACAGCAAGATTACAATCGTCAGTCGGTAACCACTCGGCAATCCCTCAGGCATACCTTCGCCGCCAAGCAACGGATGGAGCGGGTGATGTCGGATGTCCTGGTGTACGAGCGCGCAGCCGCGTCCTTCGCGGCAGGCCTCGCCAAGCGCGGGCACCATATCGTCTATCGTGCCAACAGCGCCAATCACTGCCCCGGCTGCGGCCGGTCCCAATGGTATATCGGCCGCGTCAGCGCGGAGTGCGGCTTTTGCGGAACCGCGGTACCGCTGGCGGAAACGGGGCGGCAGGAAGCCACCGCACCAGCTCCCCGGCCGCGTAATGCTTCACCGACCGCCGAACAGCGCCGCTTTCCGCGAATGTCCGGCAAGGGCCGCAAGCTCAAGCTGCTGATCGACGGCTCTCCGCACAGCTTTGCGCTGCACAACATTTCAGAGGGCGGAGTCCTGGGCGCGGGCGTTCCGGACCTGGCCCCCGGAGCCAAAGTTCACGTCCGGTTCGAAGGCGGAATCCTGGTCCCCGCCGTTGTGCGATGGGCGGAAGACGGGCTGGTCGGGCTAGCCTTCGTCGACCCGGTCATCCTCGACCGGTCGCATCCCCCTCGCAACTAGCGGGTGGCGATCTTGTCCGCGGCCTTTGTTGCCGCGGGCTTGGGCTTGGCGCCCGGACTCGCGACCTCGTCTTCCGGCTTCGGCTTGGGCGGCGCCAGTGACGCGCCGCCGTCCTTCATGTCCAGCGCGGCCATCGCCTTGGCATCGCGACCGTACAGGTCCCTATATTCAACGATCCGGCCGTCGTTCAGCGCCGCCGAGCTGAAATAGACGATGTAAACCGGCAGCGGCTTCACGAAGTTCGCCTGGACCGTCTTCTTGCTGTCGAGCGCTGCTTCGACCCGCTCCGGAGTCCACTCGCCATTGTCGTCGCCGAGCAGCTGGGTCGCGAGATCGAGGATGTGCTCGGTCCTGACGCAGCCGTGGCTGAGCGCTCGGGTGTCGCTGTTGAACCGGCTTCGGGCGTTGGTGTCGTGGAGATAGATCGCCTTGGAATTCGGCATCACGAACTTGATCTGGCCGAGCGCATTGCTCGGTCCTGGTGGCTGGCGCCAGCGCTGGATTTCGCCGTCGGCACCCTTGACCGGGACGAAGCCCTTCTTGCCCGCCGCCTCGTGCTCGATGCTTTTCGGCACTTCCCACCACGGATTGAGGATGACGCCGGTGGCGGTCGCGGTCAGTTGCGGCGTCGGCGTCGAGAGCTTGCCGGCGATTGCCCGCTGCTTCCACCGATTGACCCCATTTTCGACCAGGGTCGCATGGAAACCGGGCACGTTGACGATGATGTATTTCTGCCCAAGGTCGCGCGGCAGCCAGCGCCAGCGATCCATGTTGAGCCGGATCCGGTCGCGCTTGGCTTCGTCGCTCGCCGGAGTCTCGGCCAGCGCCGCCTTGAGCGCCGCATATTGCGGGTGAGTCGGAAGGAGGCCGTCGAGCGCGGCGGTGAGATCGTGCCGCGCCAGCGCGCTCCGCAGCAGCGCGTCCTGCTTGGCCGCATTGAGGTCCGGATCGACCACCCACCAGTCGATCCGCCCGGGCTTCTTCACATGCCCCAGCGCGAGGTCCGACGAGACGAGATTGAAATGCTCGGTCGCCACGGGCGAAATCACGGCCGGATTGCCGGTCGCGATTGCAGCCTCGAGGCTGGCGGGATCGTAATCGGCCGGGTTCAGGCCCTCGGCCCCGATCTTTCCGATGTAGGCGAGCAATTCCTCGGCGCTCGCAAGATCCCACACCACCGGCGGAAGCGGCGCGGGGACGACGATCGACTGCAGAGCCTGTGTCTGCTCGGGCGCGAAGTCCGGATTGCCGGGCACGGGCGAGTCGGGTGCCGTCCTCGCCGCCCCGGTGGGAGACCTGGGCTTGGTCTGCGCGGGAACGGCACTCGGCTGCTTGGCAGTGGCGCGAGGAGCCGTGCCCATCGGCTGGATCTGCGCCAGTGCCGGGCCAGCCGTCATGCCCGCCACGGCGCTCGTCAACAGCAATATTCGCCAACCCCCGGACATCGCCCTCAACTCCTTCATTTCCAACGGAAACCCCACAGCTCCTGAAATCATTACCGCGCTTGCCGCCGCCCTGCCAGTCGCCTGGACGACACAGCAATCGAAATTCGTTCGACGAGCTTCATCGCAAACCAATCCTTAAGCGACGCTGGCTAAATTCGCCCGGATTGGAGGTGTTGGTTAGTCATGTCGCATTTCCTCGACGCATCGATGATCACGCGCAGCGAGACGCGCCTGATCGACGAACGTCAGGAGATTCGCCACGGCGCCGTCTCCAGCACCGCCGTCCTCGAGTTCCGCGGGCGCAAGCACGTCATCCGTCTGATCAACCTGTCGCCGTCGGGCGCGATGGCGCTCTTCCCCCATGCCCCTAACATAGGTGAGCGGCTGCCCCTGCAAATCCTTGACCGGGGCGTCGTCTCGGCACAGGTGCGCTGGGTCAGGGATGGCCGGGTCGGCCTGTCCTTCACGGCGCCGCGCAACTAGGCGCCTCGCGGAGATGATGAGAGCGGTGAGCATCAGGGCGCGTATCGCCGAGGACGAGAGCCAGGACCGGCGGCAATTCAGCCGGCTGCCCGTCCAGCTGGAGGGCACCATGCGCGAACTGGGCGCCAGCGGCGTGGACGCGAAGGTGCTCAACATTTCGGCGAGCGGATTCATGGCCAGTTCCGACGGCCGCTTCGAAGTCGGATCCCGCGTGTGGCTGATGCTACCCGGGCGTGAGCGCGCCAATGCGGTCGTCAAGTGGACCGCGGGCGACAAGATCGGTGCCGAGTTCAGCGAGCCAGTGTCGCTCGACGGCGTCGCCGCCTGACTTCGGCCTGGCGGCGGCCTGGCTCCGCTCGCCGATAAACCTCCCTAGTTTGCGAACTAAACCTGCATCAGCGGCTGCAACCGCTCGTCCTGCCGGTCGTTGGATCGGCCGAAAGGAAGGACTGCCATGCCGATCCCGTCCACCGACAGCTGGAAGCCCTATGAGCGGGGTTATCACGTCGTTTATCGCGAGCACGAGATCAATCACTGCCCCGGCTGCGGCCGAACCCACTGGATCATCGGCCGGGTTTCGGCCGAGTGCGCGTTCTGCACGACCGCCCTGCCGCTGGCCGAGGCCAGCATGCGCTCGCATAACGCGCCGGTGACGATCGAGCACAAGAACCGTAACGCCCACGCGTGGGCGGCCTAGCGTTTAGAGCCAACCTTTCGAACCGGAACCGGAACTGCACAGAGATCGGCGCCCGGTGACGGTACGCCATAGTCCGCGCGGTGCGACGCCAGGTCGACATAGTCGGCGAACGCCGGCGATCCGGTCCTCAGATATTCAAAACGCGGTCGCTCGGCCGCAGGCATGTCCGCGGCCATGCGCACCGCGGTAATCGGTGTCGCCACCTGGTCCTTCGCATAAACGCCCATTTCCGCCGTTCCTCGCGGGAGCGCGGACAGATTTTCCATCCCCTGAATGACCCGGCCGACCAGCGCATAATTGCGATCGAGCCGGCGCGCTGTGCCACCGATGACGGCGAACAGTTCGCTGCCGTTTCCGGTATCGGGCGCCGCGTCCCGGGCAACGCCGACGGCACCGTAGCAATAGGTTGGATTGACGCTGCCCCCCACTTGCATCGCAACCGGCCAGCCATCGGCATAGGCCGCCATCGCAGAATAGGGATCGGGCGAGCCCATCGGCATCAGGCTCAGCCCAGCCGCGCCGCGCTGATACTCCTCGGGGGGACGGGCGGCGGCGCCGGCGGGCGTCGGGAACGGCCCATCGCCAAGGCCCCATTGAGTGACCCAATTGTCGACCACGCGATAGATGGTCGCCTTGCCCCAATAGCCGCTCCGAGCCATCGTGCGGATGTTGGCGACGTGAACCGGAGCGAACTGCGGCGCGAGCTGGATGACGACGCGCTTGCCACCGGCAAGATCCATGACGAGCAGGTCGGCCGCGGGGATTTCAACCCAGTCCGTCGCCGGAGCGGCCTTGACCGCGTCGCCGGGCGAGCGAACCTTGGCGGCTGGTGGCGGCGCCGCTGCAAGAGTGAGGACGGCAAGTGATGCAAAGACTAGGCGCATGGATAACTCCCCCGATCCGACCCTCACCCTTCCCCGCCGGCACGCCGATGGCAAGGCACTTGGGCTATTGCCGACCCGAAGCTAAAGCGCCGGCATGTTCACTGCCACGTTGATGCTGCTCGGCTCCGGCGAGCTCGGCCGCGAATTCACGATCGCGGCCAAGCGGCTTGGCTGCCGGGTGATCGCTTGCGATCGTTACCCGAATGCGCCGGCGATGCAGATGGCGGATGCGTCCGAGGTTTTCCCGATGCTCGACGGCAATGCAGTTCGAGCGGCCGTCGAGAAGTACCGGCCCGACGTGATCGTACCCGAGATCGAGGCGATCGATACCGCCACACTGGGCGAGCTCCAACAGGAAGGCTGGCCGATCGCGCCGTCGGCCAAGGCGGTCCAGCTGACCATGAACCGCGACGCGATCCGGGACTTCGCCACCCGCGAAGTCGGGCTGGTCACTTCCAGATACCGGTTCGCGGAGAGCCGGGAAGAAGCAATTGCGGCCGCCGTCGACGTGAGGGTGCCGTGCGTCATCAAGCCGGTGATGTCGAGCTCGGGCAAGGGCCAAAGCACCGTCAGCTCCGCCAAAGAGGTCGGCAGCGCCTGGGATTATGCCGTCGCCAACATGCGCGGCGACCGGCCGCGCGTGATCGTCGAGGAGTTCGTAACCTTCGACAGCGAGATAACCTTGCTCACGGTCGCAACCAAGGATGGGGTGATCTTCTGCCCGCCGATCGGGCATCGCCAGGAACTCGGCGATTATCGCGAGAGTTGGCAGCCCGCAGCCATCCCGCGTGAAGCGCTCCACTCGGCCCGTTCCCAGGCGCGCAAGGTGGTGGACGCCTTGGGCGGTCACGGCGTGTTCGGGGTCGAATTCTTCGTCTGTGGCGACCAGGCGATTTTCTCGGAGCTGTCCCCGCGTCCGCACGACACCGGCATGGTGACCCTGATCTCGCAATTCCCGAACGAGTTCGAGCTTCACCTGAGAGCGATCCTCGGCCTGCCGATCCCGTCGATCGAGCTTGCCGGCTCGTCCGCGTCGGCGGTGGTCCTGGGGGACAAGGAAAGCGACGATTTCTCGTTCGAAGGCGTAGCGGAATCGCTTGCGCTCGGTGCACCCGGCTATCCGGTCGACCTCAGGATCTTCGCCAAGCCGAAGACGCTCAAGAATCGCCGAATGGGCGTCGCCCTCGCGCGTGGGAGCGATGTCGATGATGCGGTTGCCAGGGCAAAGGCTGCAGCCGGTCGCGTCCGCATTCGTTATGCAGGATGAAGGAGAAAGTGATGCGCTCTCTGCCGTACCTCGCCTTGTGCGCTGCGCTGTCGATCTCGGGCTGCAACGACAATGGCGCAAAGCAATCCACCAACCAGCCGGTGATCCGCGTCCAGTCGGATGAGCAGAAGCAGCTTCGCCAATTAGACGCGTTCAACCTGGCGATCGGCCTCAAGCGCGCGATCTTTGATGCCGGCTACCGCTGTAACCGGGTCACCGACGCGGGCTTCGTCGGCACCTACAAGAACCTCGACATGTGGATGGCGCATTGCGAGTACGACAAGGGCGCGCCGCGGGACTGGGCGATCTTCGCGGGGCCGGACGGAAGCGCCCAGGTGCGCGACTGCAAGGATATCCCGGGCACCGGCCTGCCCGACTGCGTCATCAAGCAGCGCCCGAAGGGCAAGTTCGATATCGCGAAATGATGTTCAGCGCTGCGGCGAGGGCGTAACCGGATTGCACTGCCGGGTTTCCTTGTACTCGCCGGCTGCCGAGCGTTCCTTGATGGTCACGCAATTTCCCTGCCGGATTTCCTCGCGCCAGCTGCCGTCGGGATTGGTCACGCGATTGGGCCGGGCGATCCGTTGCCCGCGCTGGCCAACTTCATAGCTCCAGTTCTTCGGAGTCTGCCGCTCCTGCGGCGCCTGCGCGGCAACTGCCCACGGCGCGCCGGCAAGCGCGAACCCCAGCAGCACAAGTTTCCCGACCTTCATCAACCCGTTTCCTTGCCCTCGGAGGACGGCACCGTCCGATGTTGGATCGACAGCACCGAATCGCAATGGCGCAGGGTCGAATCGCGGTGGGCGACGAGCAGCGCCGCCGGCCGCGGCTCGAGCGCCTTGATTCGGTCCAGGACGATTGCCTCACCGGCCGCATCCAGCGCGGCGGTTGCTTCGTCGAGGATCAGCAAGCTCGGGTTCCTCAGCAGGGCACGGGCGAGTACCAGCCGTTGCCGCTCACCGCCGGACAACTGGCTGCCGCGATCGCCGAGCCCTTCG
>JAICXF010000073.1 GCA_025981625.1 Sphingomonas sp. | reverse complement strand
TCATTGCACAAGCGCGCCTTGCGCGGCGATGAATCCTACTGACCGGTGTTGGTGGTCGGCGCCGTGCCCACTGCAGCCGGCGCCGCGGGAGCGGCAACGGCTGCCCGCGAGCGCGCCCCTAGAGCCGGAGGCGTTGCCGCGGTCGCTGATGCCGTTGCCGGGCCCTTGAGCAGGTCCGGGCCGAGCAGGCTGACGTTCGACACCGTCTTCGCCGGCGGTCCGACAGGCGGAGCGACCGTGCTGCCTACGCTGATCCTGAGCGCCTCGGGCTTGCCGGTCTTGAGCACCGGGGCGGTCGCGGTAACCGGGACCGAATAGGTCTGTCCGGGCTGCAGCATCCCCGAGAATAGCGTCGCCCCGCCGCGCTCGCTGACCTGCAGCCAGACAGCATCAGTGGCGGTGAGGACGACGGGCTGCACCGCGGTCGGACCGGCTCTCGGCGAGGGCGACGGCGATGGCAGCGGCGCCGACGCTGTAGGCGCAGCAACGGTCGCAGCCGGCGTGTTGGTCTCGGCGGATGGCTCCAGCGATCTTTTGTTGAGCCAGCTGAACAGTACGACCAGCGCAATCAGCGCGACAATCGCGCCGATCACCACCGATTTCGGCATGGTGCGCCGCGGATCCGCCGGCTCGAACACGTCGGCCGACGTCGAGGCGAAGCGCTGCCCCCCCATTTCCTCGCGCAGCTGGTCGCCGATTTCGGTGCGATCCAGGCCAACCGCCGAGGCATAGCTCTTGGCGAATCCGACCGTGTAGGTCGGCGCCGGGAGGCTGTCCCAGTCCGCGGTCTCGATACTCGCGAGGTGCCGCCGCGGGATCCGGGTCTGCGCGGCCACGTCCTCGAGACTGATCTTCTTGGCTTCGCGGGCGGCGCGCAGGCGTTCGCCGACCGTCGGAAACTCGGCGGCGAGCGATTCCTCGTTCACCGCCTCGGGTTCGGGATCACGCTTGGGCATATGCTCTGTTTGAGGGCTCCAGCCCGAGTGTCAACCGCCGGTCATTCAATCACAACGTTGTGCCGGCGTGCCCACTCGCTGAGCGCCTTGCGCGTATCGCGCGGCGGTTTCGCGAGCAGCTGATCCATTCGAGCCCGGATCGCCGACGCATCGAGCGAACGGACCATCGCCTTGAGCGGCCCCACGGAAGCCGGAGTGATCGAGAATCGATCGGCCCCGAGCCCGATAAGCGCCATCGCCTCGAGCGGCCGGCCGCCCATCTCGCCGCACACCCGCGCCGGAACGCCCGCTTCGCGCACCTGATCAAGAACCCGTTTGAGAAACCGCAGAATCGCGGGGCTGAGCCAATCGTAGCGCTGGGCCAGACGCGGGTCCGAGCGATCGGCGGCAAACAGGAACTGAGTGAGGTCATTCGTGCCGATCGAGATGAAATCGACTCGCGGGAGCAGCTGGTCGAGCATTTCGGCCAGGCTCGGGACCTCGAGCATCGCCCCGAACTCGATTCGCTTGGGCACCTTGCGATGCCCTCTGCGCGCCCAGTCAACCTGCTCTTCGAACAGAGCGCGCGCCTGCTCATATTCCCATGGCTCGGAAATCATCGGAAACATGACTCGAAGAACCTTGCCCGCGGTCGCTTCGATCAGGGCACGGGCCTGCGCCTTCATCAGCGTCGAGCGGTCGAGCGACAGCCGCAACGCGCGCCAGCCCATGGCCGGGTTCTCGGCGTGCTCGTCCCCCTCGTCGGAGAGATAAGGCAGCGCCTTGTCGCCGCCGATGTCGACCGTCCGGAAGATCACGGGCCGATCGCCAGCAGCTTCGAGCACGCGCGTGTAGAGCCTTTGCTGACGGTCGCGGCCGGGGAGCGTTGCCGAGACGAGGAACTGGAATTCGGTGCGGAACAAGCCGATTCCCTCGGCGCCGGTCATCGGCAACGACAGGGCATCCTCGGCGAGGCCGGCATTCACCATGACGCTGACCTCGACGCCATCCGTGGTCTTGGCCGGCAGGTTCTTGATCGCGGCGAACTCGGCGCGGCGCTGCTGGCTGAGCGTCATCCGGTGCTCGAAGTTCGCGAGCAGCCGGCGGTCGGGACGGATGATGACGCTGCCATTGTCGCCGTCGACGAGGATCGTCTCGCCCTCCTCCACGCTGTGGCGGATGTCGTTCAGGCGGCCGATCACCGGAACGCCGATCGCCCGCGCGACGATCGTCATGTGCGAGGTGAGCGAGCCCTCCTCGAGCAGCACGCCCTTCAGGCGCCGGCGGTCATATTCGAGGAGCTCGGCGGGTCCGAGATTGCGCGCGATGAGGACCGAATCGCGGGTGAGTCCGGTCTGTGCCGCAGTTCCCATGCGGCCGGAGACGATGCGCAGCAGCCGACCGGAGAGGTCCTCCAGGTCGTGCATGCGCTCCTGCAGCAGCGGGTCGTCGATCTCCTGCATCCGCGCGCGGGTGCGTTGCTGGACCCGCTCGATCGCCGCCTCGGCGGTGAGGCCGCTGTCGATCGCCGCGTTGATCCGCCGCGACCAGCCCTCGTCATAGGCGAACATGCGGTAGGTCTCCAGGATCTCCTGGTGCTCGCCGGTGGTTCCGAACTCGGCGTCGCGCGCCATGTTGTCGATCTGCTCGCGCATCTTTCGGAAGGCCGAATAGACACGCTCGCGCTCGGCTTCGATGTCCTCGGCGACGGTGTGCTCGACGACGATCCGCGGTTCGTGGAACACGGCCTGCCCCTTGGCCATGCCGGCGACCAGGCGGAGGCCGGGCAGGCGTAGCGGCCCGGCGCTGCGGAGCCGGCTCCGCCGCGCTCCGTCGACCAGGCGGGCGCCCGCGATCATCTCGGAAAGGACCATCGCGACGGTCTGCAACGCCTCGATCTCGACGTCCTCGTATCGGCGCGGCTCGGCATGCTGGACGGCGAGCACGCCGACCGGGCTTTCGAGCCGCACGATCGGGACGCCGGCGAAACTGTGGAATCGTTCCTCGCCCGTCTCCGGCTTGTACGCAAAGGCGGGATGCTCGGCGGCCTCGGCGAGATTGAGGATGCGGCCCTCGGCGGCGATGGTACCGGTGAGGCCCTCGCCCATCCGCAGGCGGGTGACGTGCACCGCTTCTTTCCTGAGGCCGTGGGTCGCGAACAGCTCAAGGTTGTTGTCGCGCAGCAAATAGATCGAGCAGACGTCGCTGTTCATCTTGTCGGCGATGAGGTTGACGACCTGGTCGAGCTTGCTCTGCGCCGACCCGCGCCGCGCCATGATGGCATGGAGACCCGTCAAGATTTCGCGGGCGGAACTCGCGGCGGAAGTGGCCATGCGCCTGCGGCTATCAGATGGAGCAAGCGCGTGTCACGCGCGGCGGCCCGCTCAAAGCCCGACAATTTGAAATTAAGCTTCGGGGCTTAAGCCCTGCTTCATCGTGAATGGACGAGAAAAGCCTTCACCATCAAAGCCGCTTTCCGAGCGGCCCTTCACCCCATATGCCGGTACCATGCGAACTGCAGTCGATTCCAAAGATTTCTCCATGGGCGGGGCCGTAGCCAAGGCGTCGCGCTGCTACGTCAATCCAATCCTCGACAGCGATTTTCCCGATCCCGCCGTGATCCAGGCGCCGGACGGCTATTATTATGCCTACGCGACGCAAAGTCTGCGCAACGGGGAGTGGATCAACATCCAGGTGGCGCGCTCGGCCGATCTCATCGCGTGGGAAATACTTGGTGACGCGTTGCCGGAGAAACCGGAGTGGGCGCAGACGACTCAGGACTTCTGGGCGCCCAGCGTGATTTTCGATGGCTCGACCTATTATATGTATTATTCGGCGACGCCCGACGTCTGCCATCTCCACGAGCGCGGCCATGCGCTTGCAGTTGCGACCGCGTCTTCCCCCGCCGGTCCATTCGTCGACATGGGCATGCCGCTGCTGCTCGGTGCCGGCTTTGAATATATCGATCCGATGGCCTTTGATGACCCCGCGACGGGCAAGCACTTGCTTTATTGGGGATCAGGATTTCAGCCGATCAAGGTGCAAGAGCTGGACGCCGATCGGATGTCGTTCGCGCTTGAGAGCTCGGCCACCGATCTCATCTGGCCAAATGGCAAGAACGGCTTGTTCCCGCGGCTGGTCGAAGCCTGCTGGGTAATCCTGCACGATGGTTTCTATTATCTCTTCTACTCGGGCGACAATTGCTGCGGTCCCGACGCGGAATATGGCGTGATGGTCGCCCGGTCGAAGAGCGCGACCGGGCCGTTCGAGACGCTCGAGCAGGCCAAGGGCGTGCCGCACAGTCTGATCCTCGAGAAGTGCGATCGGTGGCTTGCGCCGGGACACAATTGCATCGTCGAGGACAAGGCGGGGCAGGTGTGGATCCTCTACCACGCGATCGATGTGAACCGGCCACGGCAGACGCAGCAGGACGAAATCAACAGCCGGCGGATCCTGATGATCGACAAGATCGAATGGAAGGACGGCTGGCCCTATGTCGGGACACCATCCGATGACCCGAGGCCCGCGCCAGTCACCTGAGCTTGCGTGAAGCGTTATCGGGAAGATGCCTGACGCGCTCCCGATCTTTACGGTGGGTCACTCGACCCGAACGATAGCGGAGTTCATCGAGCTGCTTCGCCGCGGGGCGGTCAACCTTGTCGTCGATGTACGCACCGTTCCCCGTTCCCGGCGCAACCCGCAGTACAACGAGGACGTGCTGGGCGACGCGCTTGCCGCATACCAGGTCAGCTACAAGCGCATCGCCGGCCTCGGCGGCCTTCGCGGCCGTTCAGCGATCGTGCCGCCGGAGACGAACGCATTCTGGGAGAACCAGAGCTTCCACAATTACGCCGACTACGCCTTGTCGCCCGAGTTTGCCGCGGCGCTCGACGAGCTCCTTGCCGTTGCCGCGACGCAGCGCTGCGCGATCATGTGCGCCGAGGCTGTTTGGTGGCGCTGCCATCGCCGGATCATCGCCGACTATCTGCTCGCCGATGGCCGCGACGTATGCCATTTGATGGGCGAGGACCGGGTTGAGCCGGCCAAGCTCACGCCGGCGGCTCAGGTCGCGAATGGCAAGATCACCTACCCGCGACCGGACTAGCGACCCCGTCCCGCGATGGCCCGAGGCGGCTTCTCCAACATTCGGGCGAATTGCTCGCGCTGAATCTCGAACTCTTCCAACAGCCGCTGGTCGACGTGACGAGTCCCGTTCGCGACCACGGTCGACAACAGGCCGGTCTCGGCATGACGCGAATTGTCCCAGCCGGGATAGGCGGTGATCGGATACCAGCAGATGCCACGAATATCGGCGCCCCGCCTCATCGCATCGCGCACTTCGTTGCAGACATAATGAAGCCAGGACGGCTTGGCCGAACCTTCGGCGCCGGTCTCCGAGAGGAAGACCGGCTTGCCGTAGCGCTCCGTCATTTCGATCAGCATGTCGGCCAGCGGACGATATTCGTGATGCCCCATCGGGATGGTCGGCCCTTCCCAATACCACTGATTATGCGGGTAGTAATTGAGTCCGACGAGATCGACGAAGGCTGGATCGCCGCCGAGTTCCGGCGCAGCTCGCCCAATGATCCAGTCATACGCCTCGAACATGCCCTGACGATTGTGCTCGGCGGCCCGCACCGATCGGCGGCGATGATCGTGCGGGGCGACGTGGATCAGGGGTTCGGCCCAAACCAGGACCGAGCGAGGCCAATGCTCCTTGATGCAGCGGGCCGCCGTCGTCGCGGTGCGGACGAGCTGGCGCTTGAACCAGCCAACCTCGTCGGGTCCGACATGCGGAAAATAGTCGACCTCGACCGCCCACGAAATGAAGTTGATCTCGTTCAGCGGGCACAGCAACGGCGGTCCACCGCTGACCGACTGCTGCACTTCCACCGCGGCCATCGCGAAATCGGTGAAGCGCTGGGGAAAGTCCTCGCCCGCCTGGTCCACATGATCGGGGGAGCCGTAGTGGAACAGGTCCCAGATGACCTGGACGCCAAACTCCTCCGCCGCTTCGAGCGCCGGGAGCCAGCTCGACCAGTCGTATTTGCCAGGCGACTTTTCGATGAGGTGCCAGCGGAGGCCATCGCGAATGGTCCGAAAGCCGAGCTCGGCGCAGATGCGGTAATCCTGCCGCACATGCTTGTCGTGGCCGGTGGCCCGGATGAGGTCGAGACGAACGCCGTCGCGCCGCCGATGCGACGAGCATTCGAAGCCTGCACCAAAAAAACCGTCGAACAAATCGACCATGCTTGCCCCATTAGCCGATGGGTCACGTCAACGCACCGAAACCGCGCAAGCGCATTATTGTTTCGATTGGCGGCGTCTCGCCGACGCTCTGCCTCGGTCCGGCGTTACCCGGAAACGGGCGCTCTCCACCGCTCGTTATGTCTTTTCGAGTGCGGGCAAGTTGCGCCCCACGAGCGTTCCAAGAGGCCTCTTATGTTGAAATCAGCATTGCTTATCGCCGCCGGCGCGGCAGCCCTGATCGCGTCGCCCGCCGACGCCCGCCACCACTATCGGCATCATTATCGCCATTATTACTACAGCTATTATTCGCCGTACCGCTATTACCCGGCGTACAGCTATGCCTATCCGAGCTACAGCTACGCCTATCCGGCGTACAGCTATGGCTATCCGGCCTATTACGGATATCCGAGCTACTATAGCTATCCGACCTATCCGAGCTCGAGCTTCGGAATCTCCATCGGGATAGGCGGCGGCGGTTACCGCCACTACCGCCGCTGGTAGCGCAGCCTAGCCGCGGCTCTCGAGGGCCGCGGCAGCTTCGTCGATGAGTTCCTGGATGATCGCCGCGACCGGTTCCTCGCGCTGGACCATGCCCACCGACTGACCGGCCATCACTGAACCAGTCTCGATGTCGCCTTCGATCACGGCGCGGCGCAGCGCGCCCGCCCAATAATGTTCGATCTGGAGCTGCGCTTCGGCCATTTCGATCTCGCCGCTGTCGAGCAGGTCAGCGACCTCGCGCTGCTTGGCGGCGAAATTCACCATCTCCTGGTTCTTGAGCGCGCGCACCGGAATCACCGGCAAGCGGGGATCGATCTGCACTGACGGGATGGCATCGCGCGCAGAGGCGCGGATGAACGCCTTCTTGAAGTTCGGATGCGCGATGCTCTCCGACGCACAGACGAAGCGCGTGCCGAGCTGAACGCCGACCGCTCC
>JAICXF010000085.1 GCA_025981625.1 Sphingomonas sp. | reverse complement strand
GCGCGCGGATATCTTCGTCACGGCGACCGGCAATGTGGATGTGATCACGATCGATCATATGCGGACGATGAAGCACCGCGCCATCGTGGCCAATATCGGCCACTTCGATTCCGAAATTCAGATCGGCGCTCTCGCCAATATGAAGTGGACCGAGATCAAGCCGCAGGTCGACGAGGTCGAGTTCCCCGACGGCAAGAAGATCATCGTGCTGTCCAAGGGGCGGCTGGTGAACTTAGGCAATGCGACCGGGCACCCGAGCTTCGTCATGAGCTCGAGCTTCACCAATCAGGTGCTGGCGCAGATCGAGCTCTACACCAAGGGCGACCAGTACCAGAACGAGGTGTACGTGCTGCCAAAGCATCTCGACGAGAAGGTCGCCAGGCTCCACCTCGACAAGCTCGGTGTGAAGTTGACGGAGCTGAGCGACAAGCAAGCGGCCTATATCGGCGTTTCGCCGGACGGCCCGTTCAAGCCCGATCACTACCGCTACTAGGTTTCGACAAGCGGGCGGGATCGTTCGACGAGCGGTGAACTGTCGGTGAGATGACAGTTAGATGAATGTTGCATTAATGTAACAGCAGTCCGCGATTTCGCCTTTGGTTTGAAATAGCTTGTTCCATTTTCGGTTGCCTTCAACCACCGTCTCGCTCGGATTTTCCGATTTCCGATTATGCGAGGGGACCCGCGAGCCATGCGCCGATTTACTCCGTTCATCCTGTCCACAGTTTCGATCGCGGCGCTTGCCGCGACCCCGGCTTTTGCCCAGAACCAGCCGAACGCGCCTACGCCATTGCCGGACGTGGCGAACCCGCCACCTTGCCCGCCGGGGACGGTTTCGACGAATGGCAGCTGTGTTACCGGCCAGGTCACCACGGCAACGGGCGCGACCGCCAATGAAAGCAATTCAAACGCGATTGTCGTCACCGGTTCGCGCATCCGGCGTCCGAACCTCGAATCGCCGGTGCCGATCACCTCGATCAGCCAGGACGAGCTGACCCAGCAGGGCCAGGTCAGCGTCGGCGATGCGCTCAACGACTTGCCCGCCCTGCGCTCGACCTTCAGCCAGCAGAACTCGGGCCGGTTCATCGGCACCGCCGGCGAGAATTTCCTCGATCTTCGCGGTCTTGGAACGAGCCGTACCCTGGTGCTGGTCAACGGCCGCCGCTTCGTCACGGGCGCGGTCGGCGACTTCGTCGTCGACGTGGACAACATTCCCCAGGACCTGATCGACCGCGTCGACGTGGTGACGGGCGGTGAATCAGCCGTTTACGGTTCCGACGCCGTCGCCGGTGTCGTCAACTTCGTCCTCAAGAAGGATTTCGACGGTTTCCGCATCCGCGGGCAGGGCGGCATTTCGAAATACGGCGATCGTCCCGTGGACTTCGTATCGACGACGATCGGCACGAACTTCGCCGACGGCCGCGGAAATATCGCGGCCAATCTCGAATTCACGCATGCCGGCGAGCTGTTCTTCCGCGATCGCGATAATTTCGCGGACGTCTGCGCCTACGAGCCGACCGACGATACGCGCGGCGAACCGCCCCAGGGTGACGGGATTCCGGACAACACTCTCGTTTGCGGAAACAAAAGGGACGGTCAGGTCCGCGATGAGTTCATCACGAACGGCGGTGAGATTTCTGGCTTTGTTTTCGGCAGTGGACAGGTACTTACGTTCGACCCGACCGGGAATCTCGTCTTCTCGCAGGTTCCGACGAAGAACTTTCTTTTCGCTCCTAACGGGCACGTCGTTTTCGGCGACGTAGTCAGCCCTGACCCGCTGGGCGGATCGACATTGCGCGAAACGGGCGATCTGGCAGTTGGCCGCGACCGCTACTCGGCGAACGTCATCGGTCACTTCGATGTTTCAGACGCGCTGAAGCCGTTCATCGAAGCGACCTACGTTCACCAGAAGGTCCATCAAGAATTCCAGCCGACGTTCTTCGCCGGCGATCTTCACACGTTCTTCGAGGGCTCTTTCGGCACGACCGTCGTCCCGAGCCTGCAGTGCAGCAATCCATTCCTCAATGATCAGGCGTTTGGTGTCCTCTCTGACTTCGGTGTCTGCGGCACCGACGCCGAGGGGAATCGGATCGGGACTATTCCGATCAGCCGCTTCAACGTGGACCTTGGCGCGCGCAAGGAAATCGACCTTCGCACCACCTACCGAATTGTCGGCGGCATCACCGGCGATTTCAACGATGACTGGCACTACGAAGTCTCGCTCAACTACGGCCACACGAAGCAGGACAATCAGCAGCACAACGACCTGTTCGTGATGAATCCCGACGGCACTCCGGGGCCGTTCGCTCTGGCGCTCGATGCGGTTCGCGATGCCAGCGGCAACATCGTCTGCGGTGTGAATGCCGACGCGGATCCGACCAATGATGCGCCGGGCTGCGTTCCGCTCGATCTCTTCGGCGAGGGCGCTGCAAGCCAGGCCGCGATCAATTATGTGACGCGCACTTCTAACCTCTTTCAGAAGGCGTCCGAGCTCGACTTGCTGGGATTTGTGAGCGGCGACAGCTCACAATGGTTCAGCCTGCAGGGCGGGCCGGTGGGCTTCTCGGTTGGCGGCGAATACCGGCGGGAGACGGCCGAGTCGCACCCGGATGCCGTCAGCGGAACTCCCGGCGGCACGTTCTTCAACGCTTTCCCGGAATTCAATCCGCCTGCCTTCAAGGTGTCGGAGGCCTTCGGCGAGCTCAACGTCCCCATCCTGAAGGACCTGCCGTTCGCGCACGAGCTGAGTGTTTCCGGCGCTGCACGCTATTCGCATTACTCGCTGTCCGGAAATACGTTCGCCTGGAACGCTAATGCGATCTGGTCACCGCTTTCCGGTCTCCGGCTGCGCGGCAACTACTCGAAGTCCGTGCGCGCCCCGACGCTGAACGATTTGTTCACGCCGCCGACGGTCGATTTTGCCAATATCACTGACCCGTGCGACCAGCGCTTCATCGGCGACAATCCGAACCGTGCCGCGAATTGCGCCGCGCTCGGTGTTCCGACGACGATTCTTCCGGGTTCGCCATGCATCACCGCTCAGACTCCGGTCGGCAGTCCCTTCATCAATTGCCTCGTTGAGCAGTTTACGCCTCAGGTTGAGGATCGGGGCAATAGCGGGCTGCAGGCGGAGACGGGTAAGAGCTTGACGCTGGGCGGCGTGTTGACGCCGCGCTTCCTGCCAGGGTTCAGCTTCAGCGCAGACTATTTCCGCATCACCGTGACGAACCTGATCTCGCAGCTGTCGGCGCAGAACGTTATCAACCAGTGCGTCGATCTGCCGAGCATCAACAACCAGTTCTGTCCGCTTGTCTTCCCGCGCGATCAGTTCGGGAACTTCGGTACGCCGGCCGCGATTCAGCAGCCTTTCAACTTCGCGAGGCAGATTTCGCGCGGCATCGACTTTGACGTGTCGTACAGGCACCGCTTCGCCAACGGCATCCGCCTCGACGAGCGTGCGTTCGCCACGTACACGCTGGAGCGGACGAACTTCACGGACTTCAACAATCCCAATTTCGGCGATCGCATCCTGAGCGAGCTCGGCGACCCTGTTTTCTCCGGTACGCTCATTTCGAACCTGGGGATCGGCAAGTTCAACCTGCGCCACACGCTGCGGTACATCGGATCGATGAGCGAGTTCCCGTATGAGGACACCCACTCATTCGAAGGCCGTCCGCCGCAGAATGCCGACGTTGCCGACCGCATCAACACGGGTGCGGTCTGGTACCACGACCTTCGGCTCGACTACACGATCAACAAGTACCAGTTCTATCTGGGTGTCGACAACGTGTTCAACCGCCTGCCGCCGCTCGGCCTGACCGGCGCCGGCGCGGGGTCGGGCATCTACAACAACTACGGCCACTTCTTCTACGGCGGCGCAGTTCTCGACCTGAAGTAAGCGTTCGCGGCGGCCTCGCAGCAATGCCGAGGTCGAAGCAGAGCAGGGGCGGGGAGCTTCGGCTTCCCGCCCTTTCTTTTGGGCGAGGCTTGGCCGTATGAATCGATGAGCGAGGGGGTAGCGCAGCGCAGGGCATGGGCGCGGTAGGCGAGGCAGGCGTGATCATTGCGGCTCTCGCCCTGCTGTGGGTCGGGATTGCCGTTGCGCTGTCGCTCGCCGCCGCTCGGCGGTTCCAGCTTGCCGAGCGCGTCCTCGAAGCCGCGCGAGCCAACGCCGCCCTGCTGGAGATTTCGCCGGCCCGGCCGCTGCTCGTGCGGGAGGACGGACGCATCGAAGCCGACGCAGGCCTGCTGCGGGAGCTCGGGCTCAAGGCCGCGCCGAAGATGCTCGCCGACCTGCACGGTGATGACAACGGT
>JAICXF010000050.1 GCA_025981625.1 Sphingomonas sp. | reverse complement strand
CCAGCCGTGGTCGGCCGGGTACACTTCGACGATCGCCGGCCGCCTGGCCGCCGCGAAGGCCGCTTTCAGAATGTCCTTCGCATCGGGCTGCTTCTGGTCGTCGTTGCGCGCGATCGCGACGACGAAGCTGGCCTTCGTCTTGGGGATCAGCAGGTGCGGGCTGTCAGGGCCCTTGGTCACCAGCCCGGCGCCATGGAAGCTGCCGACAGCCCGGATCCGGTCCGACCGGACCGCGGCGGTGCGGAAGGCGAGCGGGCCGGCGAAGCAATAGCCCTGCACCCCCGCGGGCTTGCGGCGGTTGGTTTGCTTCCGGCTGTCGAGGAAGGTGATGAACGCAGCGGCATCCTTGTCGACGTCGGCGTCGGTGAGGGCCGAGCGCAATTTCATGATGCGGTCGCGCTGCTTGGGATCGTTGAAGTCGAACGCTCCGGTAACGATCGGCGCGCGCTTGCTGCGGTAAAAGGGATTGGGGACCAGCACGGTATAGCCCGCGGCGGCGAGCCGGCGGCCCATGTCGCGGAATACCGGTCTTAAGCCGAGGATATCGGGCCACATCAGCACCGCCGGCCAGGAACCCGATCCAGCCGGGTGGAACAGGACGGCGTCCGCCGATCCGTCGGGCGTCGGGACCATGACGTCGGTCTCCGTCACATCGGCCGCGAACGCCGCCGTCGGCACGCCCGCCAGCGCAACAGCCGAAGACATGGTGAGCACGGCGGACCGGCGCGTGAACCCGGTGTCGACGATATATCCCTGGTGATTGTCGCTATCGCACATCGGAAGCCTCCCTGGCGGCGTACGAGCGTTCCTTTCCACAGATCGGGCCCAGCCGACAATCCGTGCGCGGCTTGGATTTTCCGCGATGTCCTTGCGAACGCGGTAACCATGTCCCTTTGACGAAGCTTAACGGCGACTCGGTTAAGCACGGTTTCGCACCCAGCCTTACCCCCCGGGTGCTTGCACAAAACCGGTCCTGCCCACCATCCGCTTACACCCAGGGCAGGACCGGAATTGCCCACATGCAACAAGGGCCGCCGGATCGCTCCGACGGCCCTCTTCTTTTGTGCTGTTTGGCGCCGGGTTTAGCGGCGGCTGCCCATGAATCTCAGCATGAACAGGAACATGTTGATGAAGTCGAGGTAGAGGTTGAGCGCGCCCATCACGGCGGTCTTCGCCATCGCCTCCCCACTGCCCGAAACGGCGAAGTAGATGCTCTTGATCTTCTGCGCGTCGTAGGCGGTGAGTCCGGCGAACACGAGCACGCCGATCGCGCTGACCGCAAGATCGAGCGCCGGCGAGCGCAGGAACATGTTGATCAGCAGCGCGATGAAGATGCCGACGACGCCCATGATGAGGAACGTTCCGAAGGCGGACAGGTCGCGCTTGGTCGTGTAGCCCCAGACGCTGAGCCCCAGGAACGCGGCCGCTGTCGCGAAGAACGTCTGCGCGATGGACACCCCGGTATAGACCAGGAACAGGCTCGACATCTGAACGCCGACAAGCCCGGCATATACCCAGAACAGCGCCTGGGCGGTGGCGACACTCATGCGGCCGAGGGCGAACCGGTAGGCGAAGATGATTGCCAGCGGAGCGAACAACGCGATCCAGAACAGCGGCGTCGCCTGAATCTGGCCGGTCGCCGGATTGACCGTCGCGATCAGGTTGATGAGGCTGCTGTTGGCGAACAGCATCGCGACGATGCCGGTCAGCAGCACGCCGGACGCCATGTAATTGTACACCGAAAGCATGTACGACCGTAGGCCCGCATCGCGGGTGGCGCGCGGGACGCCTACCGTCGCGGCGGTGACGCCGGTCGTTTGCGGGTCTTGCCAGTTGGCCATTCGATCTCCTTCGCGCGGGCGAAAGGCCCGTTCGCTGTTATGAATATCGTGGAACCCCGGGGGGACTTCAAGCAAAACACGACATTTGCCATCTTCGATGAACAGCTGTTCAGAATACGCCCGAGTAATGGCATTGCCGTTCGGCTGGGTCGGTGCGACAGTGCGGGCATGTCCAGGGGCGTTTCGGCGGCCCGCCTCAAGCGGTTTACGCGCATTGCCATCGCGGCGGTGGCGGCCCTGATGAGCGTGCCCGTCCCTGCCCAGCAACCGCAGCGAATCGTCGCCGTCGGCGACCTCCACGGCGACTTCGAGGCGTGGCAGGCAATCGCGCGCAATGCCGGAGTGATGGACGCTGCCGGGCACTGGGCCGGCGGCAAGACCATCCTGGTGCAGATGGGCGACATCACCGACCGCTGGGCGGATTCGCTGAAGATCGCCCGCAGCTTGCAGCAGCTCCAGAAGGAAGCGCCGCGTGCCGGCGGCAAGACCATCGTGGTGCTCGGCAATCACGAAGCGATGAACCTGCTCGGCGACAACCGCTACACGACCGCCGGCGAATATGCCGCGTTCGTCGACCCGCAGTCGGCGCAGCGCCGCGACCGTCTCTACGAAGCCGAGCGCGCGCAGGTGGAAGCGTCTTATCGGGCGCAGGATCCTTCGCTTACGCCGGACCAGGTCCGCTTCAAGTGGATGGGCGATCATCCGCTCGGCTGGGTGGAGCACCGGCTCGCCTGGGGACCGTCGGGCGAGCTCGGTCAGTGGGCAACGCGCAACCCGGCCATCGTCCGGATCGGCGGGACGCTGTTCGTCCACGGCGGCATCAGCGCGGAATATTCCAAACAGCCGATCGAGGCGATCAACAGGCGCGTCGCGGCGGCGATGGCGGCCGGAGACGAGAGCCCGGCCTCCGTGCTCACCGATCCGCTCGGGCCCCTCTGGTATCGCGGGCTGGTGATGACCGATGGGGATGCGCAGGCGGAGCGTGCGACAGCCAGGCCGACGTTGCCGCCGCTCACCCCCGATCAGGAGCTCGACGCCGTGCTCGCCGCTTATGGAGCGCAGCGGCTGGTCATCGCCCACACGCCGAGCAAGGCGGGCATTCAGATCACCGGCAATGGGCGGCTGGCGCGCATCGATACGGGCATTTCGCGGGCCTATGGCGGGCCGCTGACCTGGCTCGAGATCGTCGGCGACCGGATGATCCCGCATACGGTGGCGCGGACGCCCTGAGGATGAAGAGGGGGGTTATGAAAAGATCGATGTTCCTTGCAGCGACGGCGCTTTGCGGTTCCGCGGCTTTGGCCAAGGCCGGCTCCGAGCCGACGCCGCTGTTCGCCAGCGATGCGCCGATCCGGGTGAGAATCCAGGGGCCGATCGGCTCACTGGTCTCGAACCGTGGCGAAACCCCGCGTCCGGCAACCATGACAGTCGACGGGATCACCTATCCAATCACGCTCACCACCCGCGGGATCACCCGCAAATTGTCCGACACCTGCGATTTTCCGCCGCTCCGGGTGGACCTCACGCAGCCTGCGCCGAAGGGCACTTTGTTCCACCACCAGCACAATCTGAAGCTGGTCACCCATTGCAAGCGCGACCCGTCATTCCAGCAGAACGTGCTGACCGAATATTCCGCCTACCGGCTCTACAATCTGATGACTCCGCTGAGCTTCCGGGCGCGGCTCGCCACCGTCGATTACGTCGACGAAAAGGGTCGACCATACGTGTCGCGGGTCGGCTATTTCCTCGAGGATTTCGGCGACGTCGCCAAGCGCAATGGACTCAGCTCCGCGCACATTCGCGGGCAGATTCCGATCGCTCAGCTCGATCCGGAAGCCGCCGCGCGGGTCGCAGTGTTCGAATATATGATCAGCAATTACGACTGGTCGATGCGCGCCGGACCCGCCGCCGACGATTGCTGCCACAACGTCAAGCTCGCGACCGATCGCCCGGGCGCCCTGGTTGAGCCGGTGCCGTACGATTTCGACTATTCGGGGCTGGTCGACGCTCCCTACGCGATCCAGCCCGAGGGGCTGCCGATCACCAGCGTTCGGCAGCGCCTCTATCGCGGCTATTGCGCGCACATCAGCCAGGCGCGGGCGATCGCGGCGCAGGTGGCGGCGCGACGGGCGCAATTCCTCGGAGTCTTCGCGACGATCCCCGGCCTCGACCCGCGTGAGCAGGGCCGCGCCGCCGAATATCTGCGCGGCTTCTTCGCCGACGTCGACAGCGGCCGCGTGTTCAAGACCTGCCTGAACTAGGCCTCTTCCTTGATCACCACGACGGTCGCTGAATCCGATCCGTCATAGTCCGATAGGAAGCGCTTCATCCCGTCGCGCTCGCCATATTCGGTGATCCACAGGATCGTGAAGCAATAGTTGAACGCCATGCTGATGACGGCGGCCAGCTCGATCGCCCCGATGCCGGCGCTGAGCCCGATTCCGACGGCGAGCAGGATGAACAACGCATCGCCCGAGCTCTTGAGCGAGTTGCGGAACCGAACCGCGCCGGCAATCCCCGCCAGGCTGAACGCCAGCGCCAGCGAGTTCTGGACGATGATCACGATCCCGGTGACGACCATCGGCAGGACGATGATCGTGTTGACCAGCGACTGGTCGTACTGCTCACCGCTGCGCACCGCCATATACACCCAGCTCACCGGCAGCGAGACGACGATCGCCGCGACGATGGCGACCACCAGCCAGAAGATGCTCTGGCCGAGGTTGGCGACATGCGCCGCACGGACCGCTTCGCTCGCCTGGAGCGGATTCTTGGTCGGGGCGGTGATCAGCTGCTCGACCCCGCCAACCGGGAGGTACCCGCGCATTTCAGGCCAGATCTTGAGGGCCAGGAACACGACCAGCCCGATGATCAGATAATAAGCGGTGATCTGTAGCAGCAGCTTTCCTGCGCGCATCTTCCGTCCCCCTTGTCAGTGCCGTGCCCGCGGCGTTCAGCTCAATGCTTGGTCTCGTGATGATGATGATGATGATGATGGCCGTGGTGCCCACGATCCTCCGCCGGCGCGACGTAGCTCGGGATCGGCTTCAGGACGCCATAATGTTCCTCCAGCGGCGCGTGCCCGAGCGCCGGCCAGGCAATCTCCGGAAGCGGCAGATCGGTGTCCGGCACGCGGTCGAGCAGGTCACGCAGCAGCGTCAGCCGGCCGAGCGGCTGGTCGTTGAAGTCAACCAGCGTCCACGGCGCGAACTCGGTGTGCGTGGCGGCGAGCATGGCTTCGCGCGCTTCGGTGTAGTCCGCATAATGCTGCCGCGCCTTGATATCGATCGGCGACAGCTTCCACCGCTTCGTCGGGCTGTTGAGCCGTTTCTCGAAACGCCGTTCCTGGACCTCCTGGTCGCAGCAGAGCCAGTATTTGATCAGGATGACGCCGTCGTCGACGAGGTGCCGCTCGAAGTCCGGCACGGCATTGAGGAACGCCTGCGCCTGCTCTGGTGTGCAGAAGCCCATCACTTTCTCGACGCCCGCCCGGTTGTACCAGCTGCGATCGAACAGCACGATCTCGCCCCTGGCCGGAAGGTGGGCGACGTAGCGCTGGAAATACCATTCGGTTCGTTCGCGCTCGTCCGGCGCGGGCAGCGCGGCGACCTTGCACTGGCGCGGATTGAGTACGCGCGAGATCATCTCGATCGACCCGCCCTTGCCCGCCGTGTCGCGGCCTTCCAGGATGACCACCATCCGCTGGCCGGTTTCGGAGACCCAGCGCGCCATCGCGCTCAGCTCCTCGGCCATCGGCTCGAGCAGCTTCTCATATTCATCCTGGTCGAGATCAGCCTTGCCGCTCACGCCATTCCCCCGTCGCGGTCCGGTTGTGGCATGGGCGAGCCAAGATTGGAACTGCCGCCCATGTGCGCCTAGACCCGCGCGGGTGAGCTTCGCCGATCCGTTCCTTCGCGTTCTCCTCACCGGCGCGTACCAGCTGATGAAGGCAAGCTGGTTCGTCCGCCGCCCGAGCGTCCGCGGCGCTCATGCCTTCGCGTTCACGCCGGAACGCAAGCTGATCCTGGTCAAGCTCCGCTATGCCCGCGGCTGGCGGCCGCCCGGCGGCGGCCGGGAGGCAGGCGAAGACCCGCGGACGGCGGCGGTGCGCGAGCTTGAGGAAGAGATCGGAATGACCTCGCACGGGCGCGTGCGCCTCGCCTGCGAACTCGAGCGCGACATCGCATTCCGCCATGACCTGCAGTCGCTGCTGATCGTCGAGGACGTGCATTATTCGCCCCCGCGCTGGTCGTGGGAGGTCGAGCGCATCATCGAGGCGCCGATCGACGATCTCCCGACCGACATGGCGCCGATCGCCCGCACGTGGATCGCGGCGGTGGGCCATCGATTGTAGCGCCATGCACCGCCTGTTCGTCGCCATTCGACCGCCCGAAGACATTCGCGACCTGCTGATCGATGCCATGGACGACAGCGCGGATTTTCGTTGGCAGGACGAGGAGCAGCTGCACCTCACGCTGCGGTTCGTAGGAGAGGTCGAGCGGCCGGTCGCCAACGACCTCGCCGATGCGCTCACTCGCATTCGGGCGGAGCCATTCGACCTACGGATCGCCGGCGTCGGCCGCTTCGAGCAGCGCAATTCGGGCGCGCTCTGGGCAGCCGTCGAGCCGCGAGCGCCGGTGGCGGCGCTGGCCGTCAAGGTCGAGCGCGCCTGCGTCAATGTCGGCCTTGAGCCGGAGCGCCGGGCTTTCCACCCGCACATCACGCTCGCGCGCTGGAAGGGGCGCCGATCGCGCGAGGTGGCGGACTTTTTGGAACGGGCGCGCGGCCTCTCGTCAGCGCCCTTCGAGGTCGGCGAGTTCATCCTGTTCGAGAGCCGCCTGTCGCGTCACGGCGCGCATTATGAAGAGGTCGCGCGCTATCCGCTGCGTCGTTGACGTTCGTCGAGGCGCACCCGACATGCGCCCGCACGCCACCCGTCCATTCGAATAGGTCCCCTCCAGATGTCCGCTTTGTTCACCCCGCTCGACGTCGGCGGCCTCAAGCTCGCCAACCGAATCGTCATCGCGCCGATGTGCCAATATTCGGCCGAGGACGGCTGCATGACCGACTGGCACGTCATCCATCTCGGCCATCTGGCGCTGTCCGGCGCGGCGCTGCTGACGATCGAGGCGACCGCCGTCACGCCGGAGGGACGGATCAGCTACGGCGACACCGGCCTGTGGTCCGACGCCAACGAGGAGGCGATGGCCCGCGTGCTTGCCAGCGTACGGCGCTGGTCGGACATGCCGATCGCCATCCAGCTCGGTCACGCCGGACGCAAGGCGTCGACCGACAAGCCGTGGCACGGCGGCAAGCAGATTGCGCCCGGCGAGCCGAACGGCTGGCAAACCGTGGCGCCCTCCCCGGTTCCCTTCGAAGCAGGCGAGAATCCGCCGCTTGAGCTTGACCGCGCCGGTCTCGACCGCATCCGTCAGGGCTTTGCCGATGCCGCCATCCGAGCCGCCCGGCTGGACCTCGCCGCCGTTCAGCTCCACGGCGCTCACGGCTATTTGCTCCACCAGTTCCTCTCGCCGCTGTCGAACCGCCGGACCGACGAATATGGCGGCAGCCTGGAAAACCGGATGCGCTTCCCGCTCGAAGTGTTCGACGCCGTGCGCGCGGTCTTTACCACCGACCGGCCCGTCACGATGCGCGTGTCGGGAACGGACTGGGTCGATGGCGGCTGGGACGTCGAACAGACCATCGCGTTCGCGCAGGCGCTCCAGGCACGCGGCTGCGCGGCGATCCACGTGTCCAGCGGCGGGCTCGATCCGCGCCAGAAGATCCCGGTAGGGCCAAGCTATCAGGTGCCGCTTGCCCGCGCAGTGAAGCGCGCCGTCGGCATGCCGGTCGTCGCCGTGGGGCTGATCACCGGGTTCGAGCAAGCGGAAGCGATCGTCGGCACCGGCGACGCCGACATGGTCGCACTCGCCCGCGGCATGCTCTACGACCCGCGCTGGCCGTGGCACGCCGCCGCCGAGCTCGGCGGCAAGGTCAAGGCTCCCCCGCAATACCTCCGCTCGCAACCGCGGCAGCACCGGGACCTGTTTGAGCCAGGCGAGTAGCGCCGAACGCTGACGCAGTTTTTTGTCCGGCCCCATTCGACATTGCGGAGTTCATCCGGTTTGAAAGCCGCCGCACGTCGATTGATAGCCACTCGCTTAAATGCTTCTCATTGATCCCAAATCCCCGTAACGTTTCGCTTTCCGGCCGGGGGGGCGAAGCCGTGAACAAACCCGAGAAATTGCCGAGCGACGCTGACGGCCAGGCGCGGCCGGTGTTCATCAGCTACGCCACCAGCGACCGCAAGGAAGCGCTCTCGCTGTGCAAGGCGATCGAGCGGCGCGGGACGAAGTGCTGGATTTCGACCCGCGACGTTGCTCCCGGCGAAAATTACCAGGAAGCGATCGTCCAGGCGCTACGCAACGCACGCGCGATGGTGCTCGTGTTCTCCGACGCCGCCAACAACTCGGACGAGATCAAGAAGGAGCTGTCGCTCGCCAGCCGGTACCGGGTCCCCGTGATGGCGTTCAGGATCGAGGACGTGGAGCCGAGCGACGCCTTCGCCTACGAGTTGTCGACGCGACAGTGGATCGACGCCTTCGCCGGGTGGGACAAGTCGGTCGATTCCCTAAACCAGCGACTGCAGCACATTGCCGGCGAAACAGCTCCCGGCGCTCCGGCTGGCGAATCCGCTCGGCCACATCTTTCCGCTGCCCGTGCTCGCGGGCCTTTTGTGCTTGGCGGCGCAATCCTGCTGTTGCTCATTCTTGCGGGAGCCGTGTGGCTGGGCTTTCGCCACTTCGCCGCCCCGACCCATTCGATGCAGGTCCGCCTCGCCGGTTACCAGCGGCTTTCGCCCGACCTTCCCGCCAGCATGCCCGCGGCGTTCGACGACGAGATCGACGCGGCGTTCAACGACGACGGCATCGTTTCGGTCTCGCGAGCATCGAGCGCTCCGCCGGGCAATACACCCGCCTATGCGCTGGCGGGAACGATCCGCCGCGAAGGCGACAAGATCAAGGTCACCTCGCGCCTGACCAATGAACGCACGGGCGCGACCCTGTGGACGGATAGTCGCGATTATTTGTCCTCACAGGAGGCGCGCGTTCCCCATCTGGCGGGCGTCAGCGCCAGCATGCGGGTGCGCCTCGGGCTGTTTGGCGCCTCCACGTATCCCGGCGCCCTCTCGGATCAGGCGCTGGCATCCTATTTCCAGTTCTGGACGAGCCTTACGCATCGCGACCCGGCCAAGGCGATCGACTCCGCGCAAAAGCTTGTCGCCGCGGTGCCCGATTTCTCCTGGGGCTGGTCAGCCCTAGCAATCGCCGACGTATCTTCGGCCGATTCCGCCGACACACCGGCGCAAGCGGCGCCATTCCGGCAGGACGGGATCAAGGCGGCGGACAAGGCGCTCAGCATCGATCCGCGCAACAGCGAGGCGCTGGCGTACAAGGCTGTGCTCCTGCCCAATTCAGCGCTGGTCGAACGCGAAGGGCTGTTCAAGCGCGCGCTTGCGGCGCGGCCGCTCGCCTGCGGCTGCGAGCATCACATGTATGGGCAAATGCTGCTCGACGTCGGCCGGATCGCCGCCGGAAACAGTGAGCTGCGCCGTGCCGTGGCGGTGCTTCCGCTCAATCCCAACACCCAGGTCGCTTATGCGCAGTCGTTCGTGATGGCGGGGCAAGACGACGAGGCGAAAGCACCGCTCGATGCTGCCGCAGACCTCAGCCCCGATCCCGCTTTCAAGGACATCGTGCAAGAGAATATGGCGCTTCGCACGCACGATTATGCGGCCGGAGCGAAGGCTGCATCAAACCCTCAGATCCAGGTGCCGGCACCGTTCCGCACCGCGGTCGAGGCCGCGTTCCAGGCGCTCGCCTCCGGCAACCCGCAGCAAAAGGCGGCCGCGGTCACCGGTCTGGCGGCACTTCCGGATATCGATTCGGAAATGACGGTCAGCCTCATCGCACTGCTCGGCGCGCCGGATGTCGCCCTCCGCAAGGTTGATGAATATTGGACCGGTGGGAACGGATCGCAGATCCTTTTTTATCCGAGCATGGACGCAGCGCGGCGCAGCCCGGCCTTTCCGGCGCTCGCGCAAAAGCTCGGTCTCATGCGTTACTGGAAGACGACGCACACCCGTCCCGATGTATGCTCGACGGCCGGTCCGCCGCCCTTCTGCCGAATGATCTGACGCTCAGGAGGCGGCGGCGCTCGCAAGCCGCGATCTCCTCGCCCGCAGCGCCAGACCGATCGCGCTGAACCCGACCAGGAACAGCGCCCACGTCGAGGGCTCGGGAACGGCAGTCATCGAGAGGCCGCTCTTGCGGTCGAGCAGGACGGTGCCGTCGGTCACCGCCGCTCCGTAGAACACGCCGGACCCCATGTTGCCGTTGCTCCACAGGTTCACCGCGTCGCCGCCGGCGAGCGTAAAAATGAGGCCGTAAATGTCGAGATAGCCGCCGTGGAATGGATAGCTGCTGGCCGTTTGCGGCGATCCGTCCGGGTAGAAGAGATCGTCGTAGGACAAGCCTGGAGCGAGACCTTCAGGCGAGGGTAGTCCGGCACCGACTGGATAGAAGCCGAAGCTCGCCGGCGCGAGCAAGTTGGTCGAAGTCGGCGACGATGGATTGCTGAGAACAATGCCGGTGATCGGCACATTGCTGAAGCCGATGTTCGAATCCGAAAAGATGCCGGAGATTCCGGTCACGATATAGGAGCCGACCGGGTCCTTGGTGTTCGGCGAAGTGCCGAGCGTGCCGGTGTTGGGGTTCGCTGAATAGGTCAGCGAGATCGTGGCGTTTATTCCGGCGCCCGAGACTGTGTAGTCGCTCGTCGAAGCTTGTGCCGGCGTTGAGAAGATTATCGTCGCGATGCCGATGCCGAGCCCGCTTTTGCCAAGCTCCTTGAACAGTGTCGACGCAACCATGTTGACCCCTTTCATTCCGATTCATTGTGACCGTCCCCAGGAACGAGGCGCCGCAACGCGGCCTCGATCTTCGGCGGAGCACCGGCATCTTGTCTTTTTTGTCCGGAATGTGGGATGATCCGCGGCTGATCGCTTGCCGATCATGTGCCGATTACTGGGGGATTCGGCCAATGGACGCGTTACGCAAGCAGGCCGCTCGACCGCTGACTGCGGGTGATCTCGCGAACATTCCCGACTTCTGTTTGGGCGAGCTCACCGTCAGCCCCTCGCGCCGCAAGATCACTGGCCCGTCGGGCACGGCAGACCTCCAGCCTCGGGTAATGCAAGTGCTGGTCCTGCTCGCCCAGTCCGCCGGCCAGGTCGTCTCGCGCGAGACGCTGCTCGATCGCTGCTGGGGCGGCGTTTACGTGGGCGACGACAGCCTCAACCGCGTGGTTGGCGCCTTGCGCAAGCTCGTGATCGACACGGCCGACGACAGCTTCGCAATCGAGACGATCCCGCGGGTCGGGTATCGGCTTGTCGCTCGCGGTGGGCCGCAAGCCTTGCGAGAAACGCGGCCGCGTCCAGACCGGCGCCTGCTGGCAGCGCTCGCAGTCATTGTCGCCGCAACAATCGCAATCACTGGCATCCGGTATGCACACACCGGCGGCGGACCGCAGCAGCCGAACATCGCCGTGCTCCCGTTCACGCCCCTCAACCCGGGCCGCGAGTCGGCCGATTTCGGCCAGAGCATTGCGGCGACCGTCGGGAATGCTCTCGCGCAGACAGGGGCGCACCTTCCCGACAACGTCCGCACGGTGGACGACGCACGCAGCGCTGGCGCGGCGTTGATCGTCAGCGGGACTGTCCGCCGGGAAGGATCGACATTCACGGTGGTGGCGCGCGTCGCTTCTGCGCGCGACGGAGCAACCATACTCACGAATGAGTTCCAGGCTGACGCGGATCATGCCCCGGAACTCCCTCGCCGGGTTGCCAGCTGGATGACATCGCCGGTCCGCATGTGGTCGAGCTTCCTGCCGGTCGAATCCGACCCAGCCACGACCGACGAAATCCTGCGTATCTTCCTCACGCGGCAGACCGGTGATGGGCTGCGTGCCTGGGAACTGTCGCGTTCGCTCGCGGCGAGCAGACCGTCTTCTGGCGCGGCGCAGCTGGTAACGGCGCTGCTGACGTCCGACGTCCTTGCGCTGATCGCACCGGAGCAGCGGCGGTCGGCAATCGCCGCTGCACGCCGTTCCGCGACGAGCGCCGCGCATCTGCTGCCGGACCCTGCGCGACCGCTCGCAGTGCTCGATTGCCACCTGACCGCTCCAGGGTGGCAGATCCTTACCCCCAAATGCGACCAGCGCACCCGGGCCGCGATCTCGGCCAATCCCGATGTGCCGCTGTTGCCGTTCCTGTTCGCCATTCAGCTCGTCGATACGGGCCGCTTTGTCGAAGCTGTGAAATTTGCCGACATGGACCTGGCCCAGAGCCCACTCGGCGCGGGCCAGCTTTCCTTGCGAATTTTCGCGACCCGAATGACGCGGTCCGGCGATTCCGATTCAATGCTTCCGCAGCTCGAGGATCGAATACGGCGCTACGTCGGCCCCGGCTCATTGGCATATTTCGACTACAGCGTAGCGGTGGCCAACGGCGACATGCGGGCAGCCGAAGTAGTTCTCGGTTCCTCGGGCGATGCGATCGCCGCGGGCGAGACGAAAGAGACCATGGAAACCGTGCTCCGCGCCGTCAGGTCGAAGTCGCCGCCCGACGTAGCCGCGATGCGCGAGCGTTGCGATCCGCCGAGTTCCGTTGCCGCGCCAGAGGACCCCGCCTTCGGGACATGCATCGTCGGCTTCACGCTCCTGGGCGATCCCGATCGGGCGTTCGCCGCTGCCGTCCGCGGCTACCGCGACGTCGAATGCTGTTCGCCCGCGCAGCAGCAGGAGCAATGGCTCGCAAGCGGCGGCGAGTACAGGTCGCGCTCGGAGCTGTTCGGAAGGGCCATGGCTCCGTTCAGGGCCGATCCGCGGTTCGTCGAAATAGCCCGCCGAACGGGATTGCTCGCCTATTGGAAGAGCGGACACCCGCCCGATTTCTGCAGCGTCGAGCGGGCGCCGGTTTGCCGACTCCTCGGGGCGAGGCCGTCATCCTCCTGATTAGCGCCGGCACGCGCCACCGGCTGAACTAACGTGCGGCGAACATGGCATTTTGCCGCGCCGTTCCCATATGCCTGTCGTGCCGCGTTGACGGGCTGCGGCTCCCCACGCTAAACTGGAACATAAACGGAACGAAACGCCGCCGATGCTGACTCATATTTCCGTTCGAGGTGCCCGCGAGCACAACCTCAAGGGCGTCGACGTCGACATCCCGCGCGAGAGCCTGACGGTGATCACCGGGCTTTCGGGCTCGGGCAAGAGCAGCCTCGCGTTCGACACGATCTATGCCGAGGGGCAGCGGCGCTACGTCGAATCCCTGTCCGCCTACGCGCGGCAATTCCTCGAGATGATGCAGAAGCCGGACGTCGAGCATATCGACGGCCTCTCCCCGGCGATCTCGATCGAGCAGAAGACCACTAGCCGGAACCCGCGCTCGACCGTCGCGACGGTCACCGAAATCTACGAT
>JAICXF010000058.1 GCA_025981625.1 Sphingomonas sp. | reverse complement strand
CGGCTCGGGCCAGCGGCAGATCGCAAGGTCGAACCGCTCGCGGCCTCGCTCGACACGCCTCGAGAGGCATTGCTGTGCCCGGTGCTGGAGCTCGCCGAGTTGCGCGAACAGCTCCGCGCGTACGGGCACCGCGATCTCCGCCGCCGCCGTCGGAGTCGGCGCCCGCAAATCGGAGGCGAAGTCGATCAGGGTGGTGTCGGTTTCGTGGCCGACCGCGGAGATGAGCGGGATGGGGCTTTCGGCGGCGGCGCGCACCACCTCTTCCTCGTTGAACGGCCACAAATCCTCGATCGAACCGCCGCCGCGAGCGACGATCAACAGGTCGGGCCTGGGTTCGATCGACGGGAATGCGCGGATAGCAGCGGCGATCTTCGCTGCCGCGCCCTCGCCCTGGACGGGAACGGGCCACAAGATCACGCGCGTCGGACAGCGGTCCTCAAGGCGGTGAAGGATGTCGCGGATGACTGCCCCGGTCGGGGAGCTGACCACGCCGATGACGCGCGGAAGGAACGGCAGCTTGCGCTTGCGCGAGGCGTCGAAGAGGCCCTCGGCGGCGAGCGCCTTGCGGCGTTTCTCGAGCAAGGCGAGCAGCGCCCCTTCGCCGGCAAGCTCCATCCGCTCGACGACGATCTGGTACTTCGAACGGCCGGGATAGGTCGTGAGCTTGCCGGTGGCGATGACCTCGGCGCCGTCTTCGGGGCGAAATGCGAGACCCGCCGCGCTGCCGCGCCAGATCACGGCGTCCATGCAGGCATTCTCGTCCTTGAGGCTGAAATAGCAGTGGCCCGAGGAATGCCGCTTGAACCCGCTGATCTCGCCGCGCACCCGCACCTGGCCGAACGCGCTCTCGATGGTCCGCTTGAGCGCGCCCGAAAGTTCGGTCACCGACAGCGGCGGCGAATTGTCGCCGGGAGCGACGTTCGCTAACAGGCCGGCGCGCGCTTCTTCGGGTAGGTCCATGAATATTCTGCTTTTAGGTTCTGGCGGCCGCGAGGATGCGCTCGCCTGGCGCCTTAGGCAATCGCCGAGCTGCGGCCAACTGCTTGCCGCGCCTGGCAATCCGGGGATCGCCCGCTGGGCGGAATGCGTCGCGGTCGATCCGTGCGACGCCGCGGCGGTTGTGGAGCTTGCGCGAAGCAAACGCATCGATCTGGTGGTGGTCGGCCCCGAAGCGCCGCTGGTGGCCGGGGTTGCCGACGCGCTCCGTGCGGCGGGCGTTCCCGTATTCGGACCAAGCGCTGCGGCGGCTCGACTAGAAGGCTCCAAAGGGTTCACCAAGGACCTGTGCCGAGCCAACGCAATCCCGACCGCAGACTATGTGCGAGTCGATACCGTCGCTGATGCGCATGGCGCGCTGCACCGATTTTCCATCCCCGTGGTCATCAAGGCGGACGGCCTTGCGGCGGGCAAGGGCGTGACCGTCGCCATGAGTCGCGAAGAGGCCGAAGCGGCCATCCACGCCGCGGGCGATGGGCCGCTGGTGATCGAGGAGTTCCTGGAAGGCGAAGAAGCGAGCCTGTTCGCGCTGGTCGACGGCGAACAGGCGGTGGCGCTCGCCTCGGCCCAGGACCACAAGCGCGTCGGTGAAGGCGATACCGGGCCCAACACGGGCGGGATGGGCGCCTATGCGCCGGCACCCGTGCTGACGCCCGAACTTCAGCAACGCGCCATGGATGAGATCATCGGTCCGACCGCACGCGCCATGGCCGCCGCGGGAACGCCGTTCAGCGGCGTCCTTTATGCCGGCCTGATGCTCACCGCCGATGGACCCAAGCTGATCGAATATAACGTCCGCTTCGGCGACCCCGAGTGCGAGGCGATCATGGCGCTGATCGATGGCGATCTGGCCGAGCTGCTGCAGGCGGTCGCGGCCGGGCGGCTCGCCGACATCGAACCGCCGGCTCTGCTGCCGAAGCACGCGGTTACGGTCATCATGGCCGCGCTCGGCTATCCCGGCACCCCTGCAAGCGGCGGGCTGATCCGCGAGATAGAAGCGGCGGAGCAGGTCGAAGGTGTGACGGTCTTCCATGCCGGCACCGGGCTCGGCGACCAGGGACTGGTGGCGAAGGGCGGACGCGTCCTGGCGGTCACGGCGGTCGCCGACACCTTCGCCAATGCCCGGGCGCGAGCCTATCGCGCTGTCGACCAGATCGACTTCGCCGACGGCTTCCATCGGCGCGACATCGGCTGGCGCGAGCTGTCGCGGGAGAATGCATGAACGCGTTCTGGGCCTACTTCTGGCCGTGCTTCGCGGCGGGACTGATCGCCGGCGGGCCAGCCGGGACGATCGCCTTCCGGCGACGGTCCCGGCGAAATGGCGCGCTGGCGGTGGGCCTGGTCGTCGGATTGAGCCTCGCCGCGCTGTGGCACGGCCCGCTCGGCGGCGCGGCGCGGTTCGAGGCGAAGGTCGAGCAGCAAATTCAGCAGACGCTTGTCCATTACGAAATGACCCAGGTCACCGCCCACCTGCATCACGACCCGCTCACCCGATGCGTGATGCTGTCGGGTCCTGCCGACGATTTCCAGCGGCTGGGTCTAGCCGAGTTCATGATTGCGATTCCGGGGGTCCGGTGCGCGAGCTGGGCTTCGAGCGGGGGCACGCCGCTCATCGTCGAAGCGCTCATGGTCTCCGTGCTGGGCTTCCTTTTCGGGCTGTTGCTCGCCTATCTGGCCGAGCTTCGGCGTCGGTACAACGCACTATGGAATTGGTGAGAAACGGAATGGATCTGATCCGCGAATATTGGTGGTTGATCGTCATTGTGGTGGCGCTGGTGCTGGCGTTCGTCCTGCTCCGGCCGAGGCAGCGCGTGCAGCTGACCGACAGCGCTCCGGTTCGTCCGCACATGGCGCAGCGCAAAGCCCCTCCCGAAGGCCGGGGCATCGCCGGGGAAGCCGCGGCAGCGACGAGCGACGTGACCGGGGAAATCCTTCGCGCCCCCATCCATCGCCAACTCGACGGCGATACGGAAGCATCTGACGATCTGTGCCAGCTGAAAGGCGTGGGGCCGAAGTTCGCCGGCGCACTCCACGCGATCGGCTTCACCCGCTACGACCAGATCGCCAGCCTCACCCCGACCGAGATCGAGCGCATCGACGGCCAGCTCGGCGCCTTCAGCGGTCGCCTGACGAGGGACCGGATCGTCGAGCAGGCCGATTATCTCGCACGCGGCGACACCGACGGATTCGAGCAGAGGTTCGGCAAGCTCTAGAGCTTAGGTCTGCTTAGGGTGGAATGCTGCCACACCGTGCCTTCTGATCAACCCGGTCCGACGGGTTCCCAGACCAAAGATACAATTACCAGAAGCAGGAGACCCGATGAAAAAAGGAAGCAAAGCAGATCAACCGTCACAAGAAACCAGAAAAGAAATGGGGCGCTGTCGCAAGGGTATGTAAAAGGTCCATACCGTTCAGTGCCCGTCTTCGCCGCTCTGAGCAGGCAGAAGCCAAGGTAGGCGACCAGTGATAAAAATATAGCCCATGTCCAAAGTGGCACTCGCTTGCGCTCCCCGAACGGGCAAATCTCGCTGCAATGAGTAACTTAGTTCCGCGATCGGTGGAACACAGCATGTATAGGTGGAAACCGGACGCTTTAGTCCCGACCGCTTCGTCGCCATTCTCGTACAAACAAAAGCATAATCTTAACGGCGATGAACGCCACTGCGGCAAGTGTCAGAAGCACCAACACTCCCGCGACGAGCCACCACAGACCTTCATTTCCCATTGGAAAAGCTTAGCACCCGCGCTCGTGGGCAGCGATGGGTCGAAAAGGGACATTCGAGAACGGTGCCTCCTACCCCACCGCCTCCGTCTCGCTCTCCATCGGCTTCTTCCGCGGCCTTGACGCGATCAGCTTGTCGATTTTGCGGCCGTCCATGTCGACGACTTCGAACGACCAGCCGTCGTGGCGGAACTTCTCGCCGGTTTCGGGGAGATGCTTGAGCACCGACAAAGCGAATCCCGCGATGGTCGAATAGTCGCGGTCGTGAGGCAGGTTCACGCCTAGGCGATCCGTGAGAAGATCGGCGCTCGCGGCGCCCGAAACGAGGAAGCTGCCGTCCTCGCGCTCGACCAGCGCGGGATCATCGCTCTGGTCGACGTCGCTGGCAAAGGTTCCGGCAAGCGCGGCGAGGATGCTCCCCGGCGTCACGATGCCGTCGAGATGCCCATATTCGTCATGCACGAGCGCCAAAGGAACATCCGCGGCGCGCAGGACCGCCAGCGCGTCCATCGCGTCCATCAGGTCGGGGATCACCGGCGCGCTCCGGCACAGATGGTGCAGGTCGATGGGCATGTCCTGCAGCACGGCGGCGAGCACATCGCGGGTCTGGATGACGCCGACGATATTCTCGACGGTGCCATCGGCGACAGGAATGCGATTGTGCGGCGTCTCCAATAGCGCATCTCGGACTTCGTCGGGCGAGGCGCCGACATCGATCCAGTCGATCTCGGTGCGGGGCGTCATCACTTCCCGCACCGGGCGGTCGGCGAGGCGCACGATTCCAGAGATCATCGCCCGCTCATCTTCCTCGAGCACGCCGGCGGTTTGCGCCTCGGCGACGACCAAGTGAAGTTCCTCGGCGGTGACCTGGTTCCGGGACTCGCGATCCAGGCCCAGCAGGCGGAAGATGAGCTGGCTCGACCGATCGAGCAGCCACACGAACGGCGCGACGATGCGCGACATGCCTCGCATCGGCCGTGCAACGAGCGCTGCCAGCGGCTCGGGCGAGCGCAGCGCAATCTGCTTGGGAACGATCTCGCCGATCACCAGCGAGAAATAGGTCGTCAGCACGATCACCACGCCGAAGCCGACCGTGTGGGCGGTTTCGTGAGGCAGGCCCAGCGCCTCGATCCGCTGCGAAACCGGTTCGCCGAGGCTCGCGCCGGAGAAGGCACCGGCGAAGATGGCGATCAACGTGATCCCGCTCTGCACCGTCGACAGGAACCGCCCCGGATCGCTTGCAAGATCCAGTGCGCAGCGGGCGCCGCGGCTGCCGCTCTTGGCCATCGCTTTCAGCCGGGCCTCGCGCGAGGAAACGATCGCCATCTCGCTCATCGCGAGGACCCCGTTCAGCAGGATCAACGCGAAGATGAGAAGGACATCGATCCAGGGGATGGGTGATAAATGGTCGCTCATAGGCGGCGGCGGACATGTAACCCTGTATTGCGTCCGTTCACAAGCTGGCGCTCTTTACAGCTGCGGAACCATCGATATCGGCACCGGTTTCAACGGCATTGCAGTGGGGAGCCTGGCCCGATGATCAGCACGCGACGATTGAGGACGATATTGCTGGGCGGCCTCGTCGCTGCGGTCGCGGGATGCCAGACCGCGCCCCCGCCGCCGATGGTCGTCCCCGTAGCGTTCACGCCGCTCGGCACCAGTGCCCCGTACCTGCTTGGCGACGTCATCGGCGGCCACAAGGCGCGGGCCGCGAAAATGCGTGCGGCCAAGATCCGGCCGCTCTCTCCGGCAGAGGTCGGAGCCTACATGGCCGACCTCGACGCCGAGCTCCGGCGGCAGACGGCCGGAATCGGCCTCGACGTGCTCCAGGTCGGCGGATCGATCGTCATTCGTATTCCGGCGATCTTCACCTTCGACACCGGAAGCGCGGCATTGAAGCCCACCACCGACGCCACCCTGCTGGAGATTGCCCGCACGGTGAAGACTCGCAACCGGACCTTCGTCGACGTGCTGGCCCATACCGACACGACGGGTTCGCCGCAGGGAAATGCAGCGCTGTCGGAGCGCCGCGCCGCCGCCGTGGCAAGCTATCTTGGCGCTCACGGTGTCAGCAGGGCGCGGATTGCTTCCAGAGGGCTTGGCGAGACGGCCCCGCTCTACAATCCCGAAACCGACGAGACGCAGCGCGCCGCGAACCGGCGAATCGAAATCCGGCTGATCCCCTATCGCGCCTGATCGTTAGCGCCGGTCGGCGAAGAAGCGCCGAAGCATTTCGCCAGCCTCGTCCTCGCCAATCCCGCCGAGCACGTCCGGCCGGTGATGACAGGTGGCTTGCGCGAACATTCGTGGTCCGTGCACCACTCCGCCGCCTTTCGGATCTTCGGCGCCGAAGCGAAGCGCCTTCAGGCGTGCGACCGAAACCGCCGCAGCGCACATCGCACACGGCTCCAGGGTCACCCACAAAGTGCAGTCGTCCAGCCGCGAGGTCCCGAGCCGGGCTCCCGCTCCCCGGATCGCCTCCATCTCCGCGTGGGCGGTCGGGTCGCTCGATCCCCGCATGGCGTTGCGGGCCTCGGCGACGATCTCCGCGCCCAATGTCACTACTGCCCCGACGGGCACCTCTCCGGCGGCGGCGGCTTCGGCGGCGAGGTCGAGCGCCCTGCGCATCGGTGGGGGCAGCGGAAAGGTCACCAACGCGGGCTAGCCCAGCAGGCCCGCCAAGTCACATCGCGTTGTTCGTCGCCGCCTCGTTCTGACCGGGCCTTTGTACCTGCAGCGACGGCACTTTCACCGTCGTTTCCTTCGTGCCGACCTTCACCGATCCAGTCTCGACGTCGAAGGCCGGTGCCTGGCCGCCCCTGGCCGTCACGCCCTTCCCGGTTGCGGATACCTGCGGCGCCTGCGCAGGCCGTGTCTGGCTGATCTTCAGGAATCCACTGGCCACGACGGCAATCACCACGAGCACGGCGACGATCAGGATGAAGATGACGGCACGCATGGTCCTGTTCCCCTTGACCCTCGCTAAACGCAATTGCCGTTGAGCGGTTGCCACCTTCCCAGGCCAGGACGACGTTGACGCAGCGAGCCCGAGCCGCTAACGGGCGGCGCTCTTCGGGCCTCTAAAGGCTCGTCCAAAATCAGGAAGAACACCATGTCGCGGGTTTGCGAGCTGACCGGCAAGGGCCGGCAGGTGGGACACAATGTTTCCCACGCCAACAACAAGACCAAGCGCACGTTCCTGCCGAACCTGCAGAACGTCACTCTCATCTCCGACGCGCTCGGACAAAATGTGAAGCTGCGCGTCTCGACGCATGGCCTGCGCTCGGTCGAGCATGTCGGCGGCCTCGACAACTGGCTGCTCAAGACCAGCGACGACAAGCTCAGCCCCAAGGTCCGCAAGCTCAAGAAAGAGATTGCGAAAAAGGCCGCTGCCGAACAGCCCGCGGCCTGATTCATCCTCCCTGTCGCGAAGCGATGGGGAGGTGGCAGCGCGAAGCGCTGACGGAGGGGCCGGCCCCTCCACCATTCACTCTGCGGTGAATGGTCCCCCTCCCCATCTTCACTTCGTGAAGACAGGGAGGAAAATCCTAACCGCCTGAATCCACACATCTTTTCCTGAACGCTGGCTGCAAGCCGCGTTCAGTCTCCATACTCTGCGAATCGGGCATAAGTGCTTGCATTGGCGGAGTTTTCCCCTTTCTCCGCTGCGCTTGGAAACAAGCAGTATCCCTCGCGTCGCGTAACGAGGGGGCCCCAGCGTGCGTAGTTGCGCTGGGGCCAATTTTTATGTGGCTTCGAACAATTGTGCGAGCTGCTCGATCATTGCTCCAGCAAGCTGGTCGGCGTCCATGATGGTCACAGCGCGGCTGTAATAGCGGGTCACGTCGTGCCCGATGCCGATGGCCAGAAGCTCGACGGTCGAGCGCTTCTCGATCCATTCGATGACCTGCCGCAAGTGCCGCTCCAGATAGCTCCCGCCGTTGGCCGACGCGGTCGAATCGTCGACCGGCGCGCCGTCCGAGATGACCATCAGGATTCGCCGCTCCTCGGGACGGGCGATCAGGCGGTTATGCGCCCATAGCAGAGCCTCGCCGTCGATATTCTCCTTGAGCAGACCCTCGCGCATCATCAGGCCGAGGTTGCGCCGCCCGTGACGGTACGGCTCGTCGGCGCGTTTGTAGATGATGTGACGAAGATCGTTGAGGCGCCCGGGATTGGGCGGCCGCCCGGCGGTCAGCCATGCCTCCCGGCTCTGGCCGCCTTTCCAGCCGCGCGTGGTGAAGCCGAGGACCTCGGTCGCGACTCCGCAGCGTTCGAGCGTCCGCGCCAGGATATCCGCGCAAATCGCGGCGATCGCGATCGGCCGCCCGCGCATCGATCCCGAATTGTCGATCAGCAGCGACACGACGGTATCCTTGAAGTCCGTCTCGCGCTCGATCTTGTAGCTCAGCGAATGAGCCGGGCTGACGACCACGCGGGCGAGGCGAGCGGCGTCGAGCAGCCCCTCCTCCTGATCGAAGTCCCAGCTTCTCGCCTGCTGCGCCATGAGCCGCCGCTGAAGGCGGTTGGCGAGGCGCGTCACGACATTCTGCAATCCGGACAATTGCTGATCGAGATAGGCGCGAAGACGAGCCAGCTCTTCCTCGTCGCACAGCTCGCCCGCCTCGACGGTTTCGTCGAAGCGGGTGGTGAAGGCCTTGTAGTCGGTCTCGGGTGACAGGTCCCAGTTCCGCCGGCTCGGCGCCGCGAACACGCTCTCGCTCGAATCGTCGCCGGCGCTGGCTTCTTCGTCGCCCTCCTCCATCTCCTCGGAAGACTCGCCGTCGGAGTCCTGGTCCTCGACCTGCTCGCCGCGCATGTCGGCGTCGCCACCACCCGGCGTCTCCTCCTCGCCCTCCTCAGCCGAAGTCTCGCTGCCGCCCTCTTCGCCTTCGGCTTCGTCGCCGGTTTCGTCCGGGTCTTCGTCGGTCGGCTCCTCGGCCGCGGCAAGCTCGAGATCCTCGAGCAACCGCCGCGAAAGCTTCGCGAAGGCTGCCTGGTCATCGACCGTAAGCGCCAGCCCGTCGAGCTCGGCTGCGGCCTTCTCCTCGATCCACGGAGCGACAAGCTGCAGCCCCGCCAACGCCGCGCGCGGTGGCACTTCAGTCGTCAGACGCTCGCGCGCGAGGAGCGCGACCGCGGTCGAAAGCGGCACTTCCTCCGCGCTTCTGGCACGAACAATCGCATCGCCGCGCACGCGCGCTTCGGTGAGCTGCGCCAGATTGTCGCGGACCCCACCCATTGAGCGAGCCCCGAGGGCTTCCACCCGCGCCATCTCCAGCGCGTCGAACACCGCGCGCGCTTCAATATCCATTGGCGCGTTGCGGGCATGCAGACGAGGGTCGTGGTGGCGCAGCTTGAGCGCAGCCGAGTCCGCCGCGCCGCGTGCTTCGGCGACCAGCCGCGGCTCCAGCGCCGGGCCCGGCGAGATGACTCGCGCTGTCTTGCCTGAGGCTGCCGCGTTGTCCGACGCGAAAACGACCTCGACCTCCGCATCCTTCGCGATTGCGCGCGACGCGCCGGCGAGGACGCGGCGAAAGATATCGATCTTTTCGGCCACTCAGCCGGCCTTGCCGACCACGCTCTCCGGCAGGTCGGTGCCGAACACCCGCTGATAATATTCGGCGATCAGCGGTCGTTCGGACTCGTCGCACTTATTCAGGAACGACACGCGGAAGGCATAGCCGAGGTCACCGAAGATGTGCGCGTTCTGCGCCCAGCTGATCACCGTGCGCGGACTCATTACCGTTGAGATGTCGCCATTGATGAAGCCCTGTCGCGACAGCTCGGCAACCTTGATCATCTTGTCGACGATGGTCTTGCCGTCCGGATCGTCATATTCGCCGGACTTGGCGAGCACGATCTGCGCCTCGACCGCCGCGGGCAGGTAGTTCAGCGTCGTAACGATGTTCCAGCGGTCCATCTGCCCCTGATTGATCGCCTGGGTGCCGTGGTAGAGGCCCGTGGTGTCGCCGAGCCCGACGGTATTGGTCGTGGCGAACAGCCGGAACCACGGGTTGGGTCGGATCACCCGATTCTGATCGAGCAACGTCAGCTTGCCCTCGGCCTCGAGCACGCGCTGGATGACGAACATCACGTCGGGGCGGCCCGCGTCATATTCGTCGAACACCAGGGCGACGGGATGCTGCAGCGCCCACGGCAGAAGCCCCTCGCGGAACTCGGTCACCTGCTGCCCTTCGCGAAGCACGATCGCATCGCGGCCGACGAGGTCGATTCGACTGATGTGCGCGTCGAGGTTGATCCGGATCAGCGGCCAGTTCAGCCGCGCGGCGACCTGCTCGATGTGGGTCGACTTGCCGGTGCCGTGATAGCCCTGGACCATCACTCGGCGGTTCTTCGAGAAACCGGCGCAGATCGCCATGGTCGTGTCGGGATCGAACACGTAGGTCGGGTCGAGGTCGGGAACGCGCT
>JAICXF010000090.1 GCA_025981625.1 Sphingomonas sp. | reverse complement strand
GGGTGGTTCAGGCGACGGTCAGCGCTTCCATTGTCTAAGTCGATCCGCCATTTGTGCGCTGACGGATCATTGCACCGTCCAGCCGGACACCAGGGATGAAGGACGATAATGGGTAAGCTCAACGGCGGCCAAGCGCCGCTCCGCGCGATTGTTGCAGCGGGCTGTCTGGCTGCCGGGTTCATTGCTGCGGCGCCGTTCGCCACTGCTCCCGCCATTGCCCGTGCCGCCCCGTCCGGGGCCTTCGATTCCGAGATTGCAGCCTTTTACCGCGCCCGCGGCGGTGCACCGCTGTGGCTGGCGCCGAGGTCCGGCGCTGCGGCTCAGCAATTGATCCAGCTTCTCGGGACCGCGCAGGCCGACCATCTCAATCCGCGACGATACGACATCCGCGGTCTGCAGAACGCGCTTGCCAGTGCGCGCAGTGGAAACCCCTCTGCCGTCCAGCGGGCCGAAGCGATGCTCAGCACCGCCTTCGTCGCCTACGCGCGCGACCTCAGGCACGATCCTGACGTCGGCATCATCTATGTCGACAAGGAACTTCGGCCGGAGCCGCCCTCGGCGATGGAGCTGTTGAGCGCCGCGCAGCGCGCCCCTTCGCTGTCGGAGTACGTCTCGCAGATGGGTTGGATGAATCCGATTTACGGCAAGCTCAGACAGGCGATTGCGAGCCGCATGTACAGCAATGCCGCGCAATATCGGCTGTTGTCACTCAACCTCGAGCGCGCGCGCGCGCTGCCATCCGGCAACGGGCGCTTCGTGATCGTCAATCCGCCTGCCGCGCGGCTCTACATGTATGAGAATGGCCAGGTGGTCGATTCGATGCGAGTCGTCGCCGGCCGTCCCGACCCTGTGGCGCAGACGCCGATGATGAACGCGTTCATCCGCTATGTGGCGCTTAACCCCTATTGGAACTCGCCGCCCGACATCACGGCGCGCAAGCTTGCTCCGACCATTCTCAAGGAGGGGCGGGCGTATTTCACGAAGAGGGGCTACGACCTCGTCGACCAGTTCGGCCCGAATGCGCACGTTCTGGACCCGATGTCGGTCGATTGGCACGCGGTCGCTGCGGGCCGCGTGCAGGTCAAACTGCGCCAGCGGCCTGGTCCCGCCAACTCGATGGGGAAGATGAAGTTCATGTTCCCGAACAGCGAGGGCATCTGGCTTCACGACACGCCAGAGAAAGAGAAGATCGAAGATGCCGCGCGTCTCGAAAGCAATGGTTGCGTTCGGCTCGAGGATGCGGCCCGTTTTGCCCGCTGGCTGTTCAATGGACATCCGCCGCGCACTCAAGGCGCGAAGCCCGAGCAGAAGGTCAACCTGCCGGAGCCTGTGCCGCTTTACATCACGTATCTGACGGCGGTGCCGAGCGGGACGTCGATTGTCTATTTCGACGATTTTTACGGCAAGGATCGGGGCGACGGCCGCCGCTTGGCAGCCCTGTAGCGCTGATCCGATTTTGCCGCGTGGTCGAGGTAGCTCGGCCGCATCATGGCGACGTGGCTCGGTGTCTCGCGTTTCGGCGCAAGGCGCGCGAGATCGAACTGGCCGTCGAACTGCAGGCCAAATTGGCCTGCCTGCGCCCATCGGACGACCCCGCGCACCGGGCCGACGCCGACGATGTCGATGGTAAGCTCGGTGCCGGGTGCCACTCCGAGTTCGCATTCGGCAAGCGCTCCCATCGAGGAGATGTTGCGCAACTTGAGCTCCACCGTTTCGCCGTCGATGGATGCCAGCGCTCGCCGCATCAGCCGGTGGCGGGGCTCGCGGATGCAAGCGAAGCCGGCGGCTTGCAAGGTGGCGCTATTGGCGATTTCCCGCGCTTTGTCGGCGGGGCACGGCTTGCCGAAAATATAGCCCTGAATCATGCTGACGCCCAGCTCGCGAATGAGCTGAAGGTCGTCGTGGGTCTCCACGCCTTCGGCGCAGCTGTCCATTCCAAGCGTGTCGGCGAGCGTGACGATGGCGCGGATAATTGCTGCATTGCGGTTGGCCGCTGAAGATGCGCCGCGAACGAAGCTCTGGTCGATCTTGATCTTATCGAACGGCGCATTTTTCAGATAACCGAGCGAGCTGTACCCGGTGCCGAAGTCGTCCAGGGCGAGCCGCACTCCAATCTTCTTGAGCTTGGCGAAGGTCTCGTCCGTGGAGTCGCCTGCGGCGAGGAACACGCCTTCGGTGATTTCCAGTTCCAAACGGTCGGGACGAAGGCCAGTTTCGGCGAGGTGCCGTCGAACCATATCGACGACGGCCGGGTCATTGAACTGCAGCGGCGAGAGATTGACGGCGACCCGCACGTGTTCGGGCCAATGAATTGCCTCCTCGAGCGCTGTCCGAAGAACCCATTCGCCGATCTTGCCGATCAGGCCGGCTTCCTCGGCCAGCGGGATGAATTTGCTCGGCGAAATCGAACCACGAGTGCCGTGATTCCAGCGCACCAGCGCTTCGAAGCCAGAGATTTCTTCCGCTCCTGCGTGGACCACCGGCTGATAATGGACCGCCAATTCGCCGCGATCGATCGCTTGGCGCAGATCGTTCTCGAGCAACTGCTGTTCCGCGGCCTCGCTGTGCATGGACGGCTCATAGACCCGGTGTTTGCCGCGTCCGTCCGCCTTGGCAGCGTAAAGCGCCAGGTCGGCGTCGCGAACCAGTGCGTCCGCGCTCGCCCGTCCGGGATCGCCGATCGCGATTCCAACCGATGCGCCGATCGCGATCTGATGACCCTCGATGACGTAAGGCCTGGAAACTTGGTCGATCAGCGTCCGCGCCAGCGCCTCGAGCAGGCCGAATTCGACGGCGCCAGGAAGCACGGCCTGAAACTCGTCGCCACCGAGACGTCCGACCTGGCCGTGGTTGCCCATCACGGACTTGAGCCGCTCCGCCACCTGTCGAAGCAGGGCGTCGCCGACCGGGTGACCCAGCGTGTCGTTGACGTTCTTGAACCGATCGAGATCGATCATGAACAGGGCGCAGCCCTTCTGGCGGTGGGCGGCATTCCGCAGTGCTTCATCGAGCGTCTGACGCATCATCGCGCGGTTCGGCAGGCCCGTCAGCGAGTCGAACCGGGCGAGGCGAGAGATCTCCCGTTCGGACCGGCGCTGCTCGGTCAGATCGGTGCCAATGCCCCGGAATCCGAGGAAACGGCCGCGCTCGTCGAAGATCGGATTTCC
>JAICXF010000025.1 GCA_025981625.1 Sphingomonas sp. | reverse complement strand
GTGCTCGCGGGACCCTCGCGATTTATCGCACGTCAAATCGTCCCTCGCGTGAGCACTTCGCATTGAAGCGGGAAGCTCGATGGGCGAGGGGCTGCGTCGCGGCAAAGGATGGAGTGGCTGGTGGCACACGCGCCTTCGGGAGAGTTGGATTCCCGTCCCTCGGCAAAATCGGCCGATCGGCCGATCGCGCAGAACTCGGACATCCGCTTCCTCGGTCGACTGCTGGGCGATGTCATCCGCGAATATGGCGGCGAGGAGCTGTTCAGGCGCACCGAACAAATTCGCTCGGCTTCGGTCGATCGCTATCGCGGCGTTTCGTCGGACTCCGCGGCCGATCTTGGCCTCGAGAAGCTCACCTTGGACGAGACGCTGGCGTTCACGCGCGGGTTCATGCTGTTTTCGCTGCTGGCGAACCTTGCCGAGGACCGGCAGGGCGCGACCCGCGAAGCCGGCGCGACGTTCGGCGAAGTGCTCGCCGAGCTTCAGTCGGCGGGCGTCGACCGAGAAGCGATCGTCGAGTTCACGAGCGGCGCACTTGCCGTTCCGGTTCTCACCGCGCACCCGACCGAAGTCCGCCGCAAAAGCATCATCGACCACCGCAACCAGATCGCCCGGCTGATGAGGCTCGCGGACCGGGGAATTACGGAAACGCTTGCCGGCGAACAGGTCGAAGCCGAGATCCGCCGCCAGATCGTCTTGCTGTGGCAGACCCGGCCATTGCGCCACGAGCGGCTCTACGTCGCCGACGAAGTCGATACTGCGCTGTCCTACTTCCGCGATGTTTTCCTGGAGGCGCTGCCCGCGCTCTACGCCCGCTGGGAACGCGAGCTGGGTGGCCGGCCGGCAAGCTTCGTTCGGCTTAGAAGCTGGATCGGCGGGGACCGCGACGGCAACCCGTTCGTCACGGCCGATAGCCTCCGCTTGGCGCTCGGCCGCAACGCAGAGGCGGTTCTCTCCTATTATCTCGAGAAGGTCCACGAGCTTGGCGCGGAGCTGTCGATCTCGAGCGATCTGGCGCCGGTCAGCCAGGAACTGCTCGCGCTTGCCGGTCATGGGGACCGCGGGCCGGCACGGGCCGATGAACCGTATCGCCGTGCGCTGGTGTGGATCTATGCGCGGCTCGCCGCCACCTATGAGCATGTCACGGGCGAGCCTCCCGCGCGCCGCAGCAACCTCGCCGCCGAGCGCTACGAGACCGCGGAAGGCTTCAGGGCCGATCTCGAGACGATCCGCGCTTCGCTGGAGGCAGGCGGGCATGACGATCTTTGCGCGGGTGGAATCCGATCGCTGATCCGGGCCGCCGAAACCTTCGGCTTTTATCTCGCGACGATCGACCTCAGGCAGAATGCCGACGTGCATGAGCGTGTCGTCGCCGAGTTGCTGGCGGTGGCGGGCGTCGAGGACAATTATCTCGGATTGTCCGAAGCCGGCCGCGTCGCATTGCTTCGTCGCGAGCTGTCCGGTCCGCGCGTCCTCGCTTCGCCGTTCGCCAGCTACAGCGACGAGACCAATAGCGAGCTGGCGATCGTCCATGCGGCGGCCGAGGCTCAACGGCGTTACGGCCGCGACTGCATCAAAGCGTACATCATCTCGAAGGCCGCGAGCATCTCCGACCTGCTGGAGGTGTATATCCTGCTGAAGGAAGCCGGTCTGTGGAGCATCGCCGACAAGCCGATCGTCGCCGTGCCCCTGTTCGAGACCATCGCCGACCTGGAGAATGCCGCAGGGATCATGCGCGAGTGGCTCGAATCCGACGAGGGTCGCGCGGTGGCCGCCGAGCACGGCCACCAGGAAGTGATGGTCGGCTATTCGGACAGCAACAAGGACGGCGGCTACTTCACCAGCGTCTGGACCCTGCATCGCACGAGCCAGGAGCTTGCCAGCGTCTTCGCTGCTGATGGTGTCGGAATGCAGCTGTTCCATGGCCGCGGCGGCGCTGTCGGGCGGGGGGGCGGCTCGGCCTTCGCGGCGATCACCGCACAACCTGCGGGCACGGTGCAGGGGAGGATCCGGATCACCGAGCAGGGCGAGGTCATCGCCGCGAAATACGGCACCCACGACAGCGCCCTCGCAAGCCTCGAAGCGATGGCTTCCGCGACACTGTTGGCGACTCTCAAGCCGCGCTCGCTCGCGACGCGTGAGCGCTATTCAGCGGCGGCGACCGCGATTTCGGGTGCGGCATTCACGGCGTATCGGCGCCTGGTTTATGAAACACCTGGCTTCGTCGACTTTTTCCGCCAGATCACTCCAATCGCGGAGATCGCCGACCTGAAGATCGGTTCACGCCCGGCGAGCCGGACCAAGAGCAACCGCATCGAGGACCTGCGCGCGATCCCGTGGGTGTTCAGCTGGGCTCAATCGCGGCTGATGCTGCCGGGCTGGTACGGCGTTGGAACGGCCCTGGCCGAGTTCGACGATGTTCCGCTGCTTCAGGAAATGCATGAGCGCTGGCCGTTTTTCAAAGTGACCCTGGCCAATCTCGAAATGGTGCTTGCGAAGTCTGACCTGTCGATTGCGCAACGATATTCGGAGCTCGTCGAGGACCGGGAGCTTCGCGGTCGGCTTTTCCAATCCATCAAGGACGAATGGACCAGAACGCGGGACCGTCTGCTGACCATCACCCGACAGACCGAGTTGCTCCAGCTCAATCCGGCGCTCGGCAACTCGATCCGCCTGCGCCTGCCTTATATCGAGCCGTTGAACCTGCTTCAGATCGAGTTGCTGAAGAGGCACAGGTCCGGCGAGTGCGACGAGCGGATCACGGACGGCATCCAGCTGTCGATCAACGCGATCGCCACCGCGTTGCGGAACTCCGGTTAGCGACGACTCGATGGCGGAGGTGCTGCTTCAGGCACCGACGGGGTAGGCCGTCGTATATTTCACGCGCTCCATGGCGAAGCGCGAGGTCACGTTCTTCAGCGGCACCATCTCGATCAGGCGATGATAGAAGTCATCGACCGCGGCCATGCTCGGCACCGTGATTCGAAGCATGTAATCGACATCGCCGGCCATCCGGTAGATTTCCATGACCTCCGGCATTTGCGCAACCGCCTCGGAAAAGCGCTGAAGCCATTCCTTGGAATGGTCCCCCGTTTCGATCTCCACGAAGACGGTGAGGCCGAGGCCGATTGCGTCTGGATTGACCAGCGCGACGCGCCTGGTGATCACCCCATCCTCTGTCAGCTTCTGGATCCGGCGCCAGCACGGAGTTTGTGACAGGTTCACGCGCTTCGCCACGTCGGCGACGGCGATGGACGCGTCCTCCTGAAGGATCGCGAGGATTTTGCGGTCGGTCGAGTCCATCTGCACATCCTCGCTGAATTAGAAGATAATCCTAATCCTTTCGTGCTGCGATGCAACATTCATTTTATCTTCTGCAGCTTCGTTGACGGGGCGCTTTGCCTCCGTATTTGCGGGTCATCGATGTCGGGGAAAGGAGCGCGCGTCAGCACGCGGGACATCGGCGATGTAGAATAATATTCTAAAGGGGTCGATGTGTCCGATGCACTTTTTCCGGTTGCCGAAGCGGCTCGCGAGGCTGCGCCGGTCAACTCCGGCATACCGGCCGGCCTGCCGGCACGGCTCCGATTTGCGACGCAGACGATCGGCGGCCGCATCGTCTTCACCACCAGCTTCGGCATCGAAGACCAGCTGATTGCGCATCACCTTTTCACCGAACGCCTGCCGATCGAGGTCGTCACGCTGGATACCGGCCGGCTATTTCCCGAGACGCACGCGGTTTGGCAGGAAACGGAGGAGCTTTACGGCGTCCGGATCCGTGCCGTTCATCCGGATTCGGACGCTTTGACGGCACTCGTCGCCGATCAGGGCATCAACGGATTTTACTATTCCAGGGAGGCCCGGAAAGCCTGCTGTGCGGTGCGCAAGGTCGAACCGCTTGGCCGTGCGCTGGCAGGCGCCTCGGGCTGGGTTACGGGATTGCGCGCCGATCAGTCCGAACGCCGTTCGGAAACGCGGTTCGCCGCGTGGGACGCCGAACGCGGGCTGACGAAGATCGCGCCGCTATTCGACTATGACCGTCGTCGGATTGTCGCCGAATGCGTGAAGCTCGGCGTACCCGTCAACGACCTTCACGCCAAATGCTTTCTTTCCATCGGCTGCGCGCCGTGCACGCGCGCGATCAGGCCCGGCGAACCGGAGCGTGCCGGGCGTTGGTGGTGGGAGAATGACCGGGCGAAGGAATGCGGGCTTCACGTCGACGGGGCTGGCAAGCTGGTCCGGAGCCTGGTGCCGTGACCGCTCAACCGCGCATCGGTCAGCTCGCGAACCTGCCGCTGTTTCACCGCCTCGGCGGCAGGAAAGCCGTCGTCGTCGGCACGTCCGCCGGGGCCGACTGGAAAGCCGAGATCCTCGCCGCCGCCGGCGCGAAGGTCGTGCGGCTTGGGCGCGAGTGGCGTCCGGAACAGCTCACGGGTGCAGCGCTCGCCGTCGGAGAATTCGCGGATAGTGAGCAGGCGACAGCGTTCGCCAGGGACGCGCGGAGCGCCGGCGCTCTCGTCAACATGATCGATCGGCCGGAGCTCTGCGACGTGACGTTCGGGACGATCGTCAACCGCTCGCCGGTGGTGATCGCAATTTCGACCGACGGCGCTTCACCGATGCTCGGCCAATCGATTCGCGCACGGATCGAGACTCTCCTTCCAACCATGCTGTCGCGCTGGGCGGAAATCGCGAAGCAGTGGCGGGCGCAACTGAAGCAGCAGGTGGGGGACTTCGGTCAGCGCCGCGCCTTCTGGCAACGTTTCGTCGCCGCGGCCTGGGCAGATGCGGATCGTGAACCGCATGACGAGGATTTCCAGGCGCTGCTCGGCGACCAACATGAAGAGCGGGGCAGGGTCGTTCTGGTCGGGGCGGGGCCGGGCGATCCGGAGCTGCTGACGGTCAAAGCGGTCCAGGCGCTGCAGCGCGCGACGGTCATTCTTCACGACAATCTGGTCGGCGCCGAGGTCCTCGAACTCGCTCGCCGCGAAGCTCGGCGCATTGCCGTTGGCAAGTCGGGGCACGGCCCCTCGTGCAAGCAGTCCGACATCAATCGCCTGATGGTCGACCTCGCATTGGGCGGCGAAACCGTCGTGCGCCTCAAAGGCGGCGATCCGCTGATCTTTGGGCGCGCCGCCGAGGAAATCGACGCCTGCCGGACAGCCGGCGTCGAGGTGAGCGTGGTGCCCGGGATTTCCGCCGCGCAGGCCGCGGGCGCATCGCTGCTCGTTTCATTGACCGAGCGCCGGCACGCACGGCGCGTCCAGTTCGTCACTGGACACGGAGCGGACGGCAAGCTTCCCGCCGATATCGATTGGCTGAGCGTTGCTGACCGGCAAGTCACGACGGTCCTCTACATGCCACGCGCGACATTGGCCGAGTTCGTGCGGACGGCGCTTCGAAAAGGTCTCCATCCGGCGACGCCGGCGCTTGCGATCGCCTCGATTTCGCTCCCCGGGCAATCGCAGGTCGCCGGCACCGTCGCGGACATCGGCGCGCTGGCGGAACGACTCCCCGCCGGCGCGCCGGTTACGGTCCTGATCGGCTGGGTCGGGCGCCGCCATGTCAAAGCGGCCGAACCGCTTCCCTTTGTGAAGGCTCTCGCATCATGAACGCGCCCGCCAACCTTCGCGCTCGTAGCATCACGCACCTCGAGCAGCTCGAAGCGGAGAGCATCGAAATCTTCCGGGAGGTCGCTGCAGAGGCCGAGCGGCCGGTGCTGCTCTACTCGATCGGCAAGGACAGCGCGGTGATGCTGCACCTGGCGAAGAAGGCGTTCTTCCCCGCGCCGCTGCCGTTCCCTTTGCTCCACGTCGATACGACCTGGAAGTTTCGGGCGATGTACGCCTTGCGCGACAAGGTCGCCGCCGAGCCCGGCATCGAACTGCTCATTCACAAGAATCCCGAAGCCGAGCGGCTCGGCATCAACCCGTTCGATCACGGGTCGCGCCACACCGAGATATGGAAGACCGAAGGCCTCAAGCAGGCGCTCGAACTGCACGGCTTCGACGCGGCGTTCGGCGGCGCCCGGCGGGACGAAGAGAAAAGCCGCGCGAAGGAGCGCATCTTCAGTTTCCGCGACAAGAATCATCGCTGGGACCCCAAGAACCAGCGGCCGGAACTGTGGTCGCTCTACAACGGGAGGAAGGGCCCCAAGGAATCGATCAGGGTATTCCCGCTGTCGAACTGGACCGAGCTCGACATCTGGCAATACATCTATTCCGAAGGGATCGAGATCGTTCCCCTCTACCTCGCCGAGCGCCGCCCGACAGTCGAGCGGGACGGCACGCTGCTGATGGTCGATGACGACCGCTTCCGGCTGAAGCGCGGCGAGCGGCCAATGCTCCGCTCGGTCCGGTTTCGGACGCTCGGTTGCTATCCGCTCACCGGAGCCGTCGAAAGCCAGGCGTCAACCCTCGCCGAGGTCATCCAGGAAATGGTCGTCGCGACCACCTCCGAGCGCCAGGGGCGGGTCATCGACCGCGATGACGGCGCGGGCAGCATGGAAAAGAAGAAGAAGGAGGGGTATTTCTGATGGCCACCCTGGCGAAGGCGATCGAACCGGCACCGGCCGGCGATGCTGACGAGCAGCTCGAACGGTGGATCGAGGCGACGCAGCACAAGTCGCTGCTACGGTTCATCACCTGCGGCAGCGTCGACGATGGCAAATCGACGCTAATCGGGCGCCTCCTCCATGACTCGCGGCAGCTGTTCGAGGACCAGCTCGCCGCGCTCGCCAGCGACAGCAAACGCCTGGGCAAGCAAGGCGATCAGCTCGACTTTGCGCTGCTGGTCGACGGCCTGTCAGCCGAGCGCGAGCAGGGCATCACGATCGATGTCGCGTACCGCTTCTTCGCGACCGACAAGCGCAAGTTCATCGTCGCCGACACGCCGGGGCACGAGCAGTACACGCGCAACATGGTAACCGGCGCGTCGACCGCCGATCTCGCGGTGATCCTCGTCGACGTGAGCAAAGGCGTGCTGCAGCAAACCAGGCGGCACAGCTTTCTCGCGAGGCTTCTCGGCATCCGCAACATCGTCCTGGCGGTCAACAAGATGGACGTCGTCGGCTATCAGAAAGCCGCGTTCGAGCGCGTCGTTGCGGAGTACGCGGAATTCGCCCGCGAGGCCGGCATCGCCAACTTTGCCGCGATCCCGCTGTCGGGGCTGAGGGGTGATAACGTCACCACGCGATGCCCCGCAACGCCGTGGTACAGTGGACCTTCGCTTCTCGAGCATCTCGAAAACGTGCCGAGCTCGGAGCGCGAGGTCGTCGACGATCCCTTCCGCATGGCGGTCCAGTGGGTGAGCCGCCCCGATTACAGCTTCCGCGGCTACGCTGGCAGGATTGCGAGCGGGCGCCTGCGGGTTGGCGACCCGATCGTCGTGCTCCCTGCCGGACGGCGGACCACGGTCGAGCGCATCGTCACGCTGCATCGCGATCTTGACCAGGCGATCGCCGGGCAGTCGGTGACGATCACCTTCAATGACGAGATCGATTGCTCACGAGGCGACGTGATCGTCTCGGCGCACGCGGTTCCGGACACCACCGACCGCATCCACGCGACGCTGGTCTGGATGTCGGATCAGAAGGCGATTCCGCATCGCTCCTACTGGCTCAAGATCGGTGCGCAGACGGTTTCGGCAAGCATCGATCTCACGCATTCGATCATCGACGTGAACAGCCTTGGAGAACTGCCGGGAGAGCCACTTGGATTGAACGACATCGGCAGGGTGGAACTGGCGCTCGATCGCTCCATTCCGGCGGTCCGCTACGACCAAAATCGCAAGCTTGGCGGCTTCATTCTCATCGACAAGCTGACCAATGCCACCGTTGCTGCGGGACTGGTCAGCGGATTTCCCGCGGCGAGGCTGAGCTCGCAGGAGCCGGCGAGCTCGATTCGATGGATCACGGGCGCGAAGCGGACCGCTTGGGCGGCGCGGGCAGCCGAGCGCCTGGGTGCACAGGGCCACACCGTCGTCGTGCTCGACCATGCGGCGATCGGCGCATTCGGCGCGCCGGACATGACGCGCACGGCGCGGCAAGCGGCACGGCTGCTTGCCTCGATCGGAGCGCAGGTGCTCGTCACGCTCGGCGTCGCCCCCGAGGATGCCCGCCCGGGACAAATCATCGATTCCGAGAGCCAGGACAATGAGGGCGACGAATGGGTGATCTGATCAGCTCGCTCGGCACCGAGGCCATGCCATGACGGTCCAGCTGCCGCTGCACGAGGGCGTGCTCAGCCTTGACCAATGGCGCCGCCTTGAAGCGCTGGCCGAGGGCCTGTCGGTGGAGCAGGCGCGGTGGATCAGCGGCTATTTTGCCGGCCTGGACGCAGGTTTGCTGCGTGCCGGCGGTGCTTCGACTTCCTCTGTCGCGGTGCCGCAATCGCGGTCGCTCACCATTCTCTATGGCACCGAAACAGGGAACAGCCGCGAGCTTGCGAAGGGTCTGGCCGGGGCGGTTGGCGAGCGCGGCCTCGTCGCGAACATCTTTGACCTGTCAGACTATAAAGTCCACCAGTTGAAGGATGAGCAGGACCTGTTGTTCATCGTCAGCACTTATGGCGAAGGCGACCCGCCGCAGCCTTCGGTCGGGTTCTTCGAATTCCTCGAGGGGCCACGCGCGCCCAGGTTGGACGGCGTCCGATACTCGGTGCTCGCGCTCGGCGATTCCACCTACGAAAAATATTGCGAGGCTGGAAAGCGGATCGATCGCCGGCTGGATGAGCTCGGTGCGGCCCGGATCAGCCCGCGGGTGGATTGCGACATCGATTACGACGAGCCGGCGGCTGCGTGGAGCGCGGCCTTGGTCGATCTTCTCGTCGCCGAAGCCGACGTGAAGCCGAGCGCCTTCGCGTTCGCGGCACCGCCGACAGCCAGCATCACGCACGACAAGCGCAATCCATTCCCCGCCACGGTGCTCGAGAACATCCGCATCGTCGGGCGTCATTCGACCAAGGAGACGCGGCACGTCGAACTGGATCTGTCGGGCTCGGGATTGAGCTACCAGCCAGGCGACGCCCTCGGGCTGGCAGCTTCGAACGACTCCCGCGTTGTCGAGGAGTTGCTTGATGCCGTCGGAGTTTCGGGCGAGATCGAAGTCACGGTCAAGAAATCGTCGCTGTCCCTCGCGTCGGCGCTGACCAGCCGCTTCGAGATCACCATCGGCAGCCCGCGCTTCATTGAGCAGTGGGCGAAGCTGAGTGGTGCGCGGGAACTCCAAACGCTGGCAGCACCAGACGCAGCGGCCGACCGGGTACGATTTCTCGAAGCCAATCACATCGTCGACATCGTCCGACGCTTTCCTGTCGGCGCCATCGATGTGGATGATCTGCTTGCAGGTTTACGCCCGCTCCAGCCGCGGCTCTACTCGATCGCATCGAGCCAGGCCGCGGTCGGTGATGAGGCCCATTTGACCGTCGCTCCGGTCCGTTACGAGCTTCATGGGTCGCAGCGCGGCGGTGTCGCCTCCACCCAGATCGCCGATCGGCTGGAAATGGGCGACACCGTGCCGGTATACGTCCAGGAGAACCCGCACTTCCGGCTGCCGGCCGACGACGCGCCGATCATCATGGTCGGACCTGGGACGGGCGTCGCTCCGTTCCGCGCATTCCTTCAGGAGCGCGAAGTTCGGGCTGCGAGTGGACGTTCGTGGCTGTTCTTCGGCGAGCGCAACATGCGCAGCGATTTCCTTTATCAGCTCGAACTGCAGCAGTGGCTGAAGGAAGGCGTGCTCACGCGCCTCGACGTGGCCTTCTCCCGCGATGCCCGCGACAAGATCTACGTCCAGCACCGGATGTCCGAGCAGGCTCGCGATTTGTTCGCTTGGCTGGAAGATGGCGCGCACTTTTACGTGTGCGGCGACGAGAAGGCGATGGCGCGGGATGTGCACGAGGCGCTGATCCGATTGATCGCCGAGCAAGGCGGTCTCTCGGAGGAAGCGGCGCATGATTATGTCGCCCGACTGGCAGCCGAGCATCGTTACCAGCGCGACGTTTACTGAGCTTCAGATGAGCATCCAAACCATCGACCGCAGCACCGATCTGTCGCAACCGCTGGACAAGCTCGGGCCTGACGAGACGCTGAAAGCGAACAGCGACTATCTGCGCGGCAACATCGCGGTCGACCTCCTCGATCGGATCAGCGGCAGCGTGACGTTCGACAGCAACAAGCTGATGAAATTTCACGGCATCTATCAGCAGGACGACCGCGACATTCGGGACGAACGCCGGCGGCAGAAGCTGGAGCCCGCCTATACCTTCATGGTGCGCGTTCGCTTGCCGGGCGGTGTCTGCACGCCCGAGCAATGGCTCAGGATCGACGAGCTTGCGCAGAAGCATGGCGGCAGCACGATCCGCCTGACGACCCGGCAGACCTTCCAGTTCCACTGGGTCGTGAAGGAGGATGTCCGCCCGACCATCCAGGGGCTGCACGAGGTGCTGCTCGACACCATTGCCGCCTGCGGCGACGACGCGCGCGGCGTCATGGCGACATCCGACCCCGCCGACTCCGACCTCCATGCGGAGATTGCCGCCCTCGCCAAAGCGGTCAGCGACCATGTGATCCCAAAGACGCGCGGCTATCACGAGATCTGGTACGGCAAGGAACGCGTCGCCACGAGCGAAGACGAAGAGCCGTTCTACGGACGCCAGTACCTGCCGCGGAAGTTCAAGATCGGCTTCGCGGTGCCACCCTCGAATGACATCGACGTCTACACGCAGGACCTCGGCTTCATCGCCATCGCTGGCGAGAACGGCGTTGAAGGTTTCAATGTTGCGATCGGCGGCGGCATGGGGCGAACCGATAACGAGCCACGGACTTACCCGCGGCTTGCTGACGTGATCGGCTTTATCCGGAAGGAACGGCTGGTCGCCTGCGCGGATGCCGCAATGAGCGTCCAGCGCGACTACGGCAATCGGGCTGAGCGAGCCCGAGCGCGCTTCAAATACACGATCGACGACAAGGGGCTCGATTTCATCAAAGGCGAAATCGAGCGGCGGATGGGGGCGCCCTTAGAGCCGGCCAAGAGCTACTCCTTCACCTCCAACGGCGACAGCTTCGGCTGGCACGAAACCGACCGAGGGCTCTTCAATTACGGTCTGTATGTCGAGAGCGGCCGGGTTTCGGATTCGGACAGCCGATCACTGATGAGCGGACTGCGCGCGATTGCCCGCATCCACGACGGACAGTTCCGCCTGACGCCCAACCAGAACCTCATCATCGCCGGTGTGTCCCGCCAAAAGAAGGCCGCGATCGATGCATTGCTGCTTGAGCACGGCCTGTCCGACAGCTCGGTTCGAAGCGCACTGCGCCTGAACTCGATTGCCTGCGTCGCGCTGCCGACCTGCCCGCTGGCGATGGCCGAGGCCGAACGATACCTTCCCGATCTGGTCGAGAAGATCGAGGCGATACTGGACCGGAACGGCCTTTCGGACGAGCCGATCACCATGCGTGTGAGCGGCTGTCCTAATGGCTGCTCGCGACCCTATGTCGCGGAGATCGCGCTGACCGGCCGGGCGCCGGGCAAGTACAATCTGTGGCTTGGCGGCGGCTTCCACGGTGAGCGGCTGAACCGCCTCCATGCGGAGAACATCGGCGAGGACCGCATTCTCGAAATCCTTTCGGCAGAACTGTCCAGTTACGCCCGCGAACGGCAGCTGGGAGAACGTTTCGGAGATTTCCTCACGCGCACCGCGGCGGAGCCAGTTGGGGAACTCTTCCATTCTCTCTAGCTACAATCCTTTGTACGCGGTCGCCGGCTTGCTGGTTGGAATGCTCGTCGGCCTGACCGGAGTCGGCGGTGGCTCGCTCATGACTCCGCTGCTGGTGCTGCTCTTCGGCTTCCACCCGGCGACGGCGGTGGGCACCGATCTGCTCTATGCCTCGGTCACCAAGAGCGTCGGCACCGCCGTGCATGAGAGGCAGCGGACGATCGACTGGCGCATCGTCCGCGGCCTCGCGTCCGGAAGCATTCCGGCGGCCGTCATATGCTTGCTCGTCATGAGCAGGTTGGGGGCGTTGACCCCGGCAGCGTCGAGCGTCATCAGCCTGATGCTCGCGGTCGCGTTGCTGCTTACCGGCATCTCGATCTTCTTCCGGCCCGCGATTTTGCGCTGGGCGGGTCGTCATCTTCCTTCGGCGGATGGGCAAGCGAAGGGCTGGACCGTCGGCCTCGGAGTCGTTCTCGGCATTCTCGTATCGGTGACTTCGGTCGGCGCCGGGGCGCTTGGCACGACGGCGCTCCTGATCCTGTATCCCCGTCTCCCGATTGCGCGGGTCGCGGCCACCGATATCGCGCACGCGGTTCCGCTGACGCTTATCGCCGGCACCGGTCACTGGTTGATGGGTTCGGTGGACTTCGGCTTGATGCTGGCGCTGCTCACCGGATCGATCCCCGGCATCGCTATCGGCAGTCTGCTTAGCGGCTTGTCGTCGGACCGGGTGCTTCGGCCGGTGCTTGCGATCACGTTGGTCGCTGTCTCGGTGCGGATGCTGGCGGCCTGAGCCTTCGGACCTGCGCTTAGACCCGTTCGAGCGCCAGCGCGATGCCCTGGCCGACGCCGATGCACATGGTGGCGAGCGCGAGCTTGCCGCCGGTGCGCTGCAGCTCCTCGGCCGCGGTGAGCGCGAGCCGCGCGCCGGACATGCCGAGCGGGTGCCCGAGCGCGATCGCCCCGCCGTTGGGGTTCACGTTGGGAGCATCGTCGGCAAGGCCGAGCTGGCGGAGGACAGCGACCGCCTGGGAAGCGAACGCTTCGTTCAGTTCGATCACGTCGAAGTCGCCGATTTTCAGATCTAACCGCTTCATCAGCTTCTCGGACGCGGGCGCCGGCCCGATGCCCATGATGCGCGGCGGAACGCCGGCCACCGCAGCACCGAGCACTCGAGCGCGCGGCGTCAGACCGTTGCGCCTGGCCGCCTCCTCCGACGCGACGATGATCGCCGCCGCCCCGTCGTTGACGCCCGAGGCGTTGCCGGCGGTCACCGTTCCATCGGACCGGACGATCGGCTTGAGCCTGGCGAGTGCCTCCATGCTGCTGGCGCGGGGATGCTCGTCCCGGTCGACGACCATCGGATCGCCCTTGCGCTGCGGGATCTCGACGGCGACAATTTCGGCGGAGAGCCGGCCGTTCGCCTGCGCTGTGGCAGCTTTCTTCTGGCTCCTCAGCGCGAACGCGTCCTGATCGACGCGGCTGATCTGGAATTGCTGCGCGACATTCTCGCCGGTGCTCGGCATCGTATCGTTACCGTATGCGGACTTCATCTTGGGATTGACGAAGCGCCACCCGATGGTGGTGTCGTACATCTCCGCGTTGCGGTCGAAGGCGCTCGTCGGCTTGGCCATGACGAACGGAGCCCGGCTCATGCTTTCGCTGCCGCCGGCGATGATCAGGTCCGCTTCGCCGCCACGAATGGCGCGGGCGGCCATGGCTACGGCGTCGAGGCCCGACCCGCACAAGCGGTTGAGCGTCACGCCTCCAGAACTGGGCGGCAGTCCCGCGAGCAGCCCGGCCATCCGAGCCACATTGCGGTTGTCCTCGCCGGCCTGGTTCGCACAGCCAAGGATGACATCGTCCAGCTCATCCCAGTTCACGCCAGGGTTGCGGTCGATCAAAGCCCTGATCGGGATGGCGGCAAGGTCGTCGGCGCGCACCGACGACAGCGCACCGGCGTAGCGGCCAATCGGCGTTCGGACATAATCGCAGATGTAAGCTTCGGTCACTGGTATGCTCCGCTATTCGCGAGCGGCTCGTAGCGCGCAGCATAGCGTGGCGGAACAGCGCAGGCCGACAAATCGACGGCCATGCTGGCGTTCGAAGCATCTCGAAATTGCATTAAGCCAGGTGGCCGCGGCACCACTGTCTGCAAGTCGACGGTTCGGGTTGACTCGAGGGCGGCAGCAGCATTAGCTTTGAAAATGTGAGCGCTAACATTTCTGCTCAACAACAAGCCATCGGCGACTGACGAGGAAAAAAGAACCCGCGGCCGAGGCATAAGGGGAGATGCCATGACACGGAATTCTCGTTCCGCGGGCCGCAGGCGCTTGCTTGCCGCCACGTTCCTCGCGACTATCGCCGTTCCGGCATTCGCGCAAGATCAGCAGCCGACGACACCTCCGCCGGCGCCTCAGGGCGATGCGACGACGAACGTTTCGAACGCGGCACCGCCGAGCGACAATGCGATCGTGATCACCGGCTTCCGCCGAAGCCTGCAAAGCTCGACCAACGCCAAGCGCGAGTCGGTCGGGTTCACGGATTCGATCTTCGCCGAGGATATCGGCAAGTTCCCCGACACCAACATCGCCGAATCGATCAATCGCATCCCCGGCATCACGATTACCCGCGAGATCACGGGCGAGGGTTTGCAGGTGTCGATCCGCGGTCTCGGTTCGAACTTCACGCGGGTGCTCCTCAATAATGCGCCCGTGGAAGTGGCATCTACCGGACGTACGGACGACCAGGGTGCCAATCGGCAGGTCGACCTCGACGTCTTCCCGACCGAGCTGTTTACGCAGCTGACCGTCAGCAAGAGCCCGACGGCAGCAATGCTCGAAGGCGGCGCTGCCGGCACGGTCAACATGCGAAGCGCGCGGCCGTTCGATTACAAGGGCTCGCACGTCGCTTATTCGTTCCAGGGCACGCGCAACAGCATCGCGAATAAGTGGGGGTATCGCGGATCGCTGCTCGCGAGCGCGACGATGGGTAATTTCGGAATCCTCGCCGGTGTCGCCGGGGTCCGCAATCAGGTCCGCGTCACCGGTTTCGAAACGATCGGCTGGACCAATCCGAACCTCTCCGCAGCACAATGCGGCGCCACGTCCGGCTGCAATTCCACCGGAGGCGGAAACTGGACGATCCCCGCAACCGTGCCGGCCAATGCGGGCAACGGACTGGTGACCGGAGCGACGATCGATCAGGCATTCCTGCTCGCTCACAATCCGGGCGCCACGATCCAGCAGATCGACAACGGAATCATCCCGCGTCTTGGCCGCGATGCCGACGAATCCGGTACCAAGGACCGCATCAACGGCATTGTCAGCCTGGAATACCGGCCGAGCGACGCGCTGCACTTCTACGTCGATTCGATGTACGCCCGGAAGAAGAACGATCTGACTCGCATCGACATGAACTGGGTCGGCCGAAACGGCGCCTCGATCCCGCTCAACACCACTTATGACCGCACGGACTGCAGTCAGGGGTGCGTCGCCACGGGCGGGACTTATGCGAACGCGCAGTTCTTCCTCGAGTACCGGCCGTTCATAGAGAATGTCCGCTACTGGGGCATCAATCCGGGCATGGACTGGCATGTCACGGACAGGCTGAAGCTCGACCTCAACGCGAATTATACCAGGAGCACGTTCCACCGCGAATCGCCGAGCGTTCTGGTCATCACCCCCGCCAGCTCGGGAATCACCGTCACCTACGCCAACAACGGTGACGTGCCCTCGATCACCAGCAACGTAGATCTCAACAATCCCGCGAACTTCGGCTGGAACGGAGGACGACTGAATATCCAGGACGAGCGGCGCAGGACCCAAACCAAGGGCGTCCGCGGCGATCTCACCTGGGGCGACACGCCGTTCAACATCCAGGTCGGCGCCGCCTATGACGACGTGTCGCGGCGGATCAATGCATTCGACAACAGCCAGGCCTGGCAGAATGCCGTTTGCGGCGACCAGCCGAGCGTGTTCCTGCCCTCACCGAACACTCAGCCGCCGTGCCAGGGCCTGAGCGTCGTCGGCGCCGCGCCGCCGGGTTATCCGAAATATCCGGCGTTCGGCACGGGCTATTCGGCCGGGATGGCCGGTCCGGTAACCTACGCCGGCTCGCTCATTCCGCAGAGCGCGCTGGCCGGTTACCTGATGCCCGGCCCTGACGGGTTCATCACCGTGGACTGGAACCGGTTCGCGCAGGCATCCAATTACGCCCAGTTCCACAATGCCGAGCCGGTCGCAGGAAGCTCGAACACCGGGGCGAGCGGCGGTTTCATCGGCGAGAAGACGCTCGGGCTCTACGCCGAAGTGAACGGCGACACGACGATCAGCGACATGCGCCTTCGCTACAACGCCGGCGTGCGGTGGGTGCGGACGAACCAGACGATCGGTGGATATGTGTCGATCGCCGATCCGCGCAACTCGATCGATCCTGACGGCGCTGGTCCGCTTCCGGCCGCCTGTCCGGGAACTGCTCCGGCGGGCTCGGCGGACGGTCCGCGCAACGGCTCCTGCTACCCGAACGCGCTGAACTTCGTGACGATCGGTAACAAGTACGGCAATTGGCTGCCGTCGGCGAGCGCGGCGCTGAACCTCACTCAGCACGCGATCGTGCGCGCTTCGGTGTCGCGAACGATGACTCGTCCCGACCCGAGCGCCATGCTTCCCGGTCTCAACTTCAGTACGCCGTCGGCCGACGTCGGCACGGTCGGCAATTCGGCGCTACAGCCCTATCTCTCGTCAAACCTCGACCTCGGCTTCGAATATTATACCGGGGCAGAGGGCTATGTGGGCTTCGCGGCCTTCAGAAAGGCGATCACCGGATTTACCACGACCGGCACGACCTCAGTGCCATTTTCCGCACTGGCAGCGTATGGCGTGACTTATGACACGCTGACGCCGACCCAACAGACCGCGATCAATTCGCGCGGCGGCCCGGGTTCGGCGACCGTAGTGCTTCAGGAGCAGGTCAACGCCCCCGGCACGCTCACGGTCAATGGTCTCGAGTTCAACTGGGTGCAGCCGCTCGACTTCCTGGTCGGCCGCTATCTGGGCGTTCGCGGACTCGGCTTCACGGCCAATCTCACCCTCGTCGACCAGAAGGGATCGGGGGCCGCTCCGGCGATCGCGCTGGGTGTCTCGCCGGTGACGTACAACGTGACGGCTTACTACGAGAACCACGGCGTGTCGCTCCGGCTGTCAACCACGTTCACCAAGGGAAATCAGTCGTCGGGCACCAATCAGAACGGTATTCCGCTCGCGGCGCTTTTTGTGAACAATTACCGGCAGTGGGACTTCTCGAGCAGCTTCAAGCTGGGCACGTTCTTTGGAAGTCCACACCTGCCCGAGCTCACGTTCGATGTGGTCAACATCACGAAGGAAAGACAGCGGAGCTACTTCCAGTTCCAGAACGCTGCCTTTACCGAGTACAATCCTGGGCGGACGATCATGATCGGACTGCGCGGCACTTTCTGACCTTCGGGAATGCGGCGGCTTGCGATGCCGCCGCGTTCCACCCGGTGGAGTAGCACGATGCGTCATTTGTTGTTGTGCGCCTCGCTGTCGGTGCTTGCGGCTGGGGCCCCCGCGCAAGTCGCGCCGGCTTCGGTCGACGATCGAGTCGACCGGCTCATCGGACAGATGACGCTCGAGGAGAAAGCGGCGCAGCTCCAGGACAGCGCACCCGCGATTCCGAGGCTTGGCATTCCCGCTTATGCCTATTGGAACGAGGCGCTGCACGGTGTCGCCCGTGCCGGCGAAGCGACGGTCTTCCCGCAGGCCATCGGAATGGCGGCGACATGGGACAAGTCGCTGGTCCATGCCGAGGGCGACACCATCTCGATCGAGGCGCGGGCGAAGTACAATCGGGCGCAGAAAGAAGGCAATTTCGGAAAATATTTCGGGCTCACCTTCTGGTCGCCGAACATCAACATCTTCCGCGATCCGCGCTGGGGGCGAGGGCAGGAGACCTACGGCGAGGACCCGTTCCTGACGGGCGTGCTGGCGACCGAATTCATTCACGGCATCCAGGGCGACAATCCGAACTTCTATCGCGCGGTTGCCACGTCAAAGCATTTCGCGGTGCACAGCGGTCCGGAGCCCTTGCGACATCAGTTCGATGTCGATCCCTCGCGCCAGGACCTTGCCGAGACCTACCTGCCGGCGTTTCGGCGGACCGTTACCGAGGGCAAGGTCGCATCGCTGATGTGCGCCTACAATTCGGTCGACGGGAAACCGGCGTGCGCCAACGACATGCTGCTCGACCAGACGCTTCGGCGACGCTGGGGCTTCACTGGCTATGTCGTCTCCGACTGCGGCGCCATCGACGACGTCAGCAATGGTCATCACTACCGGGGGACCAATGTCGAAGCGGTCGCCGCGAGCGTGAAGGCGGGAACGGATCTCGCCTGCGTGTTCAAGAACGAGTATCTCGACATTCCCAATGCCGTGAAGCGCGGCCTGCTTCCGCAGGCGGACGTCGATCGCGCGCTGCACCGGGTGCTGGCGTCGCGTGTCCGCCTGGGAATTCTCGGCCGATCCGGGCCGACGCCATTCGACAGCATTCCTTATTCGCAGGACCATTCGCAGCCGCATCGTGAACTCGCCTTGCGCGCTGCTCGTGAAGCGATCGTGCTTCTGAAAAATGACGGCATCCTTCCGCTGCGCCGCAGCGCTCGCGTCGCGGTGGTTGGACCCGGCGCAACCTCGCTGATCTCGCTGGAGGGCAATTACAACGGCACGCCTGTCGGCGCCGTGCTGCCGCTGGATGCCATTCGCGCGGCGTTTGGGAAGTCGGCCCCTGTCTATGCGCAAGGCGCGGCCTTTGCGGATGGCGCCGCTGTTGCAGTTCCTCGCACGGCGTTCGTCAGCGGTGTCACGGCCACCTTCTTCAACGGCACCGACTTCAAGGGGACGCCCGTCGCGACGCGGCACGATGCCGAGCTCGATCATAACTGGAACTGGATCGCTCCCGCCCCCGGAGTTGATCCCAGGAACTTCTCGGTGCGCTGGACGGCAATGGTGAAGGTGCCTGCGCCCGGCGATTATCGGTTCGAGCTGCAGCGCCGGCGCTGCGACGCGGTTTCGCAAGTGGAGCGGTACACGATCGCCATCGAGGGCGCCCAGCCACTGCGCATCGAGGCACCCTGTTCAGCGCGAGATGCGGGCGATTCCCAGACGGTGGCCGTCCATTTCGCGAGCACCCAGCCGCGCAAGCTGACGGTCGAATATGCCCACAAGTCGCCCAATTTTGCACCGGCGATCACGCTCGCGTGGCGGGCACCGGCGGATGCACAGCTCACTGAAGCCGTCGCTGCTGCTCGCCGGTCGGACGTGGTGCTGGCGTTCGTCGGCCTGAATGCCTGGCTCGAAGGCGAAGAGATGCCGGTCGAGATTCCCGGCTTTGCGGGCGGCGACCGCACCGACATTCGCCTGCCGGCGCCGCAGCGAAAGCTGCTGCAGGCGCTCGAAGCGACGGGCAAGCCGGTGATCATCGTCCTGCAAAGCGGTTCGGCTGTGCCGCTAGGCGAGGAAGGCGCGAAAGCACGAGCGATCGTGCAGGCCTGGTATGGCGGCGAGCAGGGCGGCCGAGCCATCGCGGACGTAATCACGGGCGCATACAATCCGGCGGGCCGGCTGCCGATTACGGTTTATCGCGGCAACGACCAGCTCCCCGCGTTTACCGATTATTCCATGAAGGGGCGGACGTATCGGTACTTGGGGGCGGCGCCAGAATATCCATTCGGCTACGGCCTCAGCTACACGCATTTCGCCTATTCGGACCTGAAGCTCGGGTCACCGCAACTCGCTGCTGGCGGAGTGCAGCAGGTCAGCGTTCGCGTTCGCAACAGCGGTGCTGTTGCGGGTGACGAGGTGGTTGAGCTTTATGTCTCGACGCCGGGTCGTGGAGATGCACCGCTGCGTTCGCTCAAGGGCTTTGCGCGCGTTCATCTCGGGCGAGGCGAAGGGCGCGCCGTCGATTTCCGGCTGAACCCGCGCGATCTCACCTTTGCCGACAAGAGCGGGGTGATGCGGATCGAACCCGGTGCTTATTCCATCTGGGTCGGCGGCGGGCAGCCCGGCACCGGCGCGGCAGGTCAGGCGGCGACGTTCCAGATGAACGGAGCCTTGGCGCTTCAGCCCTGAGTCGGCGTGAACTTGGTGACCGCCCGGTAATGCGGGTTGATCAGGTGAACGACGAGTAGCGCGACCAGATAGGCCGATCCTGCAATGATGAAGATGGGCGTGTAGCTCCCGAACACCTGGAGCACGTAGCCGGCATATTTGGCCATCAGCATTCCTCCGACCGCTCCCGCGAAGCCGCCGAGGCCGACGACCGATCCCACCGCCCAGCGCGGAAAGAGGTCCGCCGGCATTGAGAACAGGTTGGACGAGAAGCCCTGGTGGCCGGCACAGGCAAGCCCGATCAGAAGGACGGCGAGCCACACGCTCGGCGCCCATTGGGCGAACGTTACGGGCACTACGATGATCGCGCAGGCGAGCATGGCGAGCTTGCGCGCCCGCCCGACGACGGCGCCGCGCCCGAGCAGGCTGGAACTGTACCATCCCCCGAGGATCGAGCCGATGTCGGCGAGGACGTAAATGGCGACCAGCGGCGGGCCGAAGTTCTTCAGGTCCAGTCCGTAGCGCTTGTGGAAGAAGTCCGGCAGCCAGAACAGGAAGGTCCACCAGATCGGGTCGATCAGGAAGCGCCCGCTCATGTAGGCCCACGCCTGGCGCGTGGTGAGCAGGCGCCGCCACGGCACCGGCTTCTGCGGCTCGACCGGGTCCGACTCGATATATGCGAGCTCCGCCGGCTCGATCTTCGAATGTTCGCGCGGTCGGCGGTACACGATTAGCCACACTGCGATCCACACGAGGTTAAACAGCCCGGTGATCACGAATACCCCGCGCCACCCCATGGAAATAGCGATGATCGGAACGATCATCGGCGTGACGATCGCGCCCATGTTGGCGCCGGCGTTGAAGATTCCGATGGCGAGCGCCCGCTCCCGGCGAGGGAACCACTCGCTCGCGGCGGCCAAAGCGGCGGGGTAAGTCCCGGATTCGCCGAGCGCGAGGATGATCCGGACGATCGCGAAGTCGCGCGTCGAGGTGACCAGCGCATGGGCCATGTGTGCGGCGGTCCAGACAAGCATCGCGAGAGAATAGCCGGCCTTGGCGCCGATCCGGTCGATCAGCCGGCCGAAGAACAGGAACCCGATGCCGTAGGCCGCCTGGAACCAGAAGACGACGTCGCCGTAACCCGTCTCCGACCAGCCATAGAGCTGCTGCAGCGTCGGCTTGAGCACGCTGAGGACGAGCCGGTCGATGTAGCTCAGCACCACCGCGGCGAAGAGCAAACCGCAGATCGTCCAGCGCAGCCGCGCGCCTCTGCCCGGAGGAGCCATCGGAATGGCTTCGGCGGCAGTGCTCATCGGCTCGGCGTTTTTGCGTCGAGGAAGCCTTCGTCCACCATCCAGTCCATCAGCCGGTCGGGCCAGTGAATGATCGAGATCCGGCTCGACTCGTCGAGATTGAAGGCGTGCCCGGCGCCGGCATACATGTGAAGCTCTGCATCGCGCCGGCCTTTGCGAAGCTGCTCGTACAGAGCGACGGCAGGCGCCGCGCAGCACTCGTCGAGCGTTCCGGCGGTGATGAATGCGGGCGGGGCATCGGCGATGTCGTTGGCAGGAACCCCAAGCGGGCCAGGGAAGACGAGAACCTGGAAATCCGGCCGGTCGCTCATCCGGTCGATGGCGTCGAGGACTGGGGCAGGCTTCGGCGGGTGATTATCGGCAACCAGCGACACGAGCTCGCCTCCGGCCGAAAGCCCCATGATCCCGATCCGGTGCGGATCGATTCCATAGTCCGCGGCATGGGCCCGCACCCAGCGAATGGCGCGGCGCACATCCGCTTCGGCATCTTCGAGGGTCGACGTCGACCCTTCCTCTCGGAAGAGGCGGTATTTCAGCACGAACACGGTCAATCCGTAGCGATTGAGCGCCGGACCTACGTTCACGCCTTCCGTTGTCCAGACGATTATCTTGTGGCCGCCGCCCGGAATGACGATCATCGCCGCGCCGTTCTGGTGGACGGGACGATAGATGGTAAGCGAGGGATTGTGGATGTTCCGGACCCAGTAATCCTGGGCGATTTCCGGCTCCATGCGGCGGGAACCCAGTCCCGGGGCATTGCTGGGCCAGATCGTTGCCACAGTTGGCTTGGTCGGAACGTATTGAGCGCCTGCCGCCGATCCGAGCACGACTGAAACAGCGAACAGCAAGCTCTTGATCGATCGCATCAGCGGCCCTTTTGCGTGAACAGCGACAGTGGAACGGAATAGCCCATCAAGCGGTAGCCGGCGGGCGACGGATGCAGTCCGTCGCCGGAGTCGAGATCCTTGCGGAGGCGCTCCGGATGCGCCGGGTCACGCATGATCGCATCGAAGTCGATGACGGCGTCCGCGTGTCCGGGAGCCCGCAGCCAGTTATTGATCGCCGCCCGGTCCGCCTCGTTGACCGCTGTCGGGTGATAATAGCCCGATGCTCCGTAAGGCATGATCGTCCCGGCGATGACCTTGACCCCGCGATCATGAGCTTGCGCAATGATCTGCGCGTAAGCGGCGAGCATGTGCTGAACTAGCGCACGGTGCGCTTCCGCCGTGGTCGGCGCATCGCGGGTCAGCACGCCAAGATCGTTCACCCCTTCGAGGATGATGAGATATTTGACCCCGCTGCGGGCAAGCACATCTCGGCCGAGACGCGCGGCGGCGTTCGGCCCCAGCCCGTCCTCGATCATTCGATTGCCGCCGATGCCGAGGTTGAGCACGCCGATCGAGCGAGTGGCCGCTGCTGCCTGCAGCCGGTTGGCTAGATAATCCGGCCAGCGCGTGTCGGTGTTCGAGACGACGCCATGACCATCGGTGATCGAATCGCCGAGGATCGCGATCGCAGCAGCCGGTTGCGTCGGGTCGACGTCCAGACCGGAGATGAAATACCACCGGTCCGCTGTCGCCGCACCTTTGAGCTCGGGCGCGGAGACCTGATCGCCGCTCACGAAATAGCTTGTCGCCCGCGATCCCGGATGGCCGGTTTCTAGCTTCGGCAACTCGGCGAGGTCGATTGAGACCGCGAGAGTGGTGAGCGGCCGTGCAATGAACGCAATCGGATCAGACACATACTCAGCACCGGCCGGAATGCTGATCGCTCGCTCTCCGGCGAAGGTAACTGCCCGAACCGTTGCCTCGTCGATCCGCGACGAGCTTGCGGAGACGGCGCGCGCGATACTCACGTTTGAGATGATCAGCGGCGTACGTCCGAAGGCGTTGGAAATCCGGAGACGGAGGCGATTGCCAGCGATGGTCGTTCGGATCAGCTGCCGGAGCGTGAGATCCGTCGAGGGCGCTGGAATGGCGTCCTTGCCATCGACGAGCATCTGGGCGCTGGCCCAGCTTCCCACCCAATGATCTCGCGCAAAGGACGGTGAGGCGTGGGCTAGTCCGAGCAGAAGCCCGGTGACTACAGTCCAGAATGAAATCAGTCGTCGCCCTGGTCGCCTCACCACACCGTCTCCACCCTTGACAGTCTATACTCTGAGCGGAAATGTTAGCGCTCACAATAGAGGAATCCATGACCAGGATCGAACGTGCGCGGGTGATCGTCACCAGCCCGGGCCGCAACTTCGTGACGTTGGTCATCGAGACCAGCGACGGCGTCCGCGGTGTCGGCGACGCGACCCTCAACGGGCGAGAATTGGCGGTTGCCGCCTACCTCAACGATCATGTCATTCCCTGTCTGATCGGGCGCGATGCGCACCGGATCGAGGATGTCTGGCAGTTCCTCTATCGCGGTGCCTATTGGCGGCGCGGCCCTGTCACCATGTCGGCGATTGCCGCCGTCGACATGGCACTGTGGGACATCAAGGGAAAAATCGCTGGCCTGCCCGTGTACCAGCTCCTCGGCGGCGCCTCGCGCGAGCGCGTGATGGTCTACGGCCACGCCAACGGCAATTCGGTCCAGGACACGGTCGAGCGCGCGCTTGAGTATAACGAGCAGGGATACAAGGCGATCCGGGTGCAGAGCGGCGTTCCGGGGCTGGCCTCCACCTATGGAGTGTCGAAGGACAAATATTTCTACGAGCCGGCCGACGCCGACCTGCCGACCGAGAACCTGTGGTCGACCGAGAAATACATGCGCGTGGTGCCGGAGTTGTTCGCGGCAGCCCGCGAGGCGCTGGGCTGGGACGTGCACCTGCTGCACGATGTTCACCACCGCCTGACGCCGATCGAGGCGGGACGGCTGGGAAAGGACCTCGAGCCTTACCGGCCGTTCTGGCTGGAGGACACGGTCGTCGCCGAGAATCAGGAAAGCTTCCGCCTCGTTCGCCAGCATACGACGACACCGCTCGCCGTCGGCGAAATCTTCAACAGCGTGTGGGATGCAAAGCTGCTCATCCAGGAGCAACTCATTGATTATATCCGCGCCACCGTCGTCCACGCCGGCGGGCTGACGCACCTCAGGCGCATCGCCTCGTTCGCCGACATGTTCAACGTGCGTACCGGCTGCCATGGCGCGACCGATCTGTCGCCGGTGACCATGTCGGCGGCGCTTCACTTCGACCTGTCCGTGCCGAATTTCGGCATTCAGGAATATATGCGGCACACGGAGGAGACCGACGCCGTGTTTCCGCACGCCTACAGCTTCGCGCGGGGCGCGATGCATCCCGGCGAGACTCCCGGGCTCGGCGTTGACATCGACGAAAAGCTCGCGGCCAAATACCCGTACAAGCGCGCCTACCTTCCGGTGAACCGGCTGGAAGACGGAACGATGTACAACTGGTGACGGAGAAACTTATCCTGCACCCCGACCGGCTGTTTCCGGCCGACGAAACGATGCGATCGATCGCGCGGAACTTGTACGCAGGGGTCAAGGACCTGCCGATCGTCAGCCCGCACGGCCATACGGACCCGGCCTGGTTCGCGCTCGACGAACCTTTCGCCAATCCGGCCGACCTGCTGATCGTCCCCGACCATTATCTGTTCCGAATGCTGTACAGCCAGGGCGTAGCCCTTGAACGGCTCGGCATTCCTCGCGCCGATGGCGGCCCCACGGAAACCGACCCCCGGGCGATCTGGCGCCTGTTCGCCGACTACTACCATCTGTTTCGCGGCACGCCGTCGCGCCTCTGGCTCGACTGGGTGTTCACGGACGTGTTCGGCATTGATGTGCGCCTGTCCCCTCAAACCGCCGATCTTTACTACGATGCGATCGACGCCGCGTTGAAGCGGCCGGAATTCCGTCCGCGCGCCTTGTTCGGGCAATTCAATATCGAGGTGCTGGCGACCACCGAAGGGGCGCTCGACACGCTTGAGCATCACAAGGCAATTCAGGCCTCGGGTTGGAGCGGACGGGTGATCACCGCCTACCGCCCGGACCAGGTGACCGACCCGGATCATCCGGAGTTCGCTTCGAGTTTCGACCGGTTCGGCGAGCTCGCGGGCGAGGACGTCTCGACCTGGTCCGGCTATCTTCGGGCGCACGAGAAGCGACGCGCGGCGTTCCGCGACGCCGGCGCGACGTCGACCGATCACGGCCACCCAACGCCGTTCACCGCCGACCTGCCGCGCGCCGACGCCGAACTCCTCTATGCCAAGGTCCGCTCGGGCGACTTCTCGGCCGCCGACGCCGAGCTGTTCCGTGGCCAGGCGCTGACCGAAATGGCGCGGATGAGCATCGATGACGGCATGGTCATGCAGATCCATCCCGGGGCCTACCGCAGCCACAATCCGGGGGTGCTGCACCGCTTCGGCCGCGACAAGGGCGCGGACATTCCGATGCCCACCGAATATGTGCGCAACTTGAAGCCGCTGCTCGACCGCTTCGGTTCGGACCCGCGGCTGACCTTGGTCCTGTTCACGCTCGACGAGAGCACCTATTCGCGTGAGCTGGCGCCGCTCGCCGGCCATTATCCGGCACTTCGGCTCGGTCCGCCCTGGTGGTTCCACGATAGCCCGGAGGGAATGCGGCGCTTCCGCGAGCAGGTCACCGAAACCGCGGGCTTCTACAACATGGTCGGGTTCATCGACGACACGCGCGCGTTCCTGTCCATTCCGGCAAGGCACGACGTGGCGCGGCGCATGGACTGCGGGTTCCTGGCGCGACTTGTGGCCGAGCATCGCCTGGAAGAAGGCGAAGCGCACGAGATCGCACCGCTGCTTGCGTACGGCCTCACCAAGCAGGCCTACAAATTGTGACCGAGCGCCTGTCGGCCTCGACGCTAGGCAGGCTGCCGCCCGACGTACGCAAACCCGCCTACGATCGGCAGGCGCTCAAGCGCGGCGTGGTGCATATCGGAGTGGGCGCGTTTCAGCGCGCACACCAGGCGCCGGCGTTCGACAGGCTGGCGGCGGGGGGTGACCTTCGATGGGGTGTGGTCGGCGCATCGCTCCGATCACCAGTGGTGCACGACGCGCTGGTGCCGCAGGATTGCCTCTACAGCCTCATCGTCCAGGACGGGGCAGAGCGTCAGGCATCAATAATCGGCTCGCTGCTGGACGTCATCGTTGCGCCGAACGAGCCGCGGGCGCTCATCGAGGCGCTCGCTTCGCCCGATGCCCACTTGGCGACGGTGACGGTGACCGAGAAGGGATACAAGCTCGACCCGTCGTCCGGGTCGCTGATCGAGGAGGATGCCGACGTCCGCGCCGATCTCGAAAGCTTGCACCAACCTCAAACCCTGCCCGGTTATCTTGCCGCCGGACTGCGGCTGCGGAGCGAGCGGGGCCTGCACCCCCTCACGGTGATTTCCTGCGACAATATGCGGGCCAACGGCCGGAAGCTGCAGGCGAGTGTTGCCCAGGTCGCCAGGGCGCATGACGCGGCGCTGGCCGAGTTCGTCGATCGATGCGCTTTTCCGAACACGATGGTGGACCGGATTGTGCCGGCCACGACCGACGGTGAGATTCAGCGCGTTTCGGCGGAACTCGGTCTCGTCGATCGGGCGACGGTCAGGACGGAGCCGTTCACCCAATGGGTGATCGAGGACCGCTTTGCCGGTGTGCGTCCGGAGCTCGAAAGCGCCGGCGTGCAGTTCACCGATGATGTCGCTCCGTGGGAAGAGGCGAAGCTTCGCCTGCTCAACGGCCCCCATTCCGCGATGGCTTACCTCGGCGGGCTCGCGGGGATCGAAACTGTCGACGCTTTCGTCCGTGAGCCATGGGGCAGGG
>JAICXF010000039.1 GCA_025981625.1 Sphingomonas sp. | reverse complement strand
GACCTGCTCGAGAAATATGGCGAGCCGTGCCCCGAGGCACTCGTCGAAAGCGCGCTCGACCATATCCGGATCCTCGAGGACCATGGCTTTCGGGAGTACAAGGTCGCCGTCAAAGCCAGCGACGTGTTCCTTGCAGTCGCGGCGTACCAGCAGCTCGCGAGCGCGGTGGATTGCCCCCTGCACCTCGGCATCACCGAGGCGGGCGGGCTCATCGGCGGGACCGTCAAGTCGTCGATCGGCATCGGCAACCTGCTGTGGGCCGGCATCGGCGACACGATCCGCGTGTCCCTTTCGGCCGAGCCGGAAGAGGAAGTTCGCGTCGGCTATGAAATCCTGAAGGCACTCGGAATCCGCAGCCGCGGCGTGCGCGTGGTCTCGTGCCCCAGTTGCGCGCGGCAGGGCTTCGACGTGATCCGCACGGTCGAGGCGCTGGAGGACCGGCTGCAGCACATCAAGACTCCGATGTCGCTTTCGGTGCTCGGCTGCGTGGTGAACGGGCCCGGCGAAGCGCGCGAGACGGACATCGGCATCACCGGCGGCGGTAATGGCAAGCACATGGTCTATCTGTCGGGCGTGACCGATCATCATGTGCAGGACGCCGACATGATCGACCACATCGTCCGCCTTGTCGAAGCGAAAGCCGCGGAGATCGAGGCGGCCGAGGTGCTGCCGACGCTCGACGCCGCGGAGTAGTTAGTCTTCCTTAACCTTGTCGGCGCAGCATGGCGTCGTGACCAAGTTGCTGCTCATTCTGCTTGCAACCACGGCGATTGCCGACAGCCTTGCGCCCAAGGCCGAGCCGCCGCTGCTGATCGATTCGCAGCCGGCACCGGCCTCCCTCGACGCCGATCGCTAACCGCCGCTAAGCGGCGCGGGTGAACCGCGTCGATCAGCGTCCGCTCCCGGCCTTCATTGCCGCACTCGGCGCGGTGGCGGTGCTGTCGATCATGGATGCGACGATGAAGCACCTCGTGATTGTCATCGGCATCGTCGCGGTGAGCGTTTGGCGCTCGCTCGCCAACCTCCTGATCAGCGCCGCCATCTATCTGCCGCGGCGGCGCAGCTGGCCGACCCGCCGCACGCTTGCGATCCATGTCGGCAAGGGCGTGATCGTTGCGGTCATGGCCGGCCTGTTCTTCTGGGGCATCGGCCGGGTCCACCTCGCTCAGGCGCTGGCGCTGACGTTCATCGCGCCATTGATCGCGTTGCTGCTCGCCGCCTTGTTCCTCGGCGAGCAGATCGGCCGGCGCACGATCGCGGGCGCGATCGGCGCTTTCGCCGGCGTGGTCGTGATCGTCTTCGGACAGGCGCAGGCGCGGGTCGGCAGCGAGGTGCTGCTTGGCAGCGCTGCGATCATCGGTTCCGCGCTGTGCTATGCGGTCAACATCGTGATGATGCGCTGGCAGGCGCTGAAGGCCAGGCCGTTTGAGATCAATTTCTTCCAGTCGCTCACGGTGATGGCGATGTGGTTGTGCGCGCTCGCGTTCGTCGGGGCGCCGCAATGGCCGGTTGGGCAATGGACGTGGATCGTACTCGCCGCGTGTCTGTCCACCATCGGCACCCTCTTGTTCGCGTGGGCCTATGCGCGCGGGCCGGCGAGCTACCTCTCTGTAACCGAATATAGCGGCTTCCTGTGGGCCTCCGCACTCGGCTGGCTGATCTTCAGCGAGCGCGTGTCGCTCTACACGGTGGCCGGAGCAGTGATGATAGTCGGCGGCTGCCTCGTCGCGGCACGAGGGACGGTGCGCGCGCCGCCAGAGATCGACGTCGACGCCTGATATGCGCCTCTAGCCGCTTCCGAGGACATTGATGGTGAAGGCGATCACGCCGATGTTGAAGGCGAACGCGAGCAGGCAATGGATCGTCACGATCTTCCGCATGTGGCTCTCGGTCACGACCACGTCGGAAGTGGCGAAGGCCATCCCGCAGGTGAAGCTGAAATAGACGAAATCCCAATAGACCGGGTGCGCGGTGCGCGGGAACTCGAGGCCGATGCAGCCGATGCCGGGCTTGTTGTACACCATGTGCGCGTAATGGAACGCATAGACGGTGTTGGCGAACAGCCATGCGAGCGCGAGCGTGGTGATGATCAGCGCCTTGGTCACCGGCTGCGGGTTATGCCCCACCGCCTCGGCGCTGATGGCGGTCAGCAGGATCGCCATGACGATACCGGTGATCACCAATAGCAGGACGCGATTCGCATCATTGGCCTTGGCGTGATCGCGGATCAGCCGGGCTTCGCGGGTTCCGAGCAGCGGAAGGCATGAAATCAGGAACAGGACGGCGGCGACGTCGAATGCGCTCATCGCGGCCAGTGCCCAGTGATCGAGCAGATTGAAGGCCACGGGGAAGCCGACGAGCAGCATGGCCAGGAAGGCGAGGAATCGCGGCGGCGCGATCCGATTGCCGATTGTCAGCGGTTTCGCCATGACCGCTCAGCGTAACGAAAGCGCATCGCTGGTCCAGTGAAAGGAATGTCATGCCCTGGCTATGGCTGATCGTCGGCGGGATGTTCGAGGTCGGCTTCACCACCTCCCTGCGCTTCGTCGACGGATTCCGAAGCGTGCCCTGGACCCTTGCATTCCTCGCCTCGGTCGCCGTGAGCATGGGCCTTCTCGAGGTCGCCTTCCGGTCGATCCCGATGGGCACCGCTTATGCGGTGTGGGGCGGCATCGGTGCGGTCGGGACGGTGATCGTGGGCATTCTCTGGTTCCACGAACCGGCGGGCACGATCCGCCTGCTGCTCATCCTCGGCATTGTCGCCGCGATTAGCGCGCTGCGCCTGACCGCCTGAGCCGCAGCCCTATTCGGGCATGATCATGAACTGCTCGAAGCGGCCTTTCGCCCCGGGTTCGGCATAGGTCACCAGCGTCAGCGTCTTGTTCGGAAACTTGATCGAGAAGTTGCGGTTGACGAATCCGCCGCGCAGCACCGGCGGGCGCGTCGGCTGGATAGAGACTGGCCGGCCGAGCGGCGCAAGGCTTGATCGGTAATCGCCGAGTACCTGCGCATCGAAATAGCCATTCAGGTGTTCGGTGAACTTCGTCCGGTCGGGATTGCCGCTGACCAGCCGGTCATAGATCGCCCGCACATCGGTCAGCCGGTCACCCTCGCCCGACAGCGCCGGCTCGGGATTGTCCAGCACGATCTTCTCGATCCCGGCGTTGATCGTCCCCATCGCGCCGCTGAAGTCGCCGTTGGTGAACACGACGATCGCGTCCCTGGTGTCCGGATACACTGTGTTCTGCGTCAGGAAGCCGACCGCCTCGCCATTATGGTCGATGACGTGCCGTTCGCGGACGTAGCGGTTCTGCACCCCGAGGCCGTAGCCGTTGGTTCGTCCATCGGTGCGCAGGACCGGCGTCTCCTGCTCGGCCCAGTCGCGTGCCGGAATCACCGAGCGGTTGATCCGCGCGATATCCCACTTCGCCAGATCGGCGGCGGTCATCGACAGCTCGCCCGCGGCATAGAGCCAGCCGTGGCCCGGCGGCTGCGCGATGCGCACCGGCCCGAGCGCATAGCGATGGTAGCCGGCAGGGAAGGCTGCCGTGTTGGTGTCGTCCTGGTTGAGCGGGTGCATACCGAGCGGGCCGAACACCTTCCGATTGAGATAGGTGAGCAACGGCTCGCCGCTGACCTTCTCCGCGATCATTCCCGCGACGACATAGCCTGTGTTGCTATATTGCCAGCGCGTGCCCGGCTCGAAGTCGAGCGGCTTCTTGGCCCACTTGTCGATAATATGCTGCGGCGTCGTCGGCACCGTCATGTCGGAGAACATGTAATCCTGGGGCCAGAAGTCCTGCAGGCCCGACGTGTGCGACAGCAGTTCCCGGATGGTGATCCGGTCGCCGCCGCTGATCCCGGGAATATATTTGTCGACATGATCGTCCAGGCTGAGCTTGCCCTCGTCGCGCAGCAGCAGCAGCGCCATCGCGGTGAACTGCTTTGAATTGGACGCGATCTGATAGGGCAAGTCGGCGCGCGCGGGCAGGCCCTCGTTCGCCTTGCCATAGGCCTTGGTGAGGACGAGCTGCCCGTGCCGCACGACGGCGATCTCGACGGAAGGAACGCCGGTGTCGGTCAGGGTCTTGGCAACGAGCTGGTCGATCCGGCCGACCTCGGCTGGCGAAAGCTGCTGGGCAGCGGCGGGGACGGCGTTGATGGCGAGCAGCGCGGAGAAAAACTTCAGCATACCGCCATCGTAGCGGGGGCTGCTCGACTGTCGAGTGGATGCTAGGTGTTGCCGGTGAGCCAAGGCGGATCGGGTAGCGAAGACACGCCATCGTTGAGCATCCGCGCCCAGCGGCTGGTGATGTCCCGGAAATAGCTGTCGTCATCGTCGATGCGGCGCTTGAGCGCCGGCTGTTCGGGGCTGGCCGGAAGCACCAGCACGTCGATCGGATGCGCGACCCCCAGGTTCGATTCCATCGTGCTGTCGAATGAAAGCAAGCCTATCTTCACCGCCGCTGCCAACGGCGTCTCATAGGTCAGCACCCGGTCGAGGATGGGTCGGCCGTATTTGGTTTCGCCGATCTGGAGAAAGGGCACCTCGGACGTGCATTCGATGAAGTTGCCGATCGTATAAACGAGGAACAGCTTCAGCGGACCGTCGCCGATCCGGCCGCCGACCAGCAGCTCCAGGCTGTTGTCGATATGCTCGCGCGCGAGCGCGGTGCCGGTCGTCTCGCCGACATGAGCAACGGCTTCGCCGATGACCTGTGCCACCGCGAACATGCTTTGCGCCTGCTCGATTCCGCCGCCCTCCCCGGTCGTTTCGGTCAGCATGCCCATCGCCGACTGGCTGAGCGACAGGCTCCCGGCAGTCGCCGCATAGACTTGCCGGGCCGGCCCTTCGGACAAGACGTGCAGCTTCCGGTACATCGAGAAATTGTCGACGCCGGCGTTGGTGCGCGTGTCGGCCATCAGCACGAGGCCCGCTTCCAGTCGCATGCCGAGGCAGTAGGTCAAATCTCGCTCATTCCGGCGCGCCCGCACGATTGGTCGCTTCAACGGGGCAAGCCGCCCCGATGCAGAAACAGTGAGGGCCGCCAACCGTTCCTGTCGCGTGTGCCTCTCAAGAGCACAGTCGCGTGTGCCTCTCAAGAGCACATTAGTGCAGGAGCAAGTCATGAAAGACCGCAACAGCAGCAGTGGGCATCAACAGGGTGACACCGGACGACAGAGCCAACGGCAGCAGTCGCAGCAGACCAGCCGCGGCGACGATCGCCAGCACAAGAGCTCATCGAAATCCCATCGCCAGAGCAGCACTCATCGCACCCAGCAGCGCTAGCGATCGTCCGTACTGTTGACCTGAAGGGGTTGCCCGCGCGGTGGCCCCTTCTTTGTTGTGTGCCCCAATCCGCCGCTGTGCCGCGCTGGCACAGACGCCTTCCTCTCGATGGTCGCCGTTTCAGAATCGGTTATCGCGGCTGTGTCGGCATTCCGACGCAGAGGCACGTGAGACCTTCGCAAGGAGAGTCTCGACAAAGAATTGAAGGGAAGATTGTTTATGCGGAGCCGATTCAAGATGGTAATCGCCAGCGCGGTCCTGGGCCTCGCGGTGGTCGCCGCTCCGGCACAAGCGGCAACGGTAACGACTGCTTGCCAGAAGGATCTCGCGACGGCTTCATCGCCCTCGGTCAGCAGCAGCGGCTGTGACGGTTATTACACCGGCAATCTGCTCGGCGGGACGACCGACGATCTGAAAGCCCAGTCTGATTCGATCAAAGCGCTGCTGGGCAGCAGCTTCACCGTGACGAAGACCATGTGGGATTCGATGAATTCCTCCGGCCTGGTGGTCACGTCTCTTCAGTCGGGGCTGCTCAGCTTCAATCAGGCGCTTTATGGCGACGTGGTGATTGGCGTTCACGTCGGCAACACGGGTTCGGTGACGACGCCTACCTACGAGAACCAGTCCGTGTTCTTTCTCTTTCAGGGCTTGAACGGTCAGACCACGATTGACCTCGGGGGCCTCACGCAGGGCTTCTCCAACGCCGCGCTGTACAACAACACTCCGGCAGTGCCCGAACCGGCGACGTGGGCGATGATGCTGCTGGGCTTCGGCGGAATCGGAATGGCGATGCGCCGCAATCGGCAGCGCTCCGGCACCCTGCTGCAGGTCGCCTGACGAAGTCGACCTTTCGAGCGTTCAGATGAGGGAGCCCGGCGAAAACCGGGCTCCCTTTTTCGTGTGCTTGGGGCGGGGGAGGGCCGAACCTACCGCTGCGGTTGCAACAGCGGCGCGATCGCCGGACTTTCCTCGATGGAGTGGTAGAATTTGGGCGTCGGGAACGGGCCGCGCGCCTGCTCGTAGGCATAGCCGAGATTGAGCAGCAGGGCTTCCGACCATTTGGGGCCAATGAAGCTGAGACCCACGGGGAGTCCCTTGATCAGTGCCATCGGCACCGTGAGGTGCGGGTAGCCCGCGACCGCCGGCAGCGATCCGGCGCCGCCGCCGCCGAACTGGTCGCCGTTGACTGCGTCGATCTTCCACGAAGGGCCGGCCGTCGGACCGATCAGCGCAACCACGCGATTGTCTTTCAGCAGCTTGTCGATTCCGTTCGGGCCGGCCGCCTGGAAACTCGTAGCGCGCGCCTTCTTGTAGGCCGGATCGTCGAGCCCCTTGGTCTTCTCGGCCTGCTCGAACAGCTCCTGGCCGAACAATCCCATCTCCTGCTTCTGGTGCGCATTGTCGAACGCGATCAGTCCGGCCAGCGTGCGGGCCGGGATCGGCGCCGGGCTGCCCTTGAGATATTTGGCCATGTCGACCTTGAGCTCGGCATTGAGCACGACGCCCTCGTTCTTGCCGATGGCGCTGTCGTTGAACTTCTTGATGTCGACGAGGATCGCACCCTGCTGGCGGAGAATCGCGAGCGCGGTGTCGAACGCCGGGTCGAGCGTGCTCGTCGATGCGAAGCGAAGCACCCCGATCCGCTTGCCCTTGAGCGAATGAGCGTCGAGTGCGGCGGCATAGTCGCGCTTGTGCCTGTCCGCGTCGCGGGTTGCCGGATCCTTGGGATCGCTCCCGGCGATGACGGTCAGCAGCTCGGCGGCCTCGCGGACCGTCGGAGTCATCGGGCCAGCGGTGTCCTGGCTATGGCTGATCGGAACGATGTACGTGCGGCTGACGAGACCGACCGTCGGCTTCAGCCCGACGATGCCGTTGATCGATGCGGGGCAGGTGACCGAACCGTCTGTCTCGGTGCCGATCGCGAAGCGGACCAGGCCCGCCGCGACGGCGGCGCCGCTGCCGCTGGACGAGCCGCACGGGTTGCGATCGAGCGCCCACGGATTGTGCGTCTGCCCGCCTACCGCGCTCCAGCCGGAGATCGAGTGCGTCGAACGAATGTTCGCCCATTCGCTGAGGTTGGTTTTGCCGATTATGATCGCGCCGGCCGCTCGAAGTCGCGCCACCAACGGCGCATCGCGGTTGGTGACATTGTTCGCCAGCGCAAGGCTCCCGGCGGTGGTCGGGAGTGGCCCCGCCAACTCGATATTGTCCTTGATCAGCACCGGCTGGCCGGCGAGCGGCCCGCGCAGGTTGCTCGAATCGACGCGTCGGGCCTGGTCGATCGCAGTCGGGTCGACGGCGATCACCGAGTGAAGCTGCGGGTCGATGCGCGCAATCCGGTCGAGCGCAATCCGCACGTTGCTCTCCGCCGGGAGCGAGGCTTGAGCGAGCGCGCCCGAAGCGGTGCCCAACGCCACCGCGGCGATGATCAGACGCATAGCAACCCCCCTCCCGCCATGATCAGCGCGGGGCGAGCAGCGCGTCGAGCGTTCCCTCACCCTTGCCGACCTTCTCCAGCCGCGGATAGCGCAAGCCGCCGTGCCAATCGAGCGCGACGGTGCGATAGACGTCGCCGGCGTGAATCAGCAGCTGGGGAGCCGGCCCATTGCCGGCTGCGGCCTTGATCGCGTCCTTCACCGCGTCGGCGTCGAACTTGCGCCCATTCACCGCCACGATCTCGGTTCCGATGGTGAAGCCGGCGTTGAACGCAGGACTGCCCCACAGCACGCTTCCGACCTTGCCGTCGCTCCCCACGCTGAACCCGCCCGAATAAGTCAGATCGGTCGACTTGCGGGCCTTCTCGGCGCTCTTGATCCACTTGGTCGGCTCGCTCGTGTAGACCAGCTTGTAGCCGCCCTGGTTGATGCCCTCGAGCGGCGCGTTGGGGGCGATCTCATACACCCGGCGCTGCAGGTAGCTGCGCCAGTCGTACGGCTGGACCTTGTTGAGCGTGTTGACGATGTCGTCGAACGTGTACGTCAGCTCGCCGTAATCGCGGTCGCGGACGCCAAAGAAGGCCTTGGCGAAATCGTCGATCGAGCGCTTGCCGCTTGACTGCTCGCGGATGATCCGATCGACGTCGATCCAGATCAGCTGGCCTTCGCTGTAGTAATCCTCGCTGCGCTGCCAGCTGCGCCACGGCTGCGGCGAGCGCTGGGCGATAATCGGATCGTTGGTGGTGTCCTCGAGCGCTCGCCAGCTGCGCCCCGGCGTTCCTTCGCTATAGGCCGCCGCCGTCGCGGCGATCGCATCGAGCGTGTCCTGCTTCGAAAGCATGCCCGAGCGGGCGCCGAGCACGTAGCCCCAGAACTGCGTCTGGCCCTCATAGACCCACAGCATCGTGTCCTGCATCGGCGTTCGGTAGTCGGGCGTCCACAGGTCCGCGGCGCGCCGGAACTTGCCGTCCCAGCTGTGGCTGAACTCGTGCGGCAGCAGGTTGCGCGCGTTGAGCTGATTGTCCCAGTCGGTGAAATAGCCGCGCTTCGTGCCGTCTTCGGAGCTGCGGTGATGCTCGAGCCCCTCGCCGCCGAGATAGTCGGAAATGGTCAGCAGAAAGTCGTAATGGTCGTAGTGCTGGGCTCCGAACGCCTTCACCGCCTGCTGCACCAGCCGCTCGTGCGCGGCGATCTGGTCGGGCTTGGCGGCGAGTTCCGCCTCGTTGTCGGCGATGACATCCAGCGTCACATCCGGGCTGAGCTTGAACGGCCGGTAATGCGCGCCTGCGATCAGCGGCGAATCCATCAGGATTTCGTAGCTGGTCACCGGATAATCGACCCGATTGGCTGACTGGCCGCTCGGACGGAGTGCCGTTGCTACCTTCCAGCCGGTGGGAACGATGACCGACGCCTGGATCGGGATGTCGCGGACGAAATAGCCCGCCGGATACATGGAATTGGCGATCCACTCGATGCTCGCCAGATCCGGCGTGGCGACGATCCGGCCCTGGTTGGCGGCCGTTGGCGAGACGTACTGGAAGTCGACATCGACCGCCGTGACGCCCTGCGGCACATTGATGTGGAACGCATAGACATCGAGCGTGTCGCGCACCCAGCGCAGCGCGCGCCCGCCCGCGCTGACCCGAAAGCCCGCGACCTTGTTGATCTGCCCCGAGGGCGAGTGAGTGCCGGGCAGCCACTTGGGATAGAGCAGGACGAGATCGCCGGCGCCGCTCACCGGCACCGTTTCGTGCACCTTGAAGATCGCCCGGGTCACGTCGGTCGCATCGACGGTCAGCTGGATCGTGCCGGGATAGGCGATGTCGCGGGGGGCCGGGATCGTGTCCACCTTGGGCGTCGGTTGCGGCTTGCTGTTCGACGGGGGAACGAGCTGCGCGGCTGCGGCGCCGGTCAGGCAGGAAGAAAGGATGAGAGCAAGCGCAACTCGGCGCATGGGCGCAACTCCTGTCAAAAAATGCAGTGAACGAAAGTTGATGCGGATGCTTACCGTGAAATGTTCGCGCTGCCAGTACCTTTCGTCGGCGCCAGTCGGCACTTTGTCGAACGTCATTTCGTTGTCAGCCATTATTCAGATTGCGCCGTTAGCGGGGGTCCGCATGATCAGTCGTTCAATGCTGCTTGGCAGCGCAGCCATCCTTGTCCCGGCATCTCCGCTGGCGGCTCAGCAGGCGCAAACGCAGCCGGCGGCAGGATCGGGCGCTGCCGCGCCGTTGACCACCACGCCGTCGACCAGCACGGTTCCGGCGCCGACTACCGGAGCGCCTGCCGCACAGCCTCTCGACGACACCGGCGATGACGAGGAGATCGTCGTCACGGGCGCCCGCGCCCGCGGTTCGGTCGTCGGCGATATCCCGCCGGAGAACACGCTCGATGCGCGGGACGTTCGGGCGACCGGCGCGAGCAACATCAACGAGCTTCTCGACGCGCTCGCGCCGCAGATCGGCAGCGTCCAGGGTCGCGGCGGCGGTGCGCCGGTGCTGCTCCTCAACGGCCAGCGAATCTCGAGCTTCCGCGAGCTCCGCGACATTCCCACCGAGGCGATCCAGCGGGTTGAAATCCTGCCCGAGGAAGTCGCGCTCAAGTATGGCTATCGCGCCGACCAGAAGGTCGTGAACATCGTTCTTCGCCAGCGCTTCCGGTCGACCACCGCGCAAATCGGCGCCGGCCTCGCGACCGAAGGTGGATATGAGAACGGCAACGCCGACCTCACGCGGTTGCTCATCCAGAAGAACGGCCGGACCACGTACAATCTGCACGCCGAGGGCAACACGCTCCTGACCGAGGCCGAGCGCAATATCCTCCTCGATTCCACGCAAACGGTTGGTACCACGGACCAGGAACTCGCCGCCCGGTCGCTGGTCGGGAGCAAGAGCGACCTGCGTGGATCGGCGACGATCAACCGCAACCTGTTCACCAACGGTTCGGGCACCGTGAATACCGAACTTGAGCATACCGGGGGTCGCTCGCTGATTGGCCTCAATCCCAACCTTCTCAACCCGCTCGCGCGGACCACCGACTCGAGCACCGCGCACGTCGGCTTCGTTCTCAACGACACGACCAAGTCGCAGTGGCGGCTGAATCTGACTGGCAACGGCGACCTCGGGCAAACGCTGACCCACACCGACAATCCAGGTTCGACCTTCACGGGTGACCGCGCTCGCGAGACCACCGAGTCGGCCGATATGACCGGCACCGCGAACGGCAATCTGTTCAAGCTTCCCGCGGGCTACGCGACGACCACCGTCACCTTAGGCGGCAACACGGTCCATCTCGACAGCACCCGCACCCGGCTCGGCGCGGGCACCGCAACGTCGCTTTCCCGCACGGCCGGGCAGGCGGGGATGAATGTCGACGTGCCGATATCGCGGCGGGGCCGCGACTTCAGTGCACTCGGCAATCTCACCGTCAACGCGAACGGCGAGGTCGACCAGCTCTCCGACTTCGGTACGCTCACCAAGGTCGGCGCCGGCGTGAACTGGTCGCCTGTCGACCGGCTCAACCTGCTGACCAGCTGGACTCTCGAGGACGGTCCGCCGACCATCAACCAGCTTGGCGATCCGGTCCTCGATACCCCCGGCTCGCGAATCTTCGACTTTACCACCGGCCAGACGGTTCTCGTCGACGCGATCACCGGCGGCAATCCGAACCTCCAGGCCGACCGCCGCCATGTGTGGAAGCTAAGCGGCAACTGGCAGCCTTTCTCCAAGACCGATCTGCGGATCCGGGCGGAGTATGTTCACCAGACGATCGATCGGCCGATTGGCAATGTGACCGTCAACTCGGCGTTCGAGACAGCATTCCCGAGCCGCTTCACCTGCGATACCCCGACCGGCAAATGCGATGGGACCGGGTCTCTGGTTCGCGTCGACCTGACGCCGATCAACTTCGAAAGCTCGACGCGCGACCAATTGCGTGTCGGCTTTGACTTCACGCATCCGCTGAAATCGCACCGCCCGTCGGCGGCGGTGATCAACCAGATCCGCTCGCAATTCGGGTTCGGTGGGCGTCCCCCCGGCGGAACGACGCCTGCTGCTGGAGCTCAGGCACCGGCGGGAGCCCCGGGCACCGCTCGGAACGGCGCTCCGCCGGCAGGATCGCCGCAGCAAGGCGCGCCAGCGACTGCGCAAGGCGGCCCTGAGGGCGGTCGCGGCGGCGGGTTTGGCGGTTTCCGGGGTGGCGGCGGTCGTGGAGGCGGCGGCGGCTTCTTCGGCGGAGCGGGCGGCGGCCAGAATCGCGGCCGGGTCATGGTGTCGCTGACCGATGCGATCACGTTCGTCGACAAGGTCCAGATCGCGCCGGGGCTCCCCGTGCTCGACTACCTCCACGGCGATGCGACGGGCTCGGGCGGCGGAACCCCGCGCCACAATGTGCAGGGTCAGCTGATGTACTTCAACAACGGCCTCGGCGCCCGGCTTGCCACCAATTGGAAGAGCGGCACCACGGTCAACAGCTCGAACGGCGACCGGCTCCGCTTCTCGCCCGTCGGAACGTTCAACCTGAGCCTGTTCGCCAATCCGGGCGACATCCCGGAGATCTCGGTCAAGCACCCGTGGCTCCGCGGCACGCAGGTCCGGTTCTCGGTCAACAATGTGTTCGACACCCACCCGCGGGTCCACAGCGCGCTCGGCAATCCGCTGCTCAACTATCAGCCCGACCTGCTCGATCCGATCGGACGAACGATCATGATCAGCTTCAGGAAGCTGTTCGTGCCGTCGCCGGCAACCATCCGGCGCATGTTCCAGCAGGAGCGGCAGCAAGGGGCGGCGACGCGCTGATTCCGCTTGCGCGGAATTTGTGCTTTAGCGCCTCCGCATGACGCCAGTTCAGCCCGTCCGGGGCACGCAAAGCCTGCTTGGAGAAGACGCCGACCGCCTCGCCGCGGTGGTCGCGGCGTTCGATCGCGTGCGCCGGCTTTACGGCTTCAAACGCGTCGAAGTGCCGACCATCGAGCAGACCGCGGTGTTCGCCCGCACGATAGGCGAGACCACGGATGTCGTATCCAAGGAGATGTATTCCTTCGAGGACCGGGGCGGTGAAAGCATAACGTTGCGGCCCGAGTTCACGGCGGGAATCTGCCGGGCATATTTGAGTGAAGGGTGGCAGCAGTTCGCGCCAATCAAGGTTGCGACCCACGGCTCGGCCTTCCGGTACGAGCGGCCGCAGAAGGGCCGATTTCGCGAGTTTCACCAGCTCGATGCCGAGATCATGGGCGCGGGCGAGCCACAGGCGGATGTGGAATTGCTCGCGTTCGGCGACCAGCTGCTGAAGGAACTCGGGATTACCGGCACGATCCTGAAGCTGAATACGCTCGGCGATCCGGCGACACGCGCGGCATGGCGCGATGCGCTGTTCGAGCATTTTCGCGGGCGAGCGCCGGAGTTGAGCGAGGACAGCCAGGCGCGCCTCGAGCGAAATCCGCTTCGGATCCTCGACAGCAAGGCCCATCAGGATTGGCCGGTCGTCGACAGTGCGCCGGCGATCGACGAGTTCCTCACGACCGAAGCATCGGAATTCTTCGCCCAGGTCACTGAAGGTTTGAGCGCCGCGGGGGTCCAATGGGAGCGCGCACCACGGCTGGTGCGGGGGCTGGATTATTACCGCCACACAGCCTTCGAGTTTGTCACCGACCAGCTGGGCGCCCAGGGCACGGTGCTCGCCGGCGGCCGCTACGATGGGCTGATCGAGGCGCTCGGCGGCCCGCACACGCCGGCTGTCGGCTGGGCCGCGGGTGTCGAGCGCCTGGCGATGATGATCGGCTCAACCGAGGCGGAGAAGCCGCAGGTCGCCGTCGTCGCCGAAACCCGCGGCACGGAAGCTGACGCGACAAGGATGTTATCAGCTCTTCGACGTTCCGGCTTCTCAGCTGAGCTGTTTGCTTCGGGAAGTCCGAAGAAGAGGTATGAGAAGGCTCTCAAATCCGACCCAGCGATGACGATCAGCTTCGATGTTCGCGAGGGCGTTCCTGGCAGGTTCCACCGACTCCTGCGGGCTGACGCAATCGACACGGCAAGCTTGCAAGTCGTGCTGGATGCGGTGGAACTCGGCTAGTGACTCAAATCTCTTCCGAACGCATCGCCTCGATCGAGGCGCGCAAGAACGAGCTGTCGCAGGCCATGGCACGGGCTGACCTCGCACCCGACGAGTTCGTTCGGCTGTCCAAGGACTATGCCGCGATCGAGCCCGTGGCCGCCGCCGCGCGCGAGGTTCGGCGGCTGCGTGCCGAGTTGCAGGTGCTCAACGGCCTGATCGCCGATCCGACCGCTGAGCCGGAGCTCAAGGAAATGGCCGCGGTCGAAGCCGACGAAATCCGCCACAAGCTGCCCGATGCCGAGCGCGCTCTGGCGCTCAAGCTCCTGCCCCGCGATGCGGCGGACGACCGCGCGGCGATGCTCGAGGTTCGCGCCGGCACCGGTGGCGACGAGGCGGCCTTGTTCGCCGGCGATCTCTTGCGCATGTATCAGCGCTTCGCCGAGACCCAGGGCTGGCGGTTCGAGCTGATCTCCGCCAGCGCGTCCGAGCTCGGCGGCTACAAGGAAGCGATCGCGTCGATCAACGGTCCTGGCGTGTTCGCGAAATTGAAGTTCGAAAGCGGAGTCCACCGCGTGCAGCGTGTGCCGGTCACCGAAAGCGGCGGCCGCATCCACACCTCCGCGGCCACGGTCGCGGTGCTGCCCGAGGCCGAGGACGTGGACGTGCATATCGATGACAAGGACCTGCGGATTGACGTCTATCGTTCGTCGGGCCCCGGCGGGCAGTCGGTCAACACCACGGACAGCGCCGTCCGCATCACCCACCTGCCGACCGGGCTCGTGGTCATTCAGCAGGACGAGAAATCGCAGCACAAGAACAAGGCCAAGGCACTCAAGGTGCTGCGGACCCGGCTGTTCGAGCTGGAGCGCGAGCGGCTCGCCAGCGAGCGGGCGGGTGCGCGCAAGTCGATGGTCGGCTCGGGTGACCGCTCGGAGCGCATCCGCACCTACAATTTCCCGCAGGGGCGAATCACCGATCACCGGATCAATCTGACCAAACACAACCTTCCGGAGGTGCTGGAAGGCAATGGCTTGGGCGAGATCGTCGACGCGCTGGCGGCAGAGGATGAAGCCGAGCGCCTCGCGGGGCTAGATGAGGCGTGAAGGCGATCGTTCGCGCGGTCGACGATGCCGCGCGCCAGCTCAGCAACAGCAGCGACACCGCGCGTTTGGACGCCGAGCTGCTGATGGCGGAAGCGCTCGGCATCGACCGCGACCGGCTGATCCTCTCACCGCCCGACCGCGCGGTGCCCGAGCGCTTCTGGACGATGATCAAGCGCCGCGGAGCAGGTGAGCCGATCGCCTATATCACGGGTCGCCGCGCGTTCTGGAACATCGATCTCCACGTCGGTCCGGGCGTGCTGGTGCCGCGGCCCGATTCTGAGGTGCTCATCGCCGCTGCCATCGAGCATTTCGAGGGCGCGCCCAGTCCGCAGCGAATCCTCGACCTGGGTACCGGTCCCGGGACACTGCTTCTCGCGGCCCTCGACATATGGCCGACTGCGACTGGGGTGGGCATCGACCTGTCCCGCCGCGCCTTGTCCTATGCCTCGGCCAATGGTCGCCGTCTCGGCTTCGAGGGGCGGCTGCAGTTCAAACTCGGCAACTGGGCGGAAGGCCTCGACGAGCGGTTCGACCTTATCCTGTGCAATCCGCCCTATGTCGCCAAGGGGGCGGAGCTTGGACCGGGAGTGCGCGAGTATGAGCCCGACGAGGCATTGTTTGCGGGGGAATCGGGGCTCGACGCCTATCGCGTGCTCGCGCTCCAGATCCCGCGACTGCTTGCTCCCCGGGGGCTGGCGGCGATCGAAATCGGTCACGATCAGGCGGATGCCGTGCCGGCCATCCTTGCCCGCGATGGCCTTATCGCGAAAGTCACGAAGGACCTTGCAAATCGGCCGCGCGCCGTGCTGTTGACCTGGGATTAACCTGCATTTGGTGGAAAGAGCTTGGCATCGGCCGTGCGGCGCACTACATCAGTGCCCTGGGCCGGGCCCGCTCCAGATCAACTGACGAGCGCTCCTGTCCCAACCCCGACACTATCGGCCGTTCACTTTGCGCCTGGCGCTTAGACCGGAACGAAAGGGTCAGAGCGGTGCCGCTCGCGGCGCAGCCCTGTCTTCTGAAGCGAAGGGGCCAAGAGACACTGCCGTAAGGACGTAGGCATTTGATCAACAATCGACAGGGCGGCCGCCGACGCGGCCGTGGTGGACAAGGGGGCGGGCGGAACCTCGGCGGACAGCCGGGCAACCGCCAGGACAATCGCCAGCGCGGCAATGCCGCCCAGCTACTTGAGAAATACAAGAGCATGGCGCGCGACGCGCAACTCTCGGGCGACCGGGTCCAGACCGAATATTATCTGCAGTACGCGGACCATTATTTCCGCCTGCTGAGCGAAAGCCGCTCTCGCTTCGAGGACCAGAACCCGCGCCGCAATCGCGACGAGGAAATGGACGAGGACGATGGCGACGAAGAATATGCCGAGGCAGGTGACGATGGGGCGGTCGAAGAGCCCGCCGAACGTCCCGAGCGCCCCGAGCGAGGCGACCGCGGCGACCGCGGGGAGCGTTTCAACCGCCGGGACCGCCCGCGCCAGGATCGCGACGAGCGGCCGCGGCGTGAAGCGGCCGAGCCGCGCCCGACCAACGGGGGCGGTGAGACGATCCCGTTTGACGTTCTTCCGCCGGCGATCGGCCGCGACGAGCCCGAGCGCGCTGAGGCCGTCGAGGAAGAGCCGCGCCGACCGCGCCGCCGGACCCGGGCTCCGCGTCCGGCCGAGGGTGACGGCGAGATTGCGCCCGCGGCCTAGGCGCTAAGCGATATTGTCGATCGCGCGCGGGCGGTTGTCCGCGTTGAGCGCGACGAAGGTGAACAATCCCTCGGTCACCTTGACCTCGGTTGCGCCAAGGTTGCGCTGCGCCACGACTTCGATCCGGACGCCCATCGATGTTCGCCCGAGGCGCTCAACGTGCGCGTACACCGAAATCACGTCACGCAGGTGAATCGGCGCGATGAACTTCATCGCCTCGATGGCGACGGTAGCGACCGGCCCCTTCGCGCGCCGTGAGGCGACGATCCCGGCCGCGATGTCCATCTGGCTCAGCACCCATCCGCCGAAAATATGACCGTTGGCGTTGATGTCGCTTGGGCCGGGCACGACGCGCAGCACCGGCGAGTGCTCGTGATCGGTCATTCCTTGTCGCTCTCCTCGTGGACGGATCCGCCCGCGGCTTCGTCGTGACCGCTCGAATTGCTGATGAAGACGAGGGTCATGAGCCCGGTGCCGACCAGCACGGTGAAGCCCACGCCCAGGAACGTTGCGATGACCATCGAGGCCGGGACATCGCCCGCGCCGCGCGTGACGAGGATCACCGCAATACCCGCGATCACCACCGACAGCAGCACGAGCAGCCGGAAGATTCGCCAGAAGCGCTGCTTCGTCGAGTGGCGCGGGGTCGGGATTGGATCCGGTTTCGGCATGGACTTCCCTTTGGCGGCGCGAAGTGGGACTATCAACCCGGCGAACGGCGAGTCACGGAAGGGGAATGCCATGACGATCGCGGCAGTACTCCGAGGAAAGGGCAGCGCGGTCGAGACCATCGCCGCCGAAGCAACCCTCTACGATGCAGTGAAGCGACTTGGCGAGAAGCGCATCGGCGCGCTTCCGGTCGTCGAGCAGGGGCGGCTCACCGGGGTCATCTCGGAGCGCGACGTGATTTACTGTCTGCGCGACCAGGGACCCGATGTACTCGGCTGGCCCGTCGCCAGGGTGATGAGCTCGCCGGCGGTGACCGCCGATTCGCAGACGGACGTGCTGTCCGCGCTGGCCGTGATGACCAGGCGCCGAATCCGCCATTTGCCGGTGGTCGAGGGTGGGGAGATTCGCGGCATCGTATCGATCGGCGACCTCGTGAAGTACCGGATGGAGTGCATTGAGGCCGAGGCCGAGGCGATGCGCGAGTATATCCAGAGCGTCTGAGGCTTCTTCAGAAACTTTGTTGAAAACAGCAGTTTAGCTGCCTTGAACAGCGCTTCGGAAGCGCTATCTAGAGTGGAGGCGAGAGGCGCGCAGGCGTCTCGAGCGGGCTCAAAACCGGGTGCAACATAATTGCAAAAACCCGGTTGACGGCCTTGGGCTCCACCCATATATGGCGCTCCACAGCAACGGACGCGGCCTTCCATGAGGGTCTCGCGTTCGTTTCGCGCCTCTTCTTGGTCGGTACAGCCGATGCCCGGAACAATCGAACCGGGGGAGGATGCGCGTCGGCTCTTTGACATTGTTGGTTTAGATGAAGGGACATGTGGGCGGCGGCCCGGTCACCGATAACCTCCGGGTATCGGCGGATCGGTCAAATTTATGCCGTTCCTTAATGTGACT
>JAICXF010000028.1 GCA_025981625.1 Sphingomonas sp. | reverse complement strand
TGAGATCACGGCCGCATCCGTCAAGGACCTGCGCGAGCGCACCGGCGCCGGCATGATGGATTGCAAGAAAGCGCTCGCCGAGACCAATGGCGAGATGGAAGCAGCGATCGACTGGCTTCGCGCCAAGGGCCTCGCCGCGGCCGCCAAGAAGGCTGGTCGAACGGCCGCCGAAGGGCTGGTCGGCGTTACCGTCGAGGGCAACCGCGGCGCGGTCGTCGAGGTCAACTCGGAGACGGATTTCGTCGCCAAGAACGAGATCTTCCAGGACTTTGTCCGCAACGTCGCGAAGCTTGCGCTGAGCAATGGGAGCGACATCGAGGCGCTGGGCGCTGCCCAGTATCCCGACGGCGGGACGGTCCAGGAGAAACTGACCGACAACATCGCCAAGATCGGCGAGAACCAGTCGCTGCGCCGCGCCGCGGTGCTCGAAGTCGCTCAGGGGACGGTGGTGTCGTACGTCCACAACCAGGTCGCCCCCGGGCTCGGCAAGATCGGCGTGCTGGTTGCGCTCGAGAGCGCCGCTCCGGGCGAGACGCTGACGCAGCTTGGCAAGCAGATCGCCATGCACGTCGCTGCAGCCCACCCGCAGGCACTCGACGCCGAATCGCTCGACCCCGCGCTGGTCGAGCGCGAGCGCTCGATCGCGATGGAGAAAGCCAAAGAGAGCGGAAAGCCGCAGAACATCATCGAGAAGATGGTGGAGGGCGGTCTCGCCAAGTTCCGCAAGGACAATGCGGTTCTTTCGCAGCTGTTCGTGATGGACAACAAGACCCCCGTCGCGGAGGTCGTCGCGTCCACCGCCAAGGAGGCCGGCACCGGTATCGAGCTGAAGGGTTTCATCCGGTTCCAGCTCGGCGAGGGGATCGAGAAGAAGCAGGAAGATTTCGCCGCGGAAGTCGCGGCGGCTGCGGGTACGAGCAAGGCCGAGCCGGTCGCTTGAGCCGACCGACCCCTACCGCTTGCGGGAGGGGAAGAGGCGCGAAGCGCCGAAGGGGTGGGCACGTATTCGACAGCCGCACCCACCCCCTGACCCCCTCCCGCGAGCGGTAGGGGGAAAGCAGTTGGCAACGAGGCGGCTCGGCCATAAAGCCGAAGCCGCCTTTGTCGCACCTTGGGGACGTATCCGACGCATGAGCCGACCGCGATTCAACCGAATCCTGCTGAAGCTGTCGGGCGAGGCGCTGATGGGGCAGGGGCAATTCGGCATCGACCCGGATGCCGTTGCCGGACTCGCCGACGAGATTGCAGCGGCAAAATCCCAGGGACACGAGCTTTGCCTGGTAGTCGGCGGCGGCAACATCTTTCGCGGGATGGCGGCGGCGGCCAAGGGATTCGATCGGGCGACCGCCGATTACATGGGCATGCTCGCGACGGTGATGAATGCGCTCGCCCTGCAGATGGCGCTGGAGAAGATCGGAATCGACACGCGGGTCCTCTCGGCGATCCCGATGGCCAGCGTTTCCGAGCCCTATATCCGCCGCCGTGCGCTGAGGCACCTCGAAAAAGGCCGGATCGTCCTGTTCGCCGCCGGCACCGGCAACCCTTATTTCACGACTGACACCGCGGCGGCACTGCGCGCGGCGGAAATGAGCTGCGATGCCTTGTTCAAGGGAACGAGCGTCGACGGAATCTACACCGCCGACCCCAAGAAGGTTGCCGATGCGCGCCGCTACGACACTGTATCCTTCGGTCGCGTGCTGAGCGACGACCTCAAGGTCATGGACGCCGCCGCCGTCGCACTATGCCGCGACAACAACATTCCGATCGTCGTGTTCAACATCCGCCAGTCCGGCAACCTCGCCGAGGTCTTGGCCGGACGGGGAATCGCGACGGTCGTCCAGAACGGAGAATAGAAGATGACCACGACCGTCAGCACCGCCGACCTTAAACGCCGCATGCACGGCGCTATCGAGGCACTGAAGCACGATCTTGCCGGGCTTCGCACGGGCCGCGCGTCGACTGCGCTGCTCGATCCCGTCCATGTCGAGGTTTACGGCGCGAGCATGCCGTTGAACCAGGTGGCGACGGTCTCGACGCCGGAGGCCCGGATGCTCTCGGTCCAGGTGTGGGACCGCTCCAATGTCGGGCCGGTCGAAAAGGCCATTCGTTCGGCCGGACTCGGGCTCAATCCGATTACCGACGGCCAAATGATCCGATTGCCGATCCCTGAACTCACCGAGGAACGCCGCAAGGAGCTGGCGAAGCTGGTCGGGCAATATGCCGAGAAGGCCCGCATCGCGGTGCGCAACGTGCGGCGCGACGGCATGGACCATCTCAAGACGGACGAAAAGAAGCACGAGATCAGCGAGGATGAGCGCAAGCGGCTCGAGCATGAAGTCCAGAAGATGACCGACGAGACGATCAGCGAGATCGACGAGGCCGCCGCGACCAAGGAAAAGGAAATCCTGGGCAAGTGACTCCCGCTCCGGCTCCGGAGGCAGGTACCGCCGAGGGCGCTTCGGGGCTCGCGGGCGGCGGCAGGGTTCCGCGCCACGTGGCGATCATCATGGACGGCAACGGCCGCTGGGCGAAGCAGCGCGGACTGCCCCGGGTTGCTGGGCATCGGGCTGGCGCCGAAGCCGTGCGGCGTGCCCTGCAAGCAGCGGCGGACAGCGGGGTCGAAGTTCTGACGATCTATGCCTTCTCATCCGAAAACTGGCGCAGGAGCGAGGAAGAGATTTCCGACCTCACCGCGCTCATGCGCTTTTATCTCGAGCGTGAGCTGAAGACGCTCGAGAAGGAGAGGGTGCGGCTGAAGCTGATCGGCGACTATGCCGCCTTTGGTGGGGAGCTGGTCGGACGGATCGAGGCGGCCGTCGAGCGGACCGCGGGGAACACGCGCCTGACGCTGGTGATCGCGCTCAATTACGGCTCGCGCGCGGAGATCGCCGCAGCGGCGCGCAAGCTCGGCGCAAAGGTTGCCGCCGGCGAGCTGCAGGCGGGGGAGATCGACGAACAAGCCATCGCCGGAGAGCTCCAGACGCGCGACCTGCCGGAGCTCGACCTGTTGATCCGCACGTCGGGGGAGGTTCGGCTGTCGAATTTCCTCCTGTGGCAGGCAGCCTATGCGGAGCTGCTGTTTCTCGACACGTTGTGGCCCGATTTCGACGAGCAGGCGTTCGCCGGCGCGCTGCAGGTTTTTGCGGCGCGGGACCGGCGGTTCGGTGGCCGAAGGGCAACCGCTTGAACGAGCTTTTCGTCCGCACCGCCACCGGGTTCATCCTCATCGCCATCGCCCTTGTGGCGGCGGTCAAGGGCGGCGATCTGTTTGCGTTCCTGGTTGCCGGCGTCGCGACGCTGATGTTCTACGAATGGGTGCGGCTCGCGCGCGGCTGGGGCTTCGCCTGGTATGCGGGCGGGTTCCTGTACGCGCTGGTTCCCGCGCTGGCCCTGCTGTGGGTGCGCGAACGCGGCAGCCTCGACCTGCTGGTGTGGGTGTTCATCGTCACCTGGTCCACCGACATCGGCGCCTATTTCGCCGGTCGCCGCTTCGGCCGGCGCAAGCTCGCTCCCGCCGTCAGTCCGAACAAGACGGTCGAAGGTCTCTATGGCGGAATCGCGGCGGCAACGCTGTTTGGAGGCGCGTGGGCGATTGCAAGGCATTTGAGCTTGCCCTTGCTCGCGCTCGCGCCCGTGCTCGCGATTGCCGCGCAAAGCGGAGACCTGTTCGAAAGCGGCATGAAACGCCGGGCCGGTGTCAAGGATTCGGGCAACTGGCTTCCCGGTCACGGCGGTGCGCTCGATCGCTTGGACGGGCTGGTGCCGGTTGCTGTGCTGACCGCCGCCGCGCAGCTGACAGGGCTCACATGAGCCGCAAGCTCGCGATTCTTGGTGCGACCGGCTCCATCGGCAAATCGACGCTCGATTTGGTCGAGCGCAATCCTGACCGATTCGAGGTGGCGGCGCTGACCGCATCGACCAACGTCGAAGCCCTGGCCGAGCTCGCCCGGCGCACCGGAGCCAGGCTTGCCGTCGTCGCCGATGACCGGCGCTACAACGAGCTGGCGGGCCTTCTCGCCGGAACGGATTGCCGAGCGGCCGCCGGCGAAGCCGCGCTGATCGAGGCTGCGACGGGTGAGGCCGACCTGGTGATGGCGGCGATCGTCGGCTGCGCGGGCCTGAAACCGGCCATGGCCGCGGTCGACGCCGGTCGCACGGTCGCGCTTGCCAACAAGGAGGCACTGGTCACCGCCGGCGCGCTGATGACCGGCGCGGCAGCGCGGAGCGGTGCGACATTGCTTCCCGTGGACAGCGAGCATAATGCTATTTTTCAATGTCTTGCCGGTAGCAATCGAGAGAATGTCTCAAAGATTATTTTGACCGCGAGCGGGGGCCCGTTTCGTGCGACGAGCGCGGACGGGATCGCCGCGGCGACTCCCGCGCAGGCGGTCGCTCACCCGAAGTGGTCGATGGGCGCCAAGATCTCGGTCGATTCCGCGACATTGATGAACAAGGGCCTCGAGCTGATCGAGGCGCATTATCTGTTCGGACTTCCGTCTTCGCAGCTCGACGTGGTCATCCATCCGCAATCGGTGATTCATTCGCTGGTCGAGTTCGTCGATGGATCGGTGCTGGCGCAGCTCGGCAATCCCGACATGCGTATTCCGATCGCCTATGCCTTGACATGGCCCGAGCGGATGCCGACGCCGGCGCAGCAGCTGGATCTGGCCGCGATTGGCCGACTGGATTTCGAAGCTCCGGACCTGCAGCGCTTCCCCGCGCTGCGGCTGGCCCGCGAAGCGCTGGAGGCGGGCGGGGCTGCTCCCACGGTGCTGAATGCCGCCAACGAGATCGCTGTCGCAAGCTTCCTCGCCGGAGCGATTCGTTTCCCTCAAATCGCCGCCGTTGTTCACGAAGCGCTCAACGGTGCCGATTACGATGCACCGAATTCCATCGGCGACGTGCTGGAGATCGACCGAGTGACGCGTGAGAAAACCCGGTCCATGATGCAGGCGAGCTGTGCCTGATATGCTTCCTCAACCGCCCGTCTGGCTGGTCCTGATTGCGTTCGTTTGCGCGCTGGGCCCGCTCGTCTTCTTCCATGAGCTTGGCCATTATCTCGTCGCGCGCCTGTTCGGCATTCCGGCGGAGACGTTTTCGATCGGCTTTGGCCGGGCGCTCGTCGGCTGGACCGACCGCCGCGGCACGCGCTGGAAGATCGCGTGGCTGCCTCTGGGCGGGTACGTGAAGTTCGTCGGCGACATGAGCCCGGCGAGCGAACCAGGCGACCTCGCTGATGTTCCGGAACATCTCCGCGACAGGATTTTCCAGGTCCGGCCCGTCTGGCAGCGCTTTCTCGTCGTGCTCGCCGGTCCTGCCGCAAATTTCCTGCTGGCGATCCTGATCTTCACCGCCTTTTTCTCGCTGATCGGCACGCCGCTGACGAATGTCGTCGGGGCGATCGTGCCCAAGTCGGCGGCCGCGGCTGCGGGTATTCAGACCGGGGATCGAATCGTTTCGGTCGCCGGGCGTCCGACGCCGACCTTTGGCGATGTTGCGAACGTGATTGCGGTCCGCCCGAACGAGCATGTGGTGGTCGAGGTCGATCGACAGGGGAGCCTTCGCGACCTCGATGTGAGGCTCGGCTCGGAAATGATCGATGACGGCACCGGCCGGCAGATGCGCGCCGGCGTTCTGGGAATCCGTTCGACGTTGCAGGTCGGGCAGCCGATATCCGTGTTTCAGGCCGTGCCGATGGCGACGGAGCAAACCGTTCGGATCACGCGGACGATCGTCGATGGTCTCGTCCAGCTCGTCAGAGGGCAAGTTTCCGTTCGGCAGCTCGGCGGACCGATCACCATTGCTCGGGTTGCCGGACAGGGTGCCGAACTGGGCGTGTTTCCGTTCATCGGCCTGTTGGCCTTGCTGTCAATTAATCTCGGATTCATCAACCTGTTGCCAGTCCCGATGCTGGATGGAGGCCACCTCTTTTTCTATGTGGTTGAGGCCGTTCGGCGCCGGCCGCTCAGCGCGGGGGCACTGGACCTGGCATTTCGGGGAGGGCTTGCGCTGCTCTTCGCACTGATGATGTTTTTGACGATCAACGATCTGGGTTCGCTTGGCGTTTGGGACCGGCTTCAGCGCTTGATTGGCTAAAAGGGTTGGGGCAGGGCAGAACCGGGGCTTGGCGGCGAAGCGCGCCGCAGGACCAGTTGCACGACAAGGCGGGGACGCGTGATTTCAAAGTCGATGAGTTTTAGCCGGCGCGCCGGCAGGTTGCTCCTGGTAGGGACGGTGCTCAGCGGCTCGGCTGCGCCCTTGCTTGCCCAGACGACCGCTGCCCCAACGCAAACGCCGGCAACGCAGACGCCGCCAACCCAGACGGCGCCAGCACCGGCTGCGCCTGCCGCGAGCCCGTCGGCGGCGAATCCGACTCCCGCCGCGACGCCCGCGCCTGTCACCCGCACCATCCAGTCGATTGCGGTCCGCGGCAATCAGCGGCTCGAGCCGGAAACGATCCGCGCCTATGCCAATCTGACACCGGGCCAGACCTACACGCGGGAGACTCTCGACCAGGCGATCAAGGATCTTTACGCGACCCAGCTCTTCGCCGACGCGACCATCAGCGGCACCGAGACCGGCAACCTGGTCATCAACGTGCGCGAAAACCCGGTCATCAACCGCGTCATCCTCGAGGGTAACAAGCGGCTCAAGGACGACAAGATCACGCCGGAGATCAAGCTTGCACCGCGGCAGATCTTCACCCGCTCGGCGGTCCGCGCCGATGTCGACCGAATCCTCGAGCTCTATCGCCGTCAGGGCCGCTTCGCCGCGCGCGTCGATCCCAAGATCGTCCAGCTCGACCAGAACCGCGTCGACGTGGTGTTCGAGATTTACGAGGGCGACCTCGCCAAGGTTCGGGCGATCAATATCCTTGGCAACACCCATTATAGCGATGCCCGGCTGCGCAAGGAGATGTACACGCGCCAGGCGGGCGGGGCGCTCGGCTTCCTGAAATCGAACGACACCTACGATCCCGACCGCCTCGCCGCCGACCAGCAAAAGCTTCGCGCCTTCTACCTGACCCAGGGCTACGCCGACTTCCGCGTCGTCCAGGCGCTTGCCGAGCTGACCCCCGACCGCCGCGATTTCGTCATCACCTATGTCGTCGACGAGGGCCCGCGCTACCACTTCGGAACCGTCGAGGCGGACAGCGCGCTGCGCGACTTCCCGAACGCCAAAGTGCTGGAGATCGCGAAGATCAAGCCCGGCGCCTGGTTCAACGCCAAGCAGGTCGAGGATGCCGTCACGACGCTGAACGAGTACGCCGGTTCGCTCGGCTACGCGTTCGCGGACATCAATCCGGCCTATGACCGCGACGCCGCGAAGCATTTGATGAACCTGACCATCAAGGTCACTCCGACACCGCGAGTGTATGTCGAGCGCATCGACATCACCGGGAACACGTCGACCCGCGACAAGGTGATCCGCCGCGAGTTCCGCCTGAATGAGGGCGACGCCTTCAACACGCTGAAGGTGAAGCGCAGCCAGGATCGTATCCAAAGCCTCGGCTTCTTTCAGGACAAGCTGGAGATCAAGCAGACGCAGGGCTCGACGCCCGACCGCATCGTGCTCGGCGTCAATGTCGAAGAGAAGCCGACGGGCCAGCTCTCGCTTTCGGGCGGCTACTCGAGCCTCGAGAAGTTCGTCGTCCAGCTCGCCGTCAGCGAGAATAATTTCATGGGCAAGGGCCAGACGGTGAATGCGTCGGCCGACTGGTCGCTCTATTCGAAGTCGATCGAGGCCGGATTCGCCGACCCTTACTTCCTCGACAAGTCGATCCTGCTGGGCGTCGACGTATACCGGCGCGATTATCGCAGCTTCAATCTTCTCGGCAACGATCGAAACACGACCTATTCGCAAGTCAGCACCGGGACCACCCTGCGCCTCGGCTTCCCGATCACCGAATATTGGAGCTTCGGCACCCGCTATACGCTCCAGCAGGATCGGGTCACGCTCGATCCCACCACTTTCTACACGAACGGCGTCTGCGATCCGCTCAAAGCCGGGACCTATCTCTGCGAAGAGCTTGGGAAGCGGCTCACTTCCGCCGTCGGGCTGTCGACCGTTTACGACGACACCGACGGAATCCACCCGACACGCGGGCAGCGGTTCAGCTGGTCGGAGGACTTTGCGGGCCTCGGCGGCGATGTGAAATACATTCGCTCGCGCGCGGATTTTACCAAGTACAAGAGCATTGGTGGCGGCTGGGTCGTTTCAGCGCACGGCGAAGGCGGGTACATCGCCCCGCTCAGCAAAGCGCTTGCCCCGGGTGAGGATGCGGTCCGCCTTACCGATCGGTTCTTCGATCCGGGCCTGCGCGGTTTCGAAATCCGGGGCATGGGTCCGCGCGTCGTGCGCGTCCCCTATAACGCGGACGGCACGTTGGCGCCGCTCGACATCAAGAACCAGAGCACGGATGCGCTGGGTGGCCGCGCTTACTATTTTGGACGGCTGGAGCTTCAGTTCCCGCAGAGCTCAGGTCTCAAGAGTATCGGCCTCAGACCGTCGGCATTCATCGACGCGGGCTCGCTGTGGGGCGTCAAAAAGCCTCAGCTGCTCGACGTCATCAACATCTGCACGCCGCTCAGCACCACTACGGGCCTGACTGCCACGACCCAGGTGCCCGGAGGCCCGGCCTGCGACCCTGCGCAATATTCGCTCACACCCGGATTCAAGGAACTTTTCCTCGGCAATTCCCCCAAGCCCCGCTTGTCGATCGGCATCGGTGTCAACTGGACTTCGCCCTTCGGCCCGCTGCGAATCGATCTCGCCAAGGCGCTCCTCAAGCAGAGGGGCGACGACACCAAACTGTTCAGCTTCAACGTAGGAACCCAATTCTGATGAAAAGACTGCTTATTACCGCTTCGCTCATTGCTTCGGCCGCGATTCCCGCTGCCGCCCAGGCCCAGGCTCTGCCCGCCGCAGTCGTCGCCGTTGTCGACGTCGATCGCGTCCGCACGACCTGCAATGCCTGCAAAACCGCGATCGCGACGCTTCAAAGCCAGGCCACCGCGCAGAATAATCGCGCCAAGGCGCTGGGCGCTCCGCTCGACACCGAAAAGCAATCGATCCAGACCGCGATCAATGCGCTCAACGGCAAAGAGCCGGACGCTGCTCTCAAAGCGCGCGCCAACGCCTTCGAAACCAAGGTGCAGCAGGCGCAGGAGGAAGTTTCGCGCGGCCAGCAGCAGCTCCAGGCCAACCAGCAATATATCATCAAGCAGATCGACGATAAGCTGAACCCGATCTTCAGCCAAGTGATGCAGCGCCGCGGCGCGAACATCCTGCTGGAGCAGGGAGCTACGCTGGCGGCGGCCAGCGCCGTTGACGTGACCAACGATGTTCTGGCCGCTCTCAACGCCTCGCTGACCACCATTCAGACGACGGCTCCGGCCCCGGCTCGCCCGGCGACGCAGGGCCGCTAGGCTTGATCGACCAGCCGGCCAGTGCCGCCATCGGTCCGCTTGATATCAAGCGGGTCATGGCGGCACTGCCGCACCGCTATCCGATGTTGCTCGTGGACCGGGTCGAGAGCCTCAATCCGGACACGGGCATCGTCGCGATCAAGGCGGTCACGATCAACGAGCCCTTCTTCCAGGGCCACTTCCCCGCGCGCCCGATCATGCCGGGCGTGCTCATCGTCGAAGCGCTCGCGCAGGCGGCCGGTATTTTGGCCGTCGAAGCGCTCGGCCTCGCCGGCTCCGGCAAGCTGGTCTATTTCATGGCCATCGAAAGCGCCAAATTCCGCGCACCCGTCGAGCCCGGCGTGCTGCTGAGGCTCGAGGTCGAATTCGTCCAGAAACGCACCAGCGTGTGCAAGTTCGCCGGCCGGGCGACGGTCGACGGGAAGCTTGCAGCCGAGGCCAGCTTCACGGCGATGATCGCCGATCCGCCAGCCTGATCCCCGCGTAAACCGCGCGTCCTTCGGTGCGGTAGCCGAACACGTCTTCGTACCTTTGGTTGAGCAGGTTCGCGCCGCGAACAAACAGATCGACGTTCGGCAGCACGCGATAACCGACGCGCGCGCCGGCCAGCCAGTAGCTGCCGAGACGCACGCTTTGCGCGGGATAAACGTCGAAGTTTGTGTCTTTGCGATTTCCGACGAACGCGAGCGATGCGCCGTAGGTCAGCTTTCCAGCAGCGCCGTCCACGGTCACCGATCCGCTGTGCTTCGGGCGGCGTACTTCGCGCACCTGAAGCCCGAATGAATCCGGCTCGCTCGCCCGCAAATAGGCATAATTGGCGGTGAGGTTCAGACCGCGCCCGAGCTTCCATTCGACCTCTGCCTCAACGCCCGAACGATGGCTGACACCGGCGCGATTGGCGGTGCTCGAAAGGAAGGTCGATGAATCGAACGTATCGATGATCTCATCGTGGAGACGCTGGCTGTACCCCGTCAGCGACGCCTGAACGGCTCCGTGGCGATAGCGCAGCGACGCTTCATAGCCGCGCGAACTTTCCGGCTTCAGGGTTGGATTGCCCGCGAAACTGCCCGGGAAGAAGCCGTAGAGATCGAAGAATGTCGGTTGGGCAATGCCCTCCGCATACGACCCGGCAGCCGCAAATCCGCCCCCCAGCGGAACAAGCAAGGAAGCGCGCAACGTCGTCGCGTCCTTGAAGCGATTGAACATGTCCCGGCGGACGGCGACGTCCCCCGTCGCACGCGATGATTCGCCGCGCCACTCGAGCGTCAGCGAATCATGGTTGCGGGTCCTGTCCTGATCGGTGAGCCCGCCGTAGATGATGTCGCTGGCACGGAAGGTTTCGCGCTCGGCACCAGCCGCGGCGATCAGCCTGTTGGAAATGTCACCCACCTCGAAGCGATGCTCAACCTGCGCGTCGAGGGTTCGCCGGGTGCCGCTGGTGCGGTTTTGCGGTTCATCGGCCAGGTAGTTGCGGTTACTCGAGTTGAGGATGGAGCCACCAATGCGCCCGCTCCAACGCGCCTGCTCGGCTCCGATGTCTGCCCACACCCGACCCGCGGCCATGCGGTTGCGGCTGCTGTCGGGCGTGTCGGCGTGAAGGAAGGTGACCGGATCGAAGCCGTCGAATTCGTCGCGCGCGGTGATCGCGAAACCGGCCAACCCCAAACGTACGGCAGGCAGAACTGCCCAGGTGCCGCGGATGCGGCCCGAGATGTTGCGATAGCCATCACGGTCGCCGAGGCCATTGAAGCTGTCGATCCCGGTTGCCCGTTGAAGCCCGACGGCGGCGGCGAGTGTCGTCCGCTCGGACACCGTGGAAGCGGATGCATTGGCGCGCTCGAACCCGAACGATCCTCCTTCAACCTCGGCGGAAGATCGGGAGGATTCCTCCGGCGCGCCATTGACGGCGATGACTCCGCCGATCGCCTCCGATCCCCAGAGCGCCGACTGGGGCCCGCGCACCACTTCGATTCGCGAGGCGATGTCGGCATTCAGAAGGTCGAACCGCGGCTGATCGCCCGAGGCCGGGTCGTTGGCCCGAATTCCATCGATGAACAGCAGCGTGTGGTTCGCTTCCGCGCCCCGGATTCGCACGTCCGTCAGCGACCCTGCCGGCCCCGACGTGGCAACGGACACCGATGGAACGAGCCTCAGGAACGAACTGACCAGCGGTTCGTCGAGCCGCTCGATCAGCTGCTGATCGATGATGGTGACGCTTGCCGGCGTCGCTGCTTTGCTCTCGGGAGCGCGCGAGGCGGTGATGACAATCTGGTCGGTGGTTGCGGGTAATGCTGGCATTCAATCCTCCTGTGACGAATGTCGTCACGGAGGGATGGGCCGCGTGGACGCGGCTCGACCCACGCACCACGGCTGGTCCCGGCCGGGGAAACGGACGACGGACCAAGGCAGGTTCCTGACTGAGCCGATCGCGATCGGCATCACAGTTGCGGGCACAGCGCCGGAGTTTCGCCGGCTTCCCTTTGAACCGCCCCCGGCCAGCCCAAGCTCCGGAGGAGCAGAAGCTGGTGGACGGCACCCTGGTCGTGCGCCCTGCTAGTCGCGCCGCCGACGGGCTGTCAAATTCGCGCGGTCCGCATTATTGAAGGCGCCATGACTACAAATCACCGCCGCATCGTCGCCCTTTTGTCCGCGATTATCGTTGCTGCCACGCTGCGGCTGGTGCCGCATCCGCCGAATTTCAGCCCGATCGGCGGGATGGCGCTGTTCAGTGGAGCTTACCTCGGCCGGCGGTGGTTGGCCTTCGTCGCTCCGCTCGGGGCCATGATCCTGAGCGACACGGTGCTCGGCTTCTACTCGGGCTTCTGGATCACTTACCTGGCGGTCGTTCTCGTCGTGCTGGTCGGCCGCGTCCTGCTCTCGCGGGTGTCCCCGTTGCGCGTCGGCGGCGCGGCAGTGGCGAGCTCGATCGTCTTCTTCCTCGTCAGCAATTTCGGGACGTGGGCGCTGAGCGGCATGTATCCGCATGACATTGCCGGCCTCACCGCATGTTACGTCGCGGCGGTTCCGTTCTTCCAGAACACGATCGCCGGCGATCTCTTCTACGCGGTCCTGCTGTTCGGGGGCTTCCGCGTTGCCGAACTGCTCGTGCCGCGGCTGAGGGCGGGGGAGCCGCAGCTCGCCTGACGCGATCCGGCGCGGCGTTGCAACTTCGCGCGCGTGACTGTAGAGGCGCGCCTCAAGTTCCTGCGGCTGGTCGGAAACCAGCGGCTAACTCAAGGAAAACCCACATGAAGTCCGGTATTCACCCCGACTACCACATGATCAATGTCGAAATGACGGACGGAACCAAGTTCCAGAGCCGCTCGACCTGGGGCAAGGAGGGCGACACCCTTCACCTCGACATCGACCCCAAGGTGCACCCCGCATGGACCGGCGGCACTCGCCAGGTTCAGGAAGGCGGACAGGTTGCGCGTTTCAACAAGCGCTTCGGTGGGCTCTCGCTCGGCAAGAAGTAAGCGAGCGGCCGTGGGCCTCCCGTTCCACGAGCCCAACCTCGTTCATCCGATCGCCCCAACGCTCGAAACAGAGCGGCTCCGGCTCCGACACGTGCGACCAGGCGACGTCGAATATTTCGCGCAGGCCCACGGAGACGAGCAAGTATCCCGGCATGTCGGCGGCCCGATCAGCCGTGAGGATGCATGGCGCCGTGCCATGACGGGCGCAGGCTTCTGGGGCGTGCTTGGCGTCGGCCTGTGGGCGGTGGAGCGCCGATCAGATGGCGAGACCATCGGTCATGTGGGATTTTTTGATTTCCAACGCGACATGCAGCCGAGCATATCCGGCGAGCCGGAGATGGGCTGGATCTTTCGGCGGGAGGCGCAGGGGCAGGGCTATGCTTCCGAAGCGTGCCGGGCGGCACTCGACTGGTTTGACGAGAACCTGCCGGCGGTCTCCATTCCGGCGATCATTGGACTTGGCAACGCGGCTTCCATGAAACTTGCGGCGCGCTTGGGGTTCGTTCGTCAGGAGGACGCACTCTATCGCGGCCAGCCGATTGGTTTGTTTAGACGCCCCCGCGCGGCGGTGCCTAAAAGGCCGAAATTCCCGTGATCGCGCGGCCCATGATCAGCGCGTGCACGTCGTGGGTTCCCTCGTAGGTATTGACCGTCTCAAGGTTGGCGGCGTGGCGCATCACCTGGAACTCGGCCGAAATGCCGTTGCCGCCGTGCATGTCGCGAGCGGTGCGGGCGATTTCGAGGGCCTTGCCGCAATTGTTGCGCTTGATCAGGCTGATCGTCTCCGGGACCAGCTCGCCGGCCTCGAGGCGACGGCCCACGCGCAATGACGCCTGCAGCCCGAGCGTGATTTCGGTCGCCATGTTGGCGAGCTTCAACTGCACCAGCTGGTTGGAGGCGAGCGGCCTTCCGAACTGCTTGCGGTCGAGCGTGTACTGGCGGGCGGCGGCATAGCAGGCCTCGGCAGCGCCCATCGAGCCCCAGCTGATGCCGTAGCGGGCGCGGTTGAGACAGCCGAACGGGCCTTTCAGCCCTTCGACGTTGGGCAAGATCGCATCCTCGCCGACTTCGACGCCATCCATGACGATTTCGCCGGTGACTGACGCGCGCAGGGACAGCTTTTCCTTGATCTTCGGCGCCGAGAGCCCGGCCATCCGTTTCTCGAGCACGAAACCCCGGATCTTGCCGTCGTGCGCATCCGACTTCGCCCACACGACGAAGACGTCCGCGATTGGCGAGTTGGTGATCCACATCTTGGTGCCGGTCAGGCGATAGCCGTTCGCCGTCTTCTCCGCCCGGGTGCGCATGCTTCCGGGATCGGAGCCGGCGTCGGGCTCGGTCAAGCCGAAGCAGCCGACCCATTCGCCGGTGGCGAGCTTGGGAAGGTACTTCCTGCGCTGCCCTTCGGAGCCGTAGGCATGGATCGGGTGCATCACGAGGCTCGACTGCACCGACATCGCCGAGCGATACCCGCTGTCGACCCGCTCCACGGCGCGGGCGATCAGTCCGTAGCTGACGTAGCCAAGCCCGGCGCCGCCATATTCGTGCGGGATCGTCGCGCCGAGAAGCCCGAGCTCCCCCATCTCGGTCATGATCTCGCGGTCGAAGCGCTCCTCGAGATAGGCGGAAGTAACACGCGGCTGCAGCTTGTCCTGGGCATAGCCCTCGGCCGTATCGCGGACGAGGTGCTCCTCGTCGGTGAGCTGGTGATTGAGATCGAACGGATCCTGCCAGTCGAACGGCAGGATTGCTGGCTCGGCCACTAAGAGGTCCCCGCGGTCAATGAAGATGCGGGCTCTTAGCGGCCGAGCGCAGCCGGCGCCACCCTTGGGGAGGTCATGACGCCTTAGGGCTCGTCAGCGGCGGCTTCCGAACATCTTGAGCTCGTCGAGGTGAGCGACGGACGGCAGCGGCGCACCGGCGGGTACCGCGCGGCGGACGAACTCGGGTGTGATGTCGAGCGCCTTCAGCTCGACCAGCTTATGCACGGGCAAGTCGCGATAGCCGATGCGCTGGAAGCCCGCGATAAACTCCGGCGTGATGTTCAGCGCGCGCATCTGCACGAGGCCATCGCCGGGCACGTTGGCGTAGCCGACCCTGGCGAACCCGGCGATCCATTGCGGCGTGATCCCGAGCGCCTTGAACTCGATCAGATGCTGCAAGGTGGTGGGACGGTAGCCTGCCCGGGCCATGTCGCCGATGTATCGTCCGTCGACGCCGAGCGCCGCCAGCGCCAGGAGATTGTCGATCGATGGCGTCGGATAATGCGCTGCGGACACGGCATCGATCACCTCGCGGCGCGCGTTGACCGCCATCAGGCCGAATGCCTGACGGGCAGTCGGAGTGCCGATGCCGCGACTCGCCAGCAGCCGGTCGAAGCCCGCATCGGCGGTGAACCGGCAGCCGCCGTTGCCATGCTCACCACCGCCGTTTCCGGCACAATCGAGGCGGCCCGCCTCGCGAACTATGGCGAAACGAAGCGGCCCTGTCCCGGCGCCACGAAAGGAGGACATCTCCAGGCCCACCAGCTCCGACGGAAGAAAGTCCGTCGACCAGTTGTCGTGGTCGCGGTCGGACCGCTCGTCGCGGAAGCTCGCGTGGATCTTGCCGCTGCCGCCGTGCCCCGGTTCGAGGGTGAAGCGAAGGGTTTCGGTGGCTTGGGCCAAGCAGGCCGACGAAACGGCGGCCGCGGAACACAATAGCGCGCAGAGTAAGGCGAGAGGACGGTTCATGATCGGTCTCCTTGCAGTCGCTTGGGCAAACCTCGCCCGTTCGTCCCGAGGGACGTTCAAAAAAACTCAGTTGGAAATCGTCGGTTGGTTAGGGGGCCTGGTCAGCCCCGCGTTCCCGGTGGCGCGGGGGGCAATGGAGGAAGAGTGGGTCGCGGCCTCCGCCCGTCCTTGGCCGAGCGAAGGGAGATAAAATCCTGGAGGTCGCCGTCGTAACCGGCGAGGCGCATTTGTCGGACGTAATCGCCCGTCACTCCTACGGCGCGCGCCCCGGTGAGATCGCCGAGATCCGCATCTCCGAACCCGGCGGCTCTCATTTCGCGGATGTAGGCGGCATCGACACCGACAGCACGGGCACCGGCGAGATCACCCGCGTCGAAATCGCGCAGACCCGCGGCCGACAGATCACGCACGTAAGCCGGAGTGACGCCGACCGCCTTCATGCCGACCAGATCGTCAATGTCGGCGTCGCGAAGCTCCGGCGAGCTCGCGCGCATGGCGGCCACATATTCCGGCGTCACGCCGACAGCCTTCATCGCGATCGCGTTCTGGATGGCATTGTCCCTGTCGTGGAATGGTGCCGACACGGCGCCCGGAATGCCCTCGTCCGCATCGGCATAGCTCACCGCCGTGGCGCCGTTGGCCCCACGCGCCACGACCTTGCGGCGACCATGGGAATCGGGCGGATACACGGTCACGGTCGCGCCGTCCGGGCCCGTTGCCACGGTCACGCCGTTGATGGACTTAACCGAGGCGCCGCTGGGTGCGACGGTTTCGAAGTCCGATGCATCCGCGTGCGCGATCGCGCGCGGGTCGATCGCTGCCACCGCGCCCGCCACCGAGGTCGAGACGCCTTGGGCAATCAGGTGCGGCAAGTCCGTCGGGACGTCGCTGCCCTGATAATAAGGCGCACTGGTATCGACCGAGTGATTGCCGGCCAGTCGCGGGGCTGGCGATGTGGAAGATGCGGTTTGCCTGGACGGAGTGAGCGTCAACGCGGCGAGCGGCGCGGCGATGGCGACTGCACCGACAAACACGCCGAGGGCGAATGGGCGCGCCACCGGACCGCGCGGTGATGCGCTGTCGAGCACTCGCGCTACCCGCCGCGCGAGCGAGCTGCGCGAAGGAGCGACGCCATGGGCTCCCAGCAGAAGCCCCGAGCATTCGTGCCGGGCAACACCGACGAGAAGCTCGGCATAGTCGGTGTCGGCGATATTCGACCCGAGCACGGCATCGTCGGCGGTTTCCTCGCGCAGCTGGTGCGCTTCGCGGGCGAGCAGCCAGACAAGCGGGTTGAACCAGAAAAGGGCGGTTGCGATGCGGGCGAGGAGAAGCTTGGCCCAGTCGAGACGGGCCACGTGCGCCAGCTCGTGAGCGATGATTGCTTCGGCTTCGCCAGCGGCCTGGACCGCGCGCTCGTTGAGCAGGATGACGGGCCGCATGAGCCCCCAACTAATGGGCGAGGCGAGCTCGTTGCTGGTGAGCAGGGCGGTGCCGTGCTTGAATCCCATGCGACGCTGGGCGCGGGCGAGGGCGCTCAGCCAGTGGCCATCGACCAGCACCTCGGCCCGGGCGCGCAGGGCCAGCAGTCGGCCGAGCGCGACCAGCGTGATCATCAGGAGTGCGAGGGCGGGCAGGGCATATGCAGCCGTGACTGCGGCGACCGGGTTGATCGAAAGCCGCTTCGTCGCCGGCGCTGCCGAAGCGACGCCCTGAACCGAGCCGGCTTGCATGGCGACTGGCGCTGGTGCGCGTGCGGAAGGCGCCGCGGCGTCTGCGTGCTTCGCGTAAAGCGCCGGCGCCTCGACGTTCCATTTCGGCAGAGCCAGTGGGGCAAGCGCCAGAATGATGAGCGCCAGCAGTCCAAGATGAGCGACCCACGACCGCTCCGCCGCGGAGCGCGACTTGAACAGTTGCAAGAGGCCAAGCGTAAGCCCGGCGACGAGCAGCGACTTGAGCGCGATCGCGATCAGCACGTCCATCACTGCTCTCCCTTCAACTTGCGGGCGCGCGCGATCATTTGTTCGAGCTTGTCGAGATCGTCTTCCTTGAGCTTGTCCGACATTCCAAGGAGCGCGCTTGCGGCGCTTGCCGGCGAACCGTTGAAGAACACCCGGACGATTTCGCTGAGCGCCGATTTCTTGGCGACCGAGTCGGACACGACGGGGCTGTAGAGAAAGCCACGCTCCGATTCAGAGCGCTGGACGAAACCCTTCTTTTCGAGTCGCGACAACATGGCACGAACGGCCGAGCCGCTCAGCCGCACGGGCAGGGCATCACAGATATCGGCGACCGCGAGCGCACCACGTTCGTAGAGCATATCCACAATCTGGCGTTCACGGGGCGGCAGCTTGCTCAGCATTCTCGTCCTTTCGCCACGGCAGACAAGCCGCGTAGTCGGTACGTGCTACATTTGTAGCGCGAATGCAAGATCAATGTGCAAAAGGGTCGAAACAGCTGGCGGAGAGGGTGGGATTCGAACCCACGGTGGGCGTGAACCCACGGCGGTTTTCAAGACCGCTGCCTTAAACCACTCGGCCACCTCTCCGGTGGCGCGCTTGTCACGGGAGATGCCGTGGATTTCAAGTCCGGACGATCCGGACTCCGTTATCCTCCTTTGCGGCAGCGTTGACGGCAGGGCGTGCCGCCGCTGCGATGAACGATGCTGGTGTGACCCGCTCCAACACCGGTAGCCTCGCAGGGTTAGCTGGGAGTGAGCATTGGGCGGGTTGGTGGGCTGGATGTTGGTGGCGCTTTCATCCGCCGCGCTCAATCTATCCGCGGTAGAGGCGACGCAGGTCAGCAATGGACTGCCCAGCTACGCGGCTACCGCGAGCTCGCCGTGGGACACCTACAAGGTGCGGCTTGCTGCCTTGGCGCGGCAGCAGGGCGTCCGCGAAGCGACGATCGATTCCAACGTGCCGGGGCTGACGGTCAACAATGGGGTGATCGAGCTCGAGCGTACCGAGCCGCTTGCCCGAAGCAGCGGCGGGATCGTCGGCGCGCTCGGGCCCTACCTGCGCTCTCACGTCACCGATTCGCTGATCCGCCGCGGTCGGGAGCATTATGCTGATCATTACGACGCGCTGCGCTCGATCGACGCACGCTTCGGAGTCGATCCCGCCGTTCTGATCGCCATCTGGGGACTGGAGACAAGCTACGGGACGGTCACCGGGCGCACCGACTTGCTTCGGGCGCTGGCAAGCCTCGGCTATTACGGCCGCCGCCGTGCCTTGTTCGAAAACGAGTTCGTCGCGGCGCTCAAGCTGATCGACCAGGGCGTGCCTCGGTCGCGACTCAAGGGAAGCTGGGCGGGCGCGACCGGCTATCCGCAGTTCATGCCCTCCGTCGCTCTCCGCCTGCGGGCCGATGGGGACGGCGACGGTTATGCCGACATCTGGGGTGACGAGCTCGACGGGCTCGCGTCGATCGCGACCTATCTGCGCGATGCGGGCTGGAAGCCGAACGTCGCCTGGGGAATCCGCGTGCGCACGCCCGCCAATCTCAACCGGGCCGCGATCCAGAGCCGGACGACGGCGCCGCGCTGTCCGCAGGTGTACCGTCGCCACAGCCGCTGGTTGACCATGCGCGAATGGCGGGCGCTCGGCGTGACACCGACCGGCCGTTCACTACCGGAGAGCGAGATGGCGAGCCTGCTGGAACCCGATGGGCCGAATTCCACGGCGTACCTGCTCACCACGAATTATCGGGCGATCCTCGATTACAATTGCTCCAATTTCTACGCGATTTCCGTCGGGGTTCTGGCGGACGCCATTGCTCGGCGATAGAACTGCCGCTCACCTCTAATTCCGGGAAATCACGCAAACCCATGTCGCGCCCAATCCTCTTCACCACCGCCGCTTCGCTCATCATCGCGGGCGCCGCTCCCGCCGCCGCGCCGCAATTCGATACGCCCGCCAAGGTGGCTTACCTTTACGACGTGAATTCGGGCGCGGTGCTGTACGCCAAGAACCCGGATGTGCGCATGCCGCCGGCCTCCCTCGCCAAGATGATGACGACCGAGGTGGCGTTCGAACTGATCGACAAGGGGCAGCTATCGCCGCAGAAGATGTGCACGGTCCGGCCCGAGACGTGGCAGAAGTGGCATTCGCAGGGATCGACCATGTTCCTCAGCCCGGGCGAGCAGGTCAGCGTCGACAATCTGATCAAGGGTATCGTCACCCTGTCGGGCAATGATGCCTCCGTCGTGCTCGCTGAATGCATCGCCGGGACGGAGCAGGCCTTCACCGACCAGATGAACGCGCTGGCAAAGCGAATCGGGGTCAAGAACAGCCATTTCGGAACCGCGAACGGCTGGCCCGACAATGGTGTAACCTACGTGACGGCCCGCGACCTCGCGACCATCGCCCGGACCACGATCGAGAAGCATCCGAAGCTCTACAAGCAATATTATTCGCTACCGAACTTCACCTGGGGAAAGACCCTTGGGGCGGGGCGGGACATCACCCAGGAAAATCGCAACCCGATCCTCGGCCATGTGCCGGGCGCCGACGGATTGAAGACCGGGCACACCGATGAGGCAGGCTACGGTTTCACCGGCTCGGCCGAGCAGAACGGGAGGCGCCTGATCGAGGTACTCGCCGGCATGGCGAGCTGGAACGAGCGCGTCCAGCAATCGACCCGGCTGATCCAGTGGGGCTTCGGCGCCTGGCAGGACAAGCCTCTGTTTGCGGCCGGCGGCAAGGTCGGCACGGCCCAGGTGCAGCTTGGAAGTTCGAGCGAGGTGCCGCTTGTCGCTCCGCGCAACCTCGCGGTCACGATCCCCGCGGGTCTTTCCAGCGGGTCGGTCCAGACAAGGATCCGCTACGAGGGTCCTTTGGTGGCGCCGATCGCCAAGGGGCAGGAAGTGGCCCAGCTGGTGGTCACGACCGGCGACACACCGCCGCAGATCGTCCCCCTGGTTGCCGGTGAGGATGTCGGCCGGGCCGGCTTCTTCGGCCGCATCTGGCTGGGCCTCAAATCGCTGTTCGGGATGGCGTGACCGGCGGGTCGATACAGCGCGGCAAGTTCATCACCCTCGAAGGGGGCGAAGGGGTCGGCAAGTCGACGCAGGTCGAGGCGCTCGCCAGCGCGCTCCGCCAGCGGGGGATTGACGTCATCGTGACGCGCGAACCGGGCGGCAGCGAGGGCGCCGAGCGCATTCGCGAGCTGCTTCTGACCGGGTCCGACGACCGCTGGGGTGCGCACGCCGAAGCATTGCTGTTCGCCGCCGCGCGCGCCGACCATTTGGCCAAGACCATCAAGCCGGCCCTGGAGCGCGGTCAATGGGTCCTGTCCGACCGCTTCGTAGACAGCTCGCTGGCCTATCAGGGGGGTGCCGGCGGGCTCGGCATCGAGGCCGTGCGGACGATCAACGCCTTCGGCATCGGCGACGATTTTCCCGACCGGACGCTGGTCCTCACGCTCGGAGAAGGCGGTGAACGGGCCCGGGCTCGTGATGGCAATTCCAGCGACCGGATCGGCGGCCGACCGGACGACTATCACCATCGAGTGGCCGCGGCCTTCCGGATCATTGCCGCGGAGGAGCCGGTCCGCGTTCAGCTGGTGGATGCGTCCGGCAGCCCGGAGCAAGTCACCCGACGATTGCTGGACAGCCTTCAGGACCTGTTCGCATGATCGTCGGACAAGATCGCGCCGTCGGCCAGTTCGCGGCCGCATGGGCGACACGCAAGCTTCACCATGCCTGGCTTCTTGCCGGGCCGAAGGGCGTCGGCAAGGCGAGCTTCGCCCATGCGGCCGCTCGCCGGGTTCTCGCCGATGCGGCGGGTTCGTCGTCGGAACTGAGTGGCGTAGAGAGCGACGACCAGCACCCGATGGTCAAGCTGGTCGAGGCCGGCAGCCACCCGGACATGCGCCGCCTCGTACGACTGGTGAATGAGAAGACGGGCAACCTCAACCGCAACATCAAAGTCGAGCAGATTCGCGAGCTGGGCGAATTCCTCAGCCTCAGCGCAGCGCTTTCGCCCTGGCGCGTCGTCGTCGTCGACTCTGTGGATGATCTTGAGTCATCTGGAGCCAACGCGCTCCTCAAAATGCTCGAAGAGCCGCCGCCGAACACGCTGTTCTTCCTCGTCAGCCATGCGCCGGGGAGGTTGCTGCCCACCATCCGCTCGCGATGCCGCCGGCTTTCGTTCGAGGCGCTTGGCGACGACGCCATGACGTCAATCCTGGAAGCACGGGGACCCAATCTCGATTCGGCCGAGCGCAAGCGGGTGGTCGGCATGTCTTTCGGATCGGCGGGAAGGGCGCTGGCGTTCGCCGAGCTCGGGCTGGCCAAGCTCGAGGAGGCTGCGCTCGCCATCCTCCGCCAGGGTGACCCGACCAACGCGCGTCGATCCGAACTCGCCTCCGAGCTCGGCAAGAAAGGGGCTGCGGACCGCTACGCCGCCTTTCTCCACCTCACGCCGTCGCTCATCGCTCGTGAAGCGAGAAAGTTGGATGGTGCGCGGCGGGAGCGGGCGCTCGATGCTTATGCGAGGGCGCGGGAGCTCGCCGTCATCGCGCCGCGCGTGTCGCTCGATCCCGCAGCGACGGTGTTCCAGATCGGCGGGATACTCGCCGATGTCGCGGAGGCGCGTTCCTTGAAGCGCTAGGCGTGCCCGGCTACGTGCGGGCGCAAGCCATGTCCGAACCTTTCTACATCACCACCGCGATCAGCTACCCCAACGGTCCGCCGCACATCGGTCACGCGTATGAAGCCATCGCCGCCGACGCCATTGCCCGGTTTCAGCGCAGCCGGGGCCGCGACGTGCGGTTCCAGACGGGGACTGACGAACACGGCTTGAAAATGGCCCAGGCGGCACGCGGGGAGGGGGTCGAGCCGCGCGAGCTCGCCGACAGAATGTCATTTCTTTTCCAGGACATGTGCGATGCACTTAATGTGTCGTACGACCGGTTCATCCGGACGTCCCAACCCGATCATTACCGCGCCAGCCAGGCAATCTGGAAGGCGATGGAGGAGAGGGGGGACCTGTACCTCGATCGCTACGAAGGCTGGTACTCGGTCCGCGACGAAGCTTATTACGAAGCGAACGAGCTGGTCGGCGGCGACGGTGGGGAGAAGCTTTCACCGCATGGCACGCCCGTCGAGTGGACGGTCGAGGAAAGCTGGTTCTTCCGCCTGTCCAAATATCAGCAGCTGCTGCTCGACCATTATGCGGCGAATCCCGACTTCATCCGCCCGGAAAGCCGCCGCAACGAGGTCGTCCGCTTTGTCGAAGGCGGTCTGAAGGACCTCAGCATCTCGCGCACCAGCTTCGACTGGGGCGTGCCGGTGCCGGGAAGCGACAACCATGTGATGTATGTCTGGCTCGATGCCCTGACCAACTACATCACGGGTCTCGGCTATCCCGACGATACCGAGCTGTGGCGGCGCTACTGGCCTGCCGACGTCCACCTGATCGGCAAGGACGTCGTGCGCTTTCACGCGGTTTACTGGCCGGCATTCCTGATGTCCGCCGGGATCGAGCTGCCGAAACAGGTCTATGGCCACGGCTTCCTGCTCAGCCGCGGCGAGAAGATGTCGAAGAGCGTCGGCAATGTCGTCGATCCGATGGTGCTGGCGGA
>JAICXF010000056.1 GCA_025981625.1 Sphingomonas sp. | reverse complement strand
GCCGGTCGTCTTCTGCGGCCTCTTCCCGGTCGACGCCGCAGACTTCGAGAAGCTCCGCGACAGCCTTTACAAGCTGCGCCTCAACGACGCCTCGTTCAGCTTCGAGATGGAGACCAGCGCGGCGCTCGGCTTCGGCTTCCGCTGCGGCTTCCTCGGCCTTCTCCACCTCGAGATCATCCAGGAGCGCCTGACCCGCGAGTACGATCTCGATCTCATCACCACCGCGCCAAGCGTGGTGTACGAGGTTCATTTGCGTGGTGGGTCCTTCGATACGGGGCTTCGACGGGGCTCAGTCCCTACTCAGGATGAGCGGAATGGGGGTGTGCGCCAGGGGGACATCCTGGAAATCCACAACCCCGCCGACTGGCCCGACGCCAATGCCATCGAGGCGGTCGAGGAGCCGTGGATCGACGCCACCATCTACGTCCCCGACGAATATCTCGGCGCGGTGCTCAAGCTGTGCCAGGACCGCCGCGGGGTCCAGAAGGACCTGACCTATGTCGGCACCGGAAGCCACGCCCGCGCGATGCTTCGCTACGAGCTTCCGCTCAACGAGGTGGTGTTCGATTTCTACGACCGCCTGAAGTCGATCAGCCGCGGCTATGCGAGCTTCGACTATCACCAGATCGGCCACCGCGAGGGCGACCTCGTCAAGATGAGCATCATGGTCAACGGCGAGCCGGTCGACGCGCTCAGCATGATCGTCCACCGCGCCAACGCCGAGGCGAGGGGCCGCGGCATGTGCGAGCGCCTGAAGGACCTGATCCCGAGGCACCTCTTCAAGATCCCCATCCAGGCCGCGATCGGCGGCAAGATCATCGCGCGCGAGACGATCGGGGCCCTCAGAAAAGATGTCACCGCTAAGTGCTATGGCGGCGATGCCACCCGCAAACGGAAGCTCTTGGAGAAGCAGAAGGAAGGAAAGAAACGCATGAGGGAATACGGCAGCGTGTCGATCCCTCAAGAAGCATTCATAGCTGCTTTACGCATGGGCGAGGAGTGAGGGCCTTGGGCGCTGCGGAAGCGAGGCGACGGTTCACGTGGGGCGTGAACCCAAAGCCGAGCTCGTGACGGCCAAGTGCTATGGGGGAGACGCGACGCGGAAGCGGAAGCTGCTGGAGAAGCAGAAGGAGGGCAAGAAGCGCATGCGGGAGTAGGGTCTGTGAGCATTCCCCACGAGGCGTTTATCGCTGCGCTGAAGATGGGGGATGAGAGCTAAGCTAGCGGGAACGCTTCGCTAGAGATCGAGCGAATATCGTTTGAGCGCCACTAGCGCGGAGCCGATATTCGAGCATCGGTCGGCTGATTTGATAGATTATTTGTGCCGTTGGCTTTAGGCCATTTCGCAGCACGTGGAGAGCTGCATCCTTCGGCAGATGGAGTGCACCGCCAAGATAGCTGGCTTCGCTTTCGATCGTGCTGTTGTACGAACGAGTGCCATCGGCGTTTAAGATCGTGCAGCCACTATGGCCCAAGAAACAGTGGGCCAATTCATGGAATATATTGCTGGCCTGTCGGAATGGGTGATGACTGTCATTGTGCACAATTGCCCGCTGCAGCCCCGCGCAAACCGTCATGGCGGAAAACTTGTCGTTGGCTGCTCCTTGGAACGGTGAAACATCGCAACTGAGATCACTCATGCGAAGCAGTTGAATATCGAATGCTCGGCAAACCTGCTCCGGGGCTAACGGACCCGTTGGAGGGATGCCGAGCTTAAAGCGGATGCTGAGTGACATTCTCTCAGCATCCGCTTTGAACCCACGCCTAAGCGTCGACACGCTGCTCCTTCAGAGTTTTGTACGTCGTCTCAAGGATGTTAACCAACACATCGAGCTGAGGTTTACTCAAGTCTGGCATAGCTCTTAGCAGAGCAACGGCTTGTGAATAGTTTTCGGGACTTTCCTTCGCCCCTTCTATGAAGCTGTCTGCTTTGAGTCCGGACCAGGCAAGTAGTGCGGCCAAGCCGTTCACGTCCGGGTTTTTGCCATCCCCCATTCTCGTCAACGTTGAGGCGGCAATTCCGGCTTCTTCCGCGACCTCTTTCCAGGTCATCTGTCGACTGAGCCGTTCGGCATTGAGAGCGGAGAAAAAGGCCTCGTTGTCGAACGTTACACCCATGCATTCTCCTATTGTTACTTTCGAAACGGTTCGGAACTTGCAATTCCCAACCGCGTTCCTTATATATCGAATCGGTTGCGATTGTGCAACTGGCGATGGAGTGAACTCAGATGGACAAGCAGGAACAGAAGGAATTCGGCGACGACTCTGGCGAGCGCGGTCGTCCCGACGAAGCGCATGGCGGCGGCCGCGATCACGACAAATCGTTCGAGATCACCATCAATTACAATGGCCTCAAAAAGCCTCTGGACGTCGAAAAGGACGAAACGATTGGTAGCGTCCGCGAGAAGGCGATCGCCCTGTTCGGTATCACGACCAATCCGCACCTCTTAGGGTTGTTTCCTAAGGAAGGTGCTGAGTTGTCGGACAGCCAGACCGTGAAGGAGGCCAAGGTCAAGAAGGGTGACGAACTCCTTCTGCGTCCCTCGGCCGTCCGCGCTGGCTAGACGCCGATGTACCAACTCCCTCGCCGCATGATTGAAGAGACGTTCGCAACTTTTCGGTCGTGCGGCGAGAACTTCCGCGAATGCCAGGTGTACTGGTTAAGCAGCTGGACCGAACGGCTTCAGCTAATAGAGGTTGCGCATCCAAAGCATTCATCGAGCGCTTACGCGCTTCAGATCGAGTCCAGCTGGATCAGCGCGTTTTGGGAAGACCTCTCGAGTCGCGGCTTAGGCGTTCGGGTCCAGGTCCACACACATCCGTTCGAGGCATTTCACTCGCCGACCGACGATACCTATCCGCTCTTGGGCGATGTAGGGTTTCTCAGCTTAGTCATTCCCGACTTTGCGATGGGGCCGGTCGGCTTTGAGCGCGCGTATCTGACTGAGATTCAGCCTGATGGCAGCTGGTGTGAGGTCGCAATCAACGAAAGGTTTCTGGTCCATGACGACTGAAGACCAACTCGCACGCACGGTGCTCCTGCTCCAGACGGACCTGGCGATCGACGATCCAAAGATCGTACTGCAGGCTCTGCTTAAGCCGGTGATCGTGCTCGTTGCCGACGCGGCAACCGTCGCAACTTTCGCGGGACAAGTTGCGATTTCAACCTCCGCGATGTTGGCTGCACGATCTGGCCACCAGGTGTTCATTGACACGCCTGATGCACCGCTGATCGGATGTCAGCCGCCGCTCGAAGGACGGACGTTCCAGGAAGCAATGAGTCAGGTCGGGTCGCAGCTAGTGGATGGTGCAACGATGGCCATTGGCTGCTCCCTGCTGCCAGCAGACATTGCTTTCGTGTTCGGCGATGGCAACGCTGGCATCGGCATCAGAGCTAACCAGATCTATTCCGTCGGCTGTTCGGATTGGTCCGGCACTCTGCGCAAGTGGGCGCGTCAAAGTTCCTGGACGGCATATGATTGGCCAGCGGGTCCGATGGCCGCCGCCACTCTGGTTGCGGCTGAAGCCTTCAAGGTCGCCGGCAGAGCGTTGCTGCCGCACTCCGCAAATCCGGTGCACTTCGAGGACCTGTTTGCCCCAGCAAATGAAGCAAGCTTCAGGGTGGCGCCGGAGTCCACGCCTAAGACCAGTCGCCTCGGCGAGTTTGACATCATCAGCGCCGGTGCCGTCTCAAATGCCTTTCAGTACGCTGTGCTTCGGATTCCGAATGTCTCCGGAAAGTGCCGCGTATTCGACGAGGACATTTCTGAAGACGGGAATCGTAACCGGAATATGCTCTTGCTGCCGCGGCATTTGCAGAACCCCAAGGTTCGAGTGTTTGAAGAATTTGGGGGCGCGCTTGAGGTGAAAGGCGTTCCTCGCCACTTCGCCGAGGCAGATTTGCACGCGCTTGCGTCTCGCGTAGTCGTTGGCGTCGATGACATCCCCACCCGCTGGACTTTGGCTGGCGCCAGAGTCGATTGGATGGGCGTGGGAGCGACCAGTCATTTTGCGGCAATGGCATCGGTCCACTATCCCTACGCTGCGTGTGCTGCCTGCCTCCATCCGCGCGACGAAAGGATTGATGGTCCGACGCCGACAGTCGCCTTTGTATCCTTCATGGCGGGTCTAATGATTGCGGGCGATTTTCTGCGCGACCTTGGTCGACTGGAAGCGAAACTCATGTCGCATTACCGCTATGTCGTTCCTCTCCAGATGGACGGCGAATGGGTCGGGAATGTCGCGCCGGTCGAAAGCTGTCCCGCCGCGTGTCCTGCGTCGAAATTGAGAGCTTAGCTTCGGGACTTACGCAGCCCTGGGGCTCAATCTCAGCCGGCTCCGCCGTCAACCGCAACCCCATCGCGCTCAAGATCGACCGGATCGTCTCGAACCCCGGATCAAAGTCCGGGGCAGGCTTAGATTCCCATCCTCGCCGATCCCGGATCGAGGCCCCATCAAAGTACTACTTTGACGGGAACCCATGTCCGGGATGACGAATAAATCCCCGGCCGGCTGACGCCGCCGCGCCGCGCCGGGTCCGACATGCGTTGCTACTGCGCCGCCGGCACACCCCTCACCCGCTCGCCTTTGGCGAGTCGACCTCTCCCGGTTGCGGGAGAGGTGCTTGGGCGATGCGGAGCTGTTCGGGATTCCCGCTTTCGCGCGAATGAGGGGTTCGGGCGATCGCGCCGCTTGGTGCTTGCTAGACGCCGCCGAAGTATAAATGCTTGGGCCATTGACCGTGCTCGATCACGGCGTCGATCGGGGCGCGGATGGCGTCGACCTTGGCTTGCTCCTCGTCGAACAGGCGCGTGAATTCCTGCTCGCCAAGCCGCTCCGCCGCCTCCGCGCAGCGCCTGTCCATCGCGGTCTGCGCGTCCTTCAACGCCGCCATGATCTCCTTGACCCAGCCCAGGCGGGCGGCCTTGCGGCGCCATTCCACGCAGTCGCGGGCGTCGTAGCCGGCCTGGAGCATCTCGATCGTGCGTTCGGCGGTCATTCTTCACACCCCTCACCCTCCCGCGCCGGCGCGCGGGCCCCTCCCTCTCCCACTGAGTGAAGAGGGGCTGATTGGCGCCACCGCGGGTCATTTCCTTTTACCGACGCCTGCAGTTGCGCCAGCGGGTCCCCGTCCGAATCGTAGCCGCGGTCGGTCAGCTCGGGGGCGAAGCCGGTCCTTAGCGGAATCTGCCAGCGTGGGTCGCGCAGCGGGGTGACGTCGGCGGGATCGCCTTCGCGCTCGTCGGGCTGCTCGCCGAGCACGCGCGCGGCATCCCAGTCGGCGGGGCCGCACAGCAGATCCCACGCCGCGCGGCGATCGGGATCGTCGGCGATGGTGGCGAGATAGAGGCGGCGGCACATGAACAGCTTGCGGCGGATCTTGCGCAGCGATTCGTCATGCTCGCGCGCGGCGCGGCGTCCCTCGGCGAGCTCGGGATCGGCGGCGCAGGCAGGGCATTCGTGCGCGTGGGCATGGCCCTCGCCGTCCCACGCTGACGCGTAGGCTCCTCCCTCTCCCCGGCGTGGGGAGCCGTTTGGGGGCAAGGCTCTCAGGTGGGTCTGGACGAGGATTGCTTCGTCGCGCTGCTCCTGGCGCTCGGCGAGCGCGGCGAGGTTGTCCTTGATCCGGAAGATCTCGCGCTCGCGGTAAAGCTCGAGCGCGCAATCCCACGCGTCGGCGAAGCTGCGCGCCCCCTTGGCCTTGCGCAATTGCTCGGCGCCGTTGGCCCAGCGGCCGAGCGCCGCGGCAGCCTGGCGCGGAGAGCCGGTCATCGCGAGCGCGGCGATGAAGGCGCGCTGGAGCTCGGCGGTCCAGCCGTTGACGTGGGCGCGGCGCGGGACCGGATCGAAGGTGAGGAGGTCGCGGATCGCGGTGAAGGCGCCGTCGCCGGCAAGGCCTTGTTCGCGGCAACGGTCGCAGACGACCGGGATGGGTGGCGAATCGCTCATCGGCAAGCGTGGAGCAAATCAACTCCAACATTTAAAGGGCACGCGGCCGGGCGGGGGTTGGCGCGCGCGGGTCGGGTGAGGCATGATTGCCGCGCAACGGGGGAGTGAGCGCGATGGCCGTCGACATGATGACGCTGTTCGAGCGGCGGATGAGCTATCCGCATCCGGACGCGCGCGACCGGCTCGCGCGGCTGGTCGGGCTCGACGATTATATCGACCGGCTGACCAAGGTGCTCGGGCTGCTCGTCCACCCGCGCGGGCTGAGGATGTGGGGGAACGAATTCCACCCGGGCGCCGAGCGGCTGATCGACACCGTGCTGACCCGGCCGCCGCTGGTGATCCTCGGCGGCGATGTCGGCTCGGGCAAGACCGAGCTCGCAGAGACCATCCCCGACGCGGTCGCGCGGCAGGAGGAGATCGAGATCGACCTGCTGCCATTGAGCCTGTCGGCGCGCGGCCAGGGCAAGGTCGGCGAGATGACCCAGCTGATCTCCGCCGCGTTCGATTTCACCGTCAAGGAAGCGACGACGATCGAGCGCAACCCGGAAGGCGCGGACGGCGCGGTCATCCTGCTCGTCGACGAGGCCGACGCGCTCGCCCAATCGCGCGAGACCGCGGAGATGCATCACGAGGAGATCAGCGGGGTCAATTCCTTCATCCGCGGGATCGACCGGCTGTCGACCAGCCGCCTGCCGGCCGCGGTGATCATGTGCACCAACCGCTACAGCGCGCTCGACCCGGCGGTGACCCGGCGCGCGGCGGAGATCATGGCGTTCGGGCGGCCCGACGAGGCCAAGCGCAAGCTGCTTCTCGCGCCCAAGCTTGGCGAGCTCGGGTTCGACGAGCCGGCGATCGACGCGATCGTCGCCGCGACCGGTCCGCGCGACGGGCAGGCGGGGTTCACCTTCTCCGATCTGACGCAGCGGCTGATCCCGGCGATCGTGCTCGACGCTTATCCCGAGCGGCCGATCCTTCCGAGCCGGGCGCTGATGATCGCCGAGGAGATGCTGGCGACCCCGCCGTTCACCGACCGGCGCAGCGGCGCGCGCTAGAGGAACAAGCGCTCGGCCTTGCGCGTCGTGACGCTTGTGGCGTGGCGCTTGGATGCATCGACTCAAACGCGAAAGTGCGTAGGCTGACGACCATGGCGAACGGGCGCGCGGATCCCGGAGCAGAGGCTCCGACTCTCCAGCCGGAAACCGGCGCGGATGCGGCGGTGCTCGAGCTGGGTTGCGGCGACGCCGTGACCCGCCCGCTTCCCGAGCACATGCCGCCCGAAATGTTCACCGGGCCGGGCCTGATCGCGCTCGCCGACCTTCTGCCGATCATGACGGCCTACATCGACCGCGACCAGATCGTGCGGTTCCTCAATCAGCCGCTTGCCCATTATTTCGACCAGACCCGGAGCGAGCTTCTCGGCCTGCCGCTGCGCGAGGTGATGGGCGAGGAGACGTACGGCGAGCGGCAGTCGCTGATCGAGGCGGCGCTTGGCGGAGAGCGGCAGTTCTTCGTCGCCGAGTTCAAGCATCCGACGCGAGGCCCTGCGGCGATCCAGTCCGAATATATCCCGTGGTCGCGCCCCGACGGCACCGTCTCCGGCATCGTCATGCTGATTAAGGACGTGACCGAGCAGATGGTCGCCGAGCGCGCGCTCAAGGAGAGCGAGGCGCGGTTCCGCCGGATCGCCAACCAGGCGCCGGTGCTGATGTGGGTGACGCGCCTCGATCGGACCCGCGACTTCGTCAACGATGCCTACATGGAATATCTCGGTACGGAGGACCGCGAAGTCGCGAGGACCGCCGACTGGCGCTCGATGATCCACCCCGACGACGTCGACCGGATCATCGCGGAATCGATTGCCGGCGAAGCAAGCCTCGAGACGTTCACGCTCGAAGGGCGCTTCCGCCGCGGCGACGGGACCTATCGCTGGCTGAGGAGCACGAGCTCGCCGCGGTTCGGCGCCGATGGCGAGCATATCGGTTTCATCGGCGCCGCGACCGACATCACGGTCGCCAAGGAGGCGGAGCTGGCGCTCGTCGCCGAGGTCGAGGACCGCACGCGCGAGCTGACGCTGAGCGAAGCCCGCTTCCGCGCGGTGTTCGACACCGTTCTCGAGGTGCTGGTGCTGATGGAACCCGACGGCACCATCGTCGAGCTCAACCGCAAGGAAGCGCCGTGGCGCGCGCCGAACGCACGTGAGGCCGCCGGCAAGAAGATGTGGGATGCGCCGACGCTTCAGCTTTATCCGCAGCACGTCGCGCTGTTGAAGGAAGCGGTGGCAATGGCTGCGCGCGGCGAGCTGTTCGCACAGGAGGTTCGGCTCGAGCGCGAGAACGCTGCGACCGCCTACCTCGACGTGTCCGTCCAGCCGGTGCATGGGTCCGACGGCAAGGTCATCTACCTCCTGTTCGAAGCGCGCGACATCACCGACCTCAAGGCCGCGCAGGAGCAGCTCCGTCAAAGCCAGAAGATGGAGGCGCTCGGCCAGCTGACCGGCGGCATCGCGCACGATTTCAACAATCTGCTGACGGTCGTCGTCGGCGGGCTCGACATCATCGCCAAGCGGGCCGCCGACGAGAAGCTCAAGCGCTATGCCGAAAATGCACTCGGCGCGGCCGAGCGCGGCGCGCGATTGACGGCTCAGCTGCTCGCGTTCAGCAGGGTCCAGCGGCTCGAGGTGCGGCCGACCTTCGTCGCGCCGCTGATCGAGAACATGCGTCCGCTGCTCAAGAACGTGCTCGGACCCGGGATCAGCAAGGAGTTCGCGCTCGATCACGCGCCGGTGCCGGTGATGGCCGACCCGACGCAGCTCGAAGTCGCGATCCTCAACCTCGCGATCAATGCGCGGGACGCGATGCCCGACGGCGGCGTCCTGCGCTTTTCCTCGGCGAAGGTGCAGGTGACCGACGATCCCGAGCTCGACGACGGCGACTATGTCGAGCTGACGATCAGCGACACCGGCACCGGCATGCCGCCCGAAGTCGCCGATCGGGCGTTCGAGCCCTTCTTCACGACCAAGGAGGTCGGCAAGGGTACCGGCCTCGGCCTGTCGATGGTCTATGGCATGGCGCGCCAGTCGGGCGGCGCCGCGCGGATCGAGAGCAGCCCCGGCGAAGGGACCGCGGTCAAGCTCCTCTTCCGGCGCGCCGAGGGCGAGATTGCACCCGGCGCGGCTGCAATCGCCAACTCGTCCTCGCCCGACACGGAGCGGCAGACCGCTTCGGTGCTGGTGATCGACGACGATTCGGACGTGCGCGGTTTCATTGCAGCGGCGCTCGAGGAGCAGGGATATCGCGTGCGCGAGGCGGCCGATGGCGCCGAAGGTCTCGCCGAGATCGAGCGCGAGAAGCCCGATCTGGTGATCGTCGATTTCATCATGCCCGGCCTGTCGGGATCGGAGGTTGCGCGGAAGATCCGGGCGAAGAAGCCCAGTCAGCCGATCCTGTTCGTCTCGGGCTACAGCGAGACCGACGCGGTGAAGGATACCGCGCCCGATGCGCCGCTCCTGACCAAGCCGTTCCGCGCCGATGCACTGGCGATGGCGGTCCGCTCGGCGCTCGCGCCCGAAGGATGAACGGTCGCCAACCCTCGCGCGTTGAGCGCGCATGGTTCTCCCCCTGCTTCTCGTCGCATCCGGCGCCGCGGCCCAGCCGGCAACGCTGAAACCCACGCCGGCCGCGCTCGAGCTGTTCGAGCAGGACTGGGTGCTGATGAACTGGGCGCTGAAGTTCTACGACGCGAACGGCGACATCCTGCTGCAGCCCGACGAAGCGCAGGCCGCGGCCGACGCGTTCCGGAAGCTCGCGGACACGAACCACGACGGGCGCATCACCCCCGAGGAGTTCCGAGCCGCGCGGGAGTCCATCCTGAAGGGCGGCTGAGGCTCTGACGGCAGGAAGCGGCGCGCATGAAATGCTGCACCCCTGCGAAGGCAGGGGCCCAGTCAGGCTCCGCAGGAGCCTTCACGACAGTCGAGTAAAGATTCTGTCGTCGGGATCAGTCTGCTCAATCTCGCTGAGCTTTCAGAAGCGCTTCCGGATAACCGAACTTTCGCTGAAGCTTCAGTCCGGGTCCAGGCCCCTGCCTTCGCGGTATACGTCCGCGACGTCATCAATGCGGACGTCGTGGATGCCCGGCATGACGGTTGCGCGCACAGCTATGCCTCCTCTTTGACCGGCGCTTCGCGGCCGACCATCGCGGCTTGGGCCGGCGCGTAGCGGTCGCCTTCGGGTTCGATCTGCGAGGCCACTTGTTCGATCTGCCGAACTTCGTCGGCACTGAGATGCACGTCTGCCGCCCCGATGTTCTCCTTCAGCCGATTGAGCTTGGTGGTGCCCGGGATCGGCACGATGTACGGCCGCTGGGCGAGCAGCCACGCGAGCGCGATCTGGGCCGGAGTGGCGCCCTTTTCGCCGGCGACGCGCTTCAGCAGGTCGACGAACGCGAGGTTCTTCGCGATCGCTTCGGGCGAAAAGCGCGGACTGGATTTTCGGAAATCGCCTTCGCCGAGCTTCGTTTCGGTGGTGATCGAGCCCGTCAGGAACCCTCTTCCGAGCGGCGAATAAGGCACGAACCCGATGTCGAGCTCATCGCACGCATCGAGGATGCCGTTGGTCTCGACCTCGCGCCACCACAGCGAATATTCGTTCTGAACCGCGGTGACCGGCTGAACGGCGTGGGCACGGCGGAGGGTCTGCACGCCCGGCTCCGACATGCCGAAATGCCTGACCTTCCCCGCCGCGATCAGGTCGCGAACGGTTCCGGCGACGTCTTCGATCGGCACGTCCGGGTCGACCCGGTGCTGGTAGAGGAGATCGATCGTGTGGGTGCGGAGGCGCCGAAGCGATCCTTCGACCGCCTGGCGGATTCGCTCTGGCCGGCTCGTGACGCCGCGGTTCTCGCGCGTTTCGAAGTCGATATCGAAGCCGAACTTGGTCGCGATCACGACCTTGTCGCGGACGGGCGCGAGTGCTTCGCCGACCACCTCCTCGTTGGTGAAGGGCCCATAGACTTCGGCGGTGTCGTAGAAGGTGACCCCGAGATCCACCGCATCGCGGATCAGCTTCACTCCGGCCTCTTTCGAGAGCGGCGTGCCGGAGCTCTGGCTGATGCCCATGCAGCCGAGGCCGATCGCGGAGACTTCGAGGCCGCGGCCAAGTTCGCGTT
>JAICXF010000080.1 GCA_025981625.1 Sphingomonas sp. | reverse complement strand
AGCCTCACCGACCAGGTTGACTGGGACACCGCGCTCCGGGAGCAGAACGGCAACGTCAACCCGCTCGGGCTGTTCGATCTGGACCGCCGAATCCGCAATGTCGGACGGGCCTACAAGCAGCTGATCGCCGACTGGCGCAACGTGCTGCCGGCATCCAGCGTGTGCCTGGTCGTGCCGATCAAGAAGGTCACCGACGTGCCTGACGAAGACGACGCCGCCGGCCGGACCGCCGGTGCCGCCGAGACGCAGGCGAGCGGAACCGATTCATGACCCAGCGCAGCATTGCCAAGATCGAGACCTTCCTCGTGCCCCCGCGATGGCTGTTCGTGCGGGTCGAGAGCGACGACGGCGCGTTCGGCTGGGGCGAGGCGAGCCTTGAAGGCTGGGCGGAAGCGGTGGAGGGCGTGTTCGAAGTCTATCGCGACCGATTCGTCGGCGCCGACCCGTTCAACATCGAGGATATCTGGCAGGTCGGCTTCCGCGGCGGGTTCTACCGCGGCGGCGCAGTGATCATGTCCGCGCTTTCGGGCCTCGAGCAGGCGCTCTGGGACCTGAAGGGCCGCGTGCTCGGGCTGCCGGTTTGGCAAATGCTCGGCGGCAAGGTTCGCAACGAGGTCCGGTCCTACGCCTGGATCGGCGGCGATCGCCCCAACGAAATCGCCGAGGCTGCGGAGGTCCGCAGGAAGCAGGGCTTCACCGCGGTCAAGATGAATGCGACCGCCGAGGTGGACTGGATCGGCACGCCCAAGACGTTCGACGAGGTGATTGAGCGCGTCCGCGCCGCGCAGGCGGAAGGAATGGATGTCGGGCTCGACTTTCACGGACGCGTGCACCGGCCGATGGCGAAGCAGCTGGCGAGGGCGTTGGAGCCGCTCGGGCTGCTGTTCATCGAGGAGCCTTTGCTGTCCGAGAACCCCGAGGGGGTGCGCGAGATCGCGGCGCTGGTCTCGACCCCGATCGCGCTCGGCGAACGGCTCTACACCCGGTGGGAATTCAAGCCGGTGTTCGAGCGCGGGGTCGTGGACATCATCCAGCCGGACCTCAGTCACGCCGGCGGAATCCTCGAGGTGCGCAAGATCGCGGCGATGGCCGAAGCCTATGATGTTGCCGTGGCGCCGCACTGCCCGCTGGGGCCGCTGGCGCTCGGCGCCTGCCTGCAGATCGCCGGCTGCACGCCCAATCATGCGATCCAGGAGATCAGCCTCGGCATTCACTACAACACCGGCGGGCACGATCTGTTGAACTTCTGTCTCAATAAGGAAGCGCTGACTCCGGTCGACGGCTATTTGCCGGTGCCGGACGGGCCGGGGCTGGGCATCGAGATCGACGAAGCGGCGGTGCGCGAAGCCGACAAGGACCGCCACCGCTGGCGCAACCCGATATGGCGGACGAGGGACGGAAGCTTCGCCGAGTGGTGATGGACTGGGCCCCTGCCTTCGCAGGGGTACTCAGTGGCACTTGAACCGTTCGAACGGCTCCAGGCACGACTTGCAGCGCCATTGTGCCTTGCACGGCGTGGACCCGAAGCGGCTGACTTCCTCGGTGTCGGTTGAGCCGCACTGCGGGCACGGCGTGGTCGCCGAAGGGTCCGGCGGGGCGATCCCGTAGGCCTTTAGACGTTCCCGGCCGCGCTCGCTGATCCAGTCGGTGGTCCACGGCGGGAACAGCACGCGCTCGACATGCACATCGCCGAACCCCGCCTTGTCGAGCGCCTCGCGGATCATCGTCTCGATCGCGACCGTCGCGGGGCAGCCGGTGTAGGTCGGGCTGATCAGCACCCGCGGCGGATCGTCGGCGATTCCGCGGACGATCCCGAGGTCGGTGATGGTGAGGACCGGGATCTCGGGATCGGGCACGGTCTCCAGCACCCCCATGATCGCCGCACGATCGAGCTCTTTCACCGCCGTCGCCATGGCGTTCAATTTACACCCGTTCGAGCGCGAGCGCGATTCCCTGGCCGACGCCGATGCACATGGTCGCGAGCGCGCGCTTGCCGCCGGTCTGCCGAAGCTGCTCGGCCGCGGTGAGCGCGAGACGAGCGCCCGACATGCCGAGCGGGTGGCCGAGCGCGATCGCGCCGCCGTTCGGGTTCACCTGCGGCGCATCGTCCGGAAGGCCGAGCTGGCGAAGCACTGCAAGCCCCTGCGCGGCGAACGCCTCGTTCAATTCGATCACGTCGAAGTCGCCGATGTTGAGGCCCAGGCGGTTCATCAGCTTCTCGCTCGCGGGGGCGGGGCCGATGCCCATGATGCGTGGCGGAACGCCGGCCACGGCGGCACCGAGGATCCGCGCCTTCGGGGTGAGGCCGTTGCGCTTTGCGGCCTCCTCCGACGCGATGATCAGCGCGGCGGCGCCGTCATTGATCCCGGACGCATTGCCGGCCGTCACCGTTCCGCCCGGCCGGACGATCGGCTTCAGCTTCGCAAGCGCCTCCATGCTGGTCGAGCGAGGGTGCTCGTCCCTGTCGACGACGACGGGATCGCCCTTGCGCTGGGGAATCTCGACCGCGACGATCTCCGCGGCGAGGCGGCCGTTCGCCTGTGCGGCGGCCGCCTTCTCCTGGCTTCGAAGCGCGAACGCGTCCTGGTCCTCGCGGCTGACGTGGAACTCCTCGGCGACATTCTCGCCGGTGCTCGGCATCGTGTCGTCGCCATAGACCGACTTCATCTTCGGATTGACGAAGCGCCAGCCGATCGTGGTGTCGTACATCTCGGCATTGCGATCGAAGGCGGATGTAGCCTTGGCGACCACGAACGGCGCGCGGCTCATGCTCTCCGATCCGCCGGCGACGATCAGGTCGGCCTCGCTGCCGCGGATCGTCCGCGCGGCCATGGCGACGGCGTCTAGCCCGGAGCCGCACAGTCGGTTGAGCGTGACCCCGCCCGAGCTGTCCGGCAGCCCCGCGAGCAGCGCCGCCATGCGCGCGAGGTTGCGATTGTCCTCGCCGGCCTGGTTGGCGCAGCCGAGGATCACGTCGTCGAGTTCGGACCAGTCGACGTTCGCGTTGCGGTCGATCAGCGCCTTGATCGGGATTGCGGCGAGATCGTCGCCGCGCACGTGCGCAAGTGCTCCGCCGTAACGGCCGATCGGCGTGCGGATGTAGTCACAGATGTAGGCTTCGGTCATTTGGGTCCTTCGATACGGGCCTTCGTCTCGCCGAGCTCGCTCAGTCCCTACTCAGGATGAGCGGGTGTTCCGTTCGATCCGCTCATCCTGAGTAGCCGCGCAAGCGGCGTATCGAAGGACGAGCGTGCGGATCAAATCACGCCCCGCCGCATCTGATCGAGTTCGATGCTTTCGAACAGCGCCTTGAAATTGCCTTCGCCGAAGCCCTCGTTGCCCTTGCGCTGGATGATCTCGAAGAAGATCGGGCCGATCACGTTCTGGGTGAAGATCTGGAGCAGCAGCCCCTGCCCTTCGGTCGGGGCGCCGTCCATCAGGATGCTCCGCTTCTCGAGCTCGGGGATGCTCTCTTCATGGCCTTGGATGCGCTCCGGCAGCAGCTCGTAATAAGTGTCGGGCGTGTCCTGGAACGCGACACCGCGGCCGCGGAGGATGTCGACCGCCTCGTAAATGTCGCTGGTGCCCAGCGCGATGTGCTGGATGCCCTCGCCTTTGTATTCGCGCAGGAACTCCTCGATCTGGCTCTTGTCGTCCTGGCTCTCGTTGAGCGGGATGCGGATCTTGCCGCAGGGCGACGTCATCGCCTTCGAGAACAAGCCGGTCTGCTTCCCTTCGATGTCGAAGTAGCGGATCTCGCGGAAGTTGAAGAGCCGCTCGTAGAAATCGGCCCAGACCGCCATCCGGCCGCGCTGCACGTTGTGGGTGAGGTGGTCGATGTAGGTCAGCCGGCTGTCGAGCTCCTCAAGCCTGGCTTGGGCGTCGGGGAAAAAGTCGAAATCGACCTCGTAGATCGATCCCCCCGCTCCGTAGCGATCGACGAAGAACAGGCGGGAGCCGCCGATGCCCTCGATCGCAGGAATGTTCATTTCGCCGTGCGCGACGTCGTTCTTGACCGGGGATGCACCGAGACGGACCGCGCGTTCGAACGCCACCTTGGCGTCCTTGACCCGGAACGCCATCGCGCAGGCGCTGGGCCCGTGGTCGTTCGCATACTGCTCGGCATAGCTGCCCGGTTCGGCGTTGATGATGAAGTTGATTTCGCCCTGGCGGTGAAGGGTCACATCCTTGCGCTTGTGCCGGGCGACGGCGGGGAAGCCCATCTTCGTGAACAGGTCGCGCAGAAGCGCCGGGTCCGGCGCGGTATATTCGACGAACTCGAAGCCGTCGGTGCCCATCGGGTTGTCGAGACCGAGGACGCTCTTGTCCTCGGCAAGCTGAGTGGCCATCAGCAATCTCCTTTGCGGCCCAACTGCGCCCTGTGCAGCGGCATTTCAAGAAGCGCGAAACGCAGCGATTGCAGCAGTCCCACGCGTGCGCGGACGCGGGCGCGCGCGAGAACTCGCGGTCCGGGCTGAGCTGGAAGCAGTTGTGGACCATTGCCGCGCCGCCTAGGCGGAATCGGCCTCTGTAGGACAGGAGATTCTGGCGTGGACGCTCCCCAAGGATGGACATTCGAAGATGCCGGCAAGGCGCTCACTCGGACCTTCGAGTTCAAGGATTTCAGCGAGGCGTTCGGCTTCCTCACGCGGGTCGCGCTTCACGCCGAGAAGGTCGATCACCACCCCGAGTTCACCAGCGTCTGGAACCGCGTCGACTTCCGCCTAACCAGCCATGATGCCGGCGGGGTTACCGAACGCGACATCAAGCTTGCCGAGGCGATCAACGCATTAGCGAGCTAATGGCAAGAATGTGTGGAAAGCTGCCACTATTGCTGGGCGCTCTCGATCAACACCGGGTCATCTAGCGATATGAGATTTCCTGTGCCGGCCTTTTGGTGCGTCACCCGGATTATGCCGCGAAAGACTGATTTTGATCGCTGCGAATTTGAAAGTCGCGAAGCGTCAAATTTGTTCGGAACAACGATGTGGTCGGAAGAGCAGCGAGGCGCAGTCAGATAGGAGATTTCGACATCCATCGTTAGGAAGCCAGATACCTCGATTGTTCGTCCGTCATAATGGTGAGGCGATGCCAAAATCTGGCACACGTCCGTAGTCGAATGGGCCGGACCTACCGCTAAGGCGATCATCAGAACAACGGGTGCCATGGCCGAAGTGTAACTACCGAGCGAACGTCTGCAAGGCGTCGGCGGGTAATGGCAGCTTTGGGTCGAAAGACGCCATTAGCCGGACTACATCCCCCGCTCGCCGTGAGCGGGGTTGGCGGACTGCCTTGACGCGATCCACTCGTCGACGCGCCGCTCCAGCACCGGCAGCGGCTGCGAGCCGTCGCTGATGATGAGGTCGTCGAACGCCTTCACGTCGAACTTCGGGCCAAGCCTGTCTTCCGCCTTTTTCCGAAGCTCCATGATCTTGAGCATGCCGATCTTGTAGCCGGTCGCCTGCCCGGGAAGCGTGATGTAGCGGCGGACCTCCGACCGCGCCTGGTCGGGCGGCAGCCGGCCGACCTTCTCCATGTAATCGACCGCCTGATCCTCGGTCCAGCCGAGCGCGTGGATGCCGGTGTCGACGACGAGGCGGGCGGCGCGGAAATGCTCCTGGTCGAGACGCATGAAATCGTCGGCGATATCGGGGTACGCGCCCATCTCCTTGCACAGCTCCTCGGAATAGAGCGCCCAGCCCTCGT
>JAICXF010000042.1 GCA_025981625.1 Sphingomonas sp. | reverse complement strand
CGCCTCCTTCCCTTACCTGCGCATGCGCCGCGGCCGGGCGAGCCCGTGGATGCGCGCGATGCTCGCCGAGCACCGGCTGCACCCCAGCGACTTCATCTGGCGCCTGTTCATCTGCGCCGGCCGTGATTGCGAGGAGCCGATCGGCTCACTGCCGGGCGTCAGTCGGTGGAGCGTCGACCGCATCGGTGCCCGGGCGAAGGAGGCCGCGGCGCTCGGCATCCCCTGCGTCGCCTTGTTCCCCAACACGCCCGAGGAGCTGCGCAGCGCGCGCGCGGAAGAAGCACTCAACAGCGGCAATCTCATCTGCCAGGCAATCAAGGCGATCAAGGATGCGGCGCCGGAAGTCGGCGTGCTGACCGACGTCGCGCTCGATCCGTACACCGCCCACGGTCACGACGGGATCGTCGACACTGCCGGCAATGTGATCAACGACGAGACGGTCGGCATCCTCGTCGACCAGGCTTTGGTGCAGGCCGCGGCGGGGGCGGACATCGTCGCACCTTCCGACATGATGGACGGCCGCGTCGCCGCCATCCGCGAGGCGCTCGAGCGCGAAGGGCACCAGAATGTCGCGATCATGGCTTATGCGGCGAAATACGCGTCCGCCTTCTACGGTCCGTTCCGCGACGCGGTCGGCTCGCGCGGCCGCCTCAAGGGCGACAAGCGTGGCTATCAAATGGACCCGGCGAACATCGAGGAAGCGCTGCGCGAGGTCGAGCTGGACCTCGCCGAAGGCGCCGACTTCGTGATGGTCAAGCCGGGCCTGCCGTATCTCGACGTCGTCGCCCGAGTGAAGGACGCGTTCGGAGTCCCGACCTTCGCCTACCAGGTGAGCGGCGAGTATGCGATGATCGAGCATGCCGCGGCGGCCGGCGCGGGCGACCGCGACGCGCTGATCCTGGAGACGTTGCTCGCGTTCAAGCGCGCGGGGGCGACCGGAGTTCTCACCTATCACGCACTCGATGCCGCGCGGCTGATCGCCGGCTAAAGCCCCAGCCGCTTCTGGATTGCCGCGACACGCGCCGCCTGGGTTTCGTCGAGCGCTCCGGCCTCCGCGGAGGCGCGATGGATCGCCGCGAGGTCGTTGGGAGCAATTCCTTGCTGGGTCTGGAGTGCGCGCCCGGCGAGGTCGTCGATGTCGGCCAGTGCCGTCGCGGTTGCCTTGCGCGCGGCAATGGCGGCGGTCAGCGCTTCCTCCGCGGCGATCCAGCTTTCGGTCTGCGGAGCTCCAGCGCTTGCGGACAGTCGCTCGGCCTCGGCGATTGCGGTTTCGAACGCAGCATTGCCCGCCCGCGCCTGATTGACGAGCGCCTCCAGCTGGCCGGCCAGGGCCCGTGAGACGGGGCGATTGTTGATCGGGCGCTCGACCGGCAGGCGCGGATCGATCGCCTCCGCCGCGCGGGGCCGCAGCGACGGATAGGGCCCGCCCGGAGCCGAGCAGGCGCTCAAGGTCAGGATCGTCAGACAAAGGGCCGCGCGCATCGCCTGCAGGCTCTACGGGCGGCTTGGCGGCGAGGCAAACGCCAAGGGTTGCGTGGCGGGACCGACACCCTTATGTCGCGGCCCTCGCCGGCGCGCAAAGCGCCGCGCTGCGCGCCCGTAGCTCAGCTGGATAGAGCACCAGACTACGAATCTGGGGGCCGGAGGTTCGAATCCTTCCGGGCGCGCCATTCGCCCGACGGCGCTGATTTACTCCGCGCCGCTCACGTTGTCTGGATTGCCCCATTCGTGTTCCAGAAAGCGGGTCGCGCAGCCCGCCAGAAACGCGGTGCCGCGGGGCATCACCGTCTCGTCGACCATCATCCGGCTCGAGTGGATCGCGCAGCACTGGCGCAAGTCCGCGCCGCTCTTTGCCACGCCCAGGAAGGCCATCATTCCAGGCACCTTCTCCAGCACATAGGAGAAGTCTTCGGCTCCCATGATCGGCGCCGGCAGGTGGAGATACTCGCCGTGCGGCAAGGCCGTCGCAACGGCTTCGGCAAGCGTGACGGCCCGGCCATCGTTGACCGTCGGCGGGAAGCCCTGCGTGATGGTGACGTCGGCATCGCATTCATGCGCCTGCGCGATGTTCTCGGCGAGCGTCTGGATCGCGCTCCATACGGCCTCACGCCTGCCGGGCGAGAGCGTTCGGATGGTTCCTTTGAGCCGGGCGCGATCGGCAATCACATTGTGCGCAGTGGCGGCATCGAGCTGGGTGATCGTGACAACGACCGCTTCGGCGGCATCGAAGCGGCGAGTCACCATCGCCTGAAGCGCCATCACGATCTCGCAGGCAACCGGCACCGGGTCGCGCGTGTCGTGAGGCATCGATGCGTGGCCGCCGCGGCCTTCGACGGAGATTTCGAGCATGTCGGCCGATGCGAGCAGGGTTCCCGCGCGGCTGGCGATCGCTCCATGCGGGGCATTGGGCATGATGTGGAGCGCGAAGGCGGCGTCCGGCAGCGGGTCGAGCAGCCCGTCGTCGATCATGAAGCGGGCGCCGTGATAGCCCTCTTCTCCGGGCTGGAACATGAAGCGGACCTCGCCCGGCAAGGCGTCGGCCCGACCGGCGAGCACGCGCGCCGCGCCCGCCAGCATGGCGGTATGGGTGTCGTGCCCGCAGGCATGCATCCGCCCGGGCACGGTCGACGCGAACGGCAGGCCGGTTTCCTCGGGCATCGGCAGGGCGTCCATGTCGCCGCGAAGGAGCACGCTGCGGCCCGGCTTGCCGGCATTGAGCACCGCCACCGCGCCCGTGCACGATGGCCCTTCGCGCCACTCGAGCGGCAAATCGGCAAGATCTGCCCGGACCTTCGCCAGCGTCTTTGGAGTTTCCAGGCCAAGCTCGGGCTCGGCGTGAATCGCGCGGCGCAAGGCAGTGATCCGCTCGGCGATCGAGCGGGCGTCATCGAGCAGGTTCTGGGTCAGCATCCAGCCATCATAGCGCTGGGCAAAGAACCGAGCCAGCGACACGCGCTCGAGCCTGTTGGGGCACGCCAGTGCCTGATCACGTTCGTTTCACGGACGCCGCTCACCACAAGCCGATTGACGCTTCAGCCAAGTCTGCAACAGTGTGGCCCAAAGGGGAGGGGCGCCGTGGGCCTGTCGACAATCGATCTGATGGTGGTGATCGCCTACGCGATCGGGATTTTCGCCCTGGCGCAGTGGGTCAGCCGCGAAAAACCCGGGCACCAGAAGGACACCTCCGACTACTTCCTCGCCTCGAAGAACCTGCCGTGGTGGGCGATCGGCGCGTCGCTGATCGCGGCCAACATCTCGGCCGAGCAGATCGTCGGCATGTCCGGCTCGGGCTACGCGATCGGGCTCGCCATTGCGTCGTACGAGTGGATGGCCGCGGCGACCTTGCTGATCGTCGGCAAGTACTTCCTGCCGATCTTCCTCGCCAACCACATCTACACGATGCCGCAATTCCTGCAGGAGCGGTACGGCGATTCGATCCGCATCCTGATGACGCTGTTCTGGCTGGCGCTTTACGTGTTCGTGAACCTGACCTCGATCATCTGGCTCGGGTCGATCGCGGTCACCAAGGTCGCCGGCGTCGACCAAACCTACGCGCTGATCGGGCTTGGCGTGTTTGCTCTCGCTTATCAGCTCTACGGGGGACTGAAGGCGATCGCGCTCACGGACATCGTCCAGGTCACCTTGCTCGTGTTCGGCGGTCTCGTCGTGACCTTCCTGACCCTCGGCCAGATCGGGGCGGGACATGGCGTGATCGCCGGCTTCGAGACTCTCGTCGCGCGCGTTCCCGACCACTTCCACATGATCCTCCACCCGACGGGCAACGCCGCCTACGACCAGGACCGATACCAGAACTTGCCGGGCCTCAGCGTTCTGATCGGCGGAATGTGGATCGCGAACCTCAGCTACTGGGGCTTCAACCAGTACATCATCCAGCGCGCGCTTGCCGCCAAGAGCATCGCCGAGGCGCAAAAGGGCGTCACCTTTGCCGCGTACCTCAAGCTGCTGATGCCGGTGATCCTGGTGGTCCCGGGCATCGCTGCCGTCGTGCTGGCGCCCGATCTCGCCAAGCCGGATCAGGCCTATCCGACGATGATGCGGCTTCTTCCGCCGGGCCTGCTCGGGCTCGTGTTCGCCGCATTGGTGGCGGCGATCGTCGCGTCCATGGCCTCAAAGATCAACTCGATCGCGACGATCTTCACGCTCGATCTCTACGCCAAGATGAAGCACGTCCGGACGCGCGCCGAGGATTCGGTCGACCCCGATGGAAGAGCGATGGAAAAGCACCTCGTCTTCGTCGGCCGCACGGTTGCGGTCATTTCGATCGTCATCGCCTTGATCGTCGTCCGACCGCTGCTCGGCCAGTCTCAGCAGGCGTTCCAGTACATCCAGGAATTCACCGGTTTCTTCACGCCCGGGATCACGGTGATCTTCCTCTTGGGCCTGTTCTGGAAGCGAGCGACCGAAGCGGGTGCGATCGCCGGTGCCGTCACCTCCGTCTTGCTGAGCTTCCTGTTCTGGTTCCCGGCGCAATATGGCGGAAGCGCGGCGCTGAATGCCGTGCCGTTCATGCACCGGATGGAGATCGCTTTCGTCGTTTCGCTGGCGCTGGCGGTTATCTGTTCGCTGCTCTTCCGCGGGCGCGGAGACGCGAACCGCGTCACGATGGAGGGAGTGACGTTCAGGACGCCGACCGTCTTCAACGTCGGCGCGCTCGGCGTGATCCTGATCCTCATCGCGCTTTACGCCGCGTGGTGGTGACAGGAACGCGGCCGCTTGCTGGCTCGTTTTCCCGCTCGTGGCCGGCGAAGAGACACTCAACAGCTCATTGACGCGCAATATCGCCGCGTTGCGCCAGCGGCGCCAAGCAGAAGAGGCGAACGCCAGCGGCGAGGAGCGGATTGCACGGGCGATCACGCGCTTCTCCGGCAGCATGGGCTTCGTCTACGTCCATCTGGTGCTCTATGGCGGCTGGGTTCTTGCGAACCTCGGTTCGATTCCCGGCGTCCGCCCATGGGATCCGACCTTTGTCATCCTGGCAATGATCGCCTCGGTCGAGGCGATCTTCCTGTCGACCTTCATCCTGATCACGCAGAACCGGATGGCTGCCGCGGCCGATCGCCGGGCGGAACTCGACCTGCAGGTCAGTCTGCTGGCGGAGGCGGAGATCACCAAGCTCGTTCAGCTGGTGTCCGAGATCGCGGTGCGGATGGATGTGCCATCGGCACGTACGGGGGATGTCGAGGAAATGAAGCAGCTGGTTCAGCCAGAAGCAGTGCTCGACGCGATCGAGGAAGCGCAGGTGCAGGTCTGAGCATTATCCGGCGAAGCGCATTTGCGCCTGCCGTCCGTTGGAGCAATCCGATCAGCCGTTGATGACGGCGACGCTCCCGATTGCGATCCCGATGCTCATGCCGGTGCAGGCGCTCGCCCGCTCGGCGAAATTCTCTGCCAGTTGACTATGCCAGGCACGCGCCGTTTCGGTCATTGCCCGTTGTGCCGCCATCCGCTCTTCCACCGCCCGCCGGCGATAGTAACGCTCGTTCGATTCCACCGGTCCCCCTCCGCCTCGAGAACAGCGGAACATCACCCCTACGGGGTAAACAGATGGTTAATATCCACAGCCTGCGGAGTCGATTCTTTCACTAAGCCATTTGGACGGCGGAATGTCTCCCGCTGGGACAGCGGCGTGGCGTTCGAGTGACAGGCTGCGCCCAATCACCAGCTATCGATGAAACCTAACGATTCGCCGCTCGTTGGAATCGCAATTGGTTTCTAAGGAAAGCACCATGTTGAGCTCTCTCGACTCCCGCCACACGCCGTTCAATCCGAGTGCGCGTGGGTACCACGCCGTATATCGCGCCGGTGAGGTCAATCACTGCCCCGGCTGTGGCCGGACCCACTGGATCGTCGGCCGAGTGTCGGCCGAATGCGCCTTCTGCTCGACCGCGCTGCCGCTGATGGACGCGCTGACTCACGGCCCGGCGCCGGCGCCTGTGTTCTGGAGCGGAACGCGTCCGAACTACGCGGAGCTGAACGCCGCCTAAGCGATTTGCTGTTGTTGTTTCGGCGATGCGCGTGGGCCCGGTGCTCACGCGCATTTTCGTCGTCAGTCGAACCACTTGGCAGTCAATCGTTGCGGTGCAGGACCGAGGCTTGCGATGCGCGCCGGCTGGGAAGGCGCGTCGGCCGATGACGGTCGGCCGTTCGCCGCCGCGGCTGCGCCCGATACGGCCCGGCTGACAGTGCCGGCTCGGGCGGCCTGACCGAATCCAGCAGCTTGCCTCCGGCGACGAAGACGACTCCGGTGCAGGCGAGTGCAAGCAGCCATCCGCCCCATCCGGGATAGGCGTCCAGATAGTGCCGGCCGCGTTCGACGGCGCCCAGCGCGATGGCATAGATTACCAGCCACGCCTCGAAGCGCGTCTTGATCTGAAACAGTCTGCCTATTTTGCTGAGCATCGCCATTGTTAACGATTGAACGTCGCAATGGCCGTTTTGAGCCGGAAAAATAACAAAGGATAGGGTTAATCTAACATTTACCTCAGTCCCGCCGCGGGACAGTCCGCAGGATCAGCTTGCGCGGAGCATGTCCATGTGCGTGCCACACTCCTTTACACCTTCATCAATCCGGCTCGCGCGGTAAAGCTTCTGCGCCTCCTGCCAAAGCTGGAATGCAGTCTCGGACTCGCCCTGCCTTTCGCTCAGCAGCGCTTTCGATCGGAGGAAGTTCGCCTTGTCGAGCTCCCCCACGTCCATTCCCTCGAACAGTCGCTCCGCTTCGGCATAGGAGGATTCGGCCACCTGTAAGTCGCCTTGTTCGGCGGCAATATCGCCGATGTGGCGAAGCCGGTGCCCAAGCGCGCGCTTGTCGCCACAATGGAGCGCGACCGCAGCCGATTCTTCGTAAAGGCGCACGGCCGCGTCATACTGCTGCTCATCGCGCCGAAGTCGTGCCATCGCGGCGAGCGCCTCTCCCAAGGATACTCTGTTGTCGCTGCCGCGGGCGAGGTCGACAGCTTCCGCGGCGAGCCTGATGGCAGCAGCGGGGTCGCCTCGGCGCCGAGCTTCGCTGGACTGTTCAATGAGGGTGGACGGGTCATCGGCCATGAGCTTCCCTCCGGCGGCGCTTATATCAGTTCCGCAAGCTGAAGCGATTCCAGAAGCGCCGCGCGCGCTTGTTCTATCTGGCTGACGAGCGCCGGCGTTTGCAGTTCGTCGTGATGAAGCTCTTCGGGCCAGTAGCGCGCGATCAGGTCGGCAATTCGCTCGAGCTTGTCACTGTCGATCATGAATCGCGGATCGACACGGCCGGGGTCGGCGACCACGCGGAGGCGGAGGCAGGCGGGCCCGCCGCCGTTGGCCATCGATTGACGCACGTCGACGACCTCGACGCGGCGGATCGGCCCGTTTCCCGCAAGGTGCCGTTCGAGCCATTGCCAAACCGATGCCGTTTCGCGCGCCTCGCGCGGGACGATCAGTGTCGGCTCACCGCCCGGTGGCGTGACCAGCTGGGCATTGAACAAATAGGATTTCACCGCATCCGCCAGCGGCACCTCGGTTTCCGGAACCTCGACATATTCGAACCCGGGCACTCGAGCGTTCAGCGCGTCCAGCAGGGCCGTCCTGTTCGCGAAAGCGAGCTCGTGGGCGAACAGGACGCGCTGGTTGGCGACGGCGACCACGTCGTTGTGGAATGCACCCGCGGCGATCGCCTCCGCTGACTGCTGGGCGAACAGGACGCGGTCGGGATCGAGCCGATGAAGCCGCGTGACGGCCTTCGAGGCTTCGATATGCTGGCGTGCAGGGAAGGCCCCGCTGGACACTCCATAGACGAACACCTCGACTCCCCGCTCGCCGTGAGCGGGCGTCAGCCGCATGTGGTTGGCGGCGCCCTCGTCGCCGAACGCGGGCGGCACCGGCCCGTGAAGCTTGAAGGACGGATCGGCGAATGCCAGCCGCAACTGCGCCAGCGTGCATGGCCACTCATGGCTTCGATGCGGCATGGTGCGGAGGTTGGCGACCGTCAGGTGGCACTTCCCGTCGCCGGTGTCGGGCGCGGGGGAGACGGTGGCCGCATTGGCGGCCCACATCGCCGAAGCGGACATGGCATTTGCCGCCAGCGCAAAATCAGCACCCTCGAAGCTTGTGCCGAGCTCGGCCAGCCAGGCCTGGTCGGGGCGCGGGTGCGGCAGGAAGATCCCCTGGAGGAGCCCCAGCGCAAGATTGGCGCGCATTTTCTCGATGCCTTCGAGGGCCGCAGCGCGCGGCCGCGAGACCTCGCCGGCGTTCCGGGTCGAAGCGAGATTGCCAAGGCTGAGGCCGGCATAATTGTGGCTCGGGCCAACGATGCCGTCGAAATTGATCTCGGCAAGCGCCATCAGCGGTCGACCATGACCACCGTGTCGCCGATGTCGACCTCGAGCAGCTCGGCGGCTTCGCGATCGATCGAGATGCCCTTGTTCGGCAGCCTCTTCACCGACGCGCAGGCCGCGCGGAAGTCTTTCAGCAGTCCTGCGGCGACCATCATCTTCGCCGGGCCGCCGTCGGCGATCTCGGCGATCGTTTCCATCCGCGCCTCGCGCACTGTGCGGATCTGGTCGGTGGGCGCGGTCACCGTCGGACCGCCGTCGAAAATGTCGACGTAGCGGTCAAACACGAAGCCCTCCTGCTCCAGCATCCGAAGCGCCGCCCGTCCCGTCGGGTGCGGCTGGCCCACCACGGCACGCCCGCTTTCGGAGAGCAAAGAGACGTAGATCGGCGTTTTTGGCATCAGGTCGGCGATGAACTTGGTCCCGTGGACCGCATTGAACTCGTCGGCTTCGGGGAAGGTCATGCCGAAGAAGCGGCCGGCGAGCGCATCCCAGAAGGGCGCGTTTCCTGCCTCGTCCATCACCCCGCGAAGCTCCGCCAGGGTTCGGGCGCCGAACCTGGCCCGGTGCAGCTTCATGAACAGATAGCGGCTGCGGGCGAGCAGCGAGCCCCACCCCCCGGCGCGCACTTGCGAATGGAGGAACAATCCGCCGACCTCGGACGAGCCCTCGAGATCGGTCGTCAGGCTCAGCATCTGGTTGCGGAAGGTCTTACCGAGTTCGGGGCTCGTCTGGGTAAGCGTGCTGATGTGATAGCTGTAGAAGGGCTGGACGACGCCGACCTGGCCGAACACCTGGCAGGTCCCGCGGATGACGCCCGCCTTGGGGTCCTCGAGAACGAAGACGTAGAGGTCGGCTTGCTGGCTGTCGCCTTCGCGAGCGAAGGAGCGGTCGGAACGGGCGAGCTTCTCGACCAGGGTGACGCGGTCGGCGGGCAGGTTGGTGAACCCGCCGCCGGTGAGCTTCGCCATCTGGTAGATCGCGCGGAAATCGTCGCATGTCGCCGGACGGACTCGAAACGTCATGCGGCACCGGCCAGGCGCAGCACGGTGAGCGCGCTCAGCGCCGCGCGCTCGGCGAGGGAGTCGACGATCAGATATTCCTCCATGCTGTGAATCTTCCCGCCGCGCACGCCCATCGTGTCGACGACCGGCACGCCGCACGCGGCGATGTTGTTGCCGTCGCAGACGCCGCCCGAAGGTTGCCAGCCGATGGCTTGACCAAGATCCGCGCCGGCCTGTTTTACGAGGTTGAACACTGCCTCGGCCTCGGGGGTCAGCGGCTTTGGCGGCCGGCCGAAGCCGCCGCTCAGCTCGATCTGCACGTGGCGCTCGGCCGCCACGCGGGCGACGACTTCATCGATCATCCGCCTGGCATCGGCCTCGATCTCCGGCGTTCGCGGGCGCAGGTTCACGCGCAGGATCGCCAGATCGGGAACCACGTTGCTCGGCGACCCGCCGTCAATCCGCGAGGGGTTGACCGTCAGGCCATCCCGCTTGAGCCGGTCCAGCCGCAGCGCGAGATCGGCAGCCGCGAGCAGCGCGTTTCGGCCATCCTCGGGATTGCGGCCCGCATGGGCTGAGCGGCCATGCACGACCATCGCGAAGTTGCCGCTGCCCGGCCGAGCGCCTGCAAGCGTGCCGTCCGGAAGCGCGGCCGGCTCGTAGGTCAAAGCCGCGCGCTTGCCGCGTGCGGCCTGTGCCAGCAGCGAGGAAGAGGCGAGCGAGCCGACTTCCTCGTCGCTGTTGATCACCACTTCGTATCCGATGCGGTCGGCATCGGGACTTCCCTCGACGGCCTTCAGTGCCGCGAGCATCACCGCGAGGCCGCCCTTCATGTCGGCAACGCCGGGGCCGTTGAGCACGCCATCCTCGAGCCAGCGTGTTTCCTGAAAGCCGTGATCGGCGGCGAACACCGTGTCCATGTGCCCGGTGAAGAGCAGTTGGACCGGCGCCGTCGGCCGCACCGTAAGGTGAAGGTGGCGGCCATGCTCGACCGCGGCTGCGCGCCCGGCGGAATCGACGGCTTCGACTGTGGCGGGATTTTCCAGTCGCAATGACCCAGGCAGCGCAGCGAAGGCGTCAACCAGCACGTCCGCCATCCGCTTGAGCCCGGCGAGGTTGCGCGATCCGCTGTTGATCGCGGCCCAGGCCAGCACCTGATCGAGCATCGGCTCCGCGCCCGTGCGTTCGACGACCGCGCGCTCAACCGACGATAGTTGCGACATGGTAACGGCTCTAGCCCCAGCGGTATCGGCGCGCCACCCCGCTATAAGGTGGCGATTACCGGCTCGCAGCCGAGCAGCTCGGCGAGGTCGACGAGGCGCCGTTCGACCTGGTCCCCAACCAGCGCTTCTTCGCCGCGCCTGACTGCAAGCCGCAGCGTGCCGTTCTCCGCGCTGAGCCCGGTCCGTTTGAGGACCGACCCCACTCCGCCCGACAGTCGCTGGCCGAGCCGCATCGCCGCGCCCCAGACGCGCGCGCGGCTGAGCTGCCCGTCCTTGCACAGCTGACCCAGCCTGTCGTCCGGCAGCCGGTCGCGCCCGAAGTTGGCGGCAAGCGCCTGCGCGATGATCACCCGTCCTCCGGGGGTGATCGAAACCCAATTGCCGTGCAGCGCCATCTCGATGCCGCGGTCGGCACGGAAGCCGGGGTTGGCCTGCCATGCGACATCGGCGAGCAGGCAGGAGGCGAGGCGCAGCCGGCGCATTGCCGGCGTGTCCTCGAACACCGGCGCGATCCAGCCGTCGAGCAGGTCGCCGTGCTGACCGAAGCGATGCTCGCCGCCGCCCGCGTCGCGTGCTTCCGCGATCAGCGGATCGATCCGCTGGACCGCCGGCTTCAGCCTCGAATAGAGCAGCCCTTCCCGGATGCCGAAGGTGGACACCACCAGCCGGGACGGGTCCAGCTCTTCGACCAGCAGCTGGAGGATCATTGCGGCCGCCGGCAATGCGGCGAGACGCGAAGGATCGGCCGCTTCGCTGAATTTCGGGCCAAGCGTCCGCACCAGTTTGCGCAGTTCCTTCGCGCGGCCGGGCTTCATCCGATATTGATGCGTGATCGGCAGCGGGAAATCGGTCGCCAGCATGTCGATTCGAGCGAGCGCGCGCCACGATCCGCCGACCATGTAGAACGGCCGATCCCGCGCCTGGTCCCTGATGGTCGATTCCTTGAGCGCCGCCTTGAGCAATTTGCGCGCCTCGCGTTCGCCGCTTGCGCTGGGGTTTATCCGAAGCACTCCCAAGGGAAGCGAAATCCCCGCGCCCGCTTTGCCGTCGGCGACATCGACCAGCTCCAGGCTGCCGCCGCCGAGGTCCCCGACGATCCCTCCGGCGTTGGGAATGCCCGACAGCACGCCCTTGCCGGCAAGCCGCGCTTCCTGTTCGGCTCTCAGCACCTCGCAGCGAAGCCCCATCCGTTCGATGTCGCGAACGAACTCGCGGCCGTTGTCGGCATCGCGAACCGCCGCCGTCGCCACGATCTGGGTGCGCCTGACCTTCATGTGCTCGAGCAGCAGCTTGAATCGGCCGAGTGCCGCCAGTGCCCGCAAGCGCCCGTCCTCGGACAGGCGGCCGGTCCGCTCCAGCCCGGCACCGAGGCCGGCAAGCACCTTTTCATTGAAGATCGGCGACGGGATCCGCTCTGGCCCGGCATAGACGACGAGCCGCACCGAGTTGGACCCGATGTCGATGATTCCGGAGGGCTCCGCCTGCGCCAGCGTCTATCGCCCGCGCTGGAACCGCAGCTTGGGGACCTTGCGCCCCTTCTTCAGCGCCTGGCCGCGGCCCGACAGGCTGGGGTTGGACATGAAATATTCGTGGAGGTTGAATTCGTGACCCAGGCTCGCGCAAAGCCGCGTGTAAGTGCCGTCGGGATTGAGCCGCCAGCTCTGTTCGTTGTCGATGAGGTTCGCGACCATCACCTGGTCGAGTATCTGCGCGTGCACCGTCGGGTTCTCGATCGGCAACATGTACTCGATGCGGCGGTCGAAGTTCCGCGGCATCCAATCGGCCGAGCTGATGAAGACCGTGGCTTCGGGGTGCGGCAGCTTGTGCCCGTTGGCGAAGCACCACAGCCTGCCATGCTCCAGGAAGCGGCCGACGATCGACTTCACGTAAATGTTGTCGCTCATGCCCGGCACCCCCGGACGCAGGCAGCAAATGCCCCGAACGACCAGATCGATCTGAACCCCCGCCGTGCTCGCCTCATAAAGCTTGTCGATCACCGGCGGGTCGACCAGCGCGTTGAGCTTCGCCCAGATCGCCGCCGGCTTGCCCTCTCCGGCGTTGGCGATCTCGGCATCGATCAGCCTGATCAGCTCGGCGCGCATGTGGGTCGGCGAAATCACCAGCCGCTTGAGGCTTCGCGGCTCGAGGTAGCCGGTGATGTAGTTGAACAGCTTGGCGGCGTCGCGGCCGATCTTCGGATCGGCGGTGAAGTAGCTGAGGTCGGTGTAGATGCGGGCGCTGACCGGATGGTAGTTGCCGGTCCCGAAGTGACAGTAAGTGCGGAAGCCCTTGTCCTCTCGCCGGACGACCATCGACACCTTGGCGTGGGTCTTCCACTCGATGAAGCCATAGACGACCTGGACTCCGGCGCGCTCCAGCGCATTGGCCCACATCAAATTCTGCTCTTCGTCGAACCGCGCCTTGAGCTCGATGACGGCCGTGACCGATTTTCCCGCTTCGGCGGCGTCGATCAGGGCGCGGATGATCGCCGATTGCTTCCCGGCGCGATACAGGGTCTGCTTGATAGCGACGACATCCGGGTCGGCCGCGGCCTGCTGGATGAACTCCACGACCACCTCGAAGCTCTCGTACGGGTGGTGGACCAGGATGTCCTTTTCGCTGATCGCCGCGAAGCAATCGCCGCCGTGCTCACGGATTCGTTCTGGGAAGCGCGCATTGAAGGGCGGGAACTTGAGGTCGGCCAGGTCCTCCTCCACCAGCAGCGACAGGTCGGTCATCCCCAGAAAGCCGCGGCTCTCGGACGTGATCGCGTTCAGCGCGCCGAGCCCTTCCCGGACCTCGTTGACGAGGCTCTCGGCCATCCCCGGCTCGAGCTCCAGGCGCACCACGCGCCCACGCCGGCGGCGCTTGATCGCCGTCCTGAAGTAGAGCGCGAGGTCCTCGGCCTCTTCCTCGATCTCGATGTCGCTATCGCGGATCACCCGGAAGGCGCCGCCGCGCAGCACTTCGTACTTCGGGAAGAGGTAACCGGTCTTGCGACGGATCAAAGTCTCGAGCGCAATGTAGCGACCACCGTCGCCGGGCAGCCGGACGAACCGCGGCAGCGTCGCCGGCACCATGATCAACTCGCGGACATTGGCTTTGCCCTTCTTGAGCTCGAAGATCAGGCTCAGCCCCTTGTTCGGGATGAACGGGAAGGGGTGCGCGGGGTCGATTGCCTGCGGGGTCAGGACCGGGAAGATCTGCTCCCGGAAATGCTGGTCCAGCCACGCCTCCGCCTCTTCGTCGAGCGGCTCGTCGCCGACAACGTGCATGCCGGCCTCGTCGAGCTGGGACTGCAATTCGCCCCAGACGTCATGCTGGCTCGTCACCAATTTATCGGCTTCGGCGGTCGTCGCGGCGAGCTGCTGCGCAACCGTCATGCCCTCGGGCGAAATCTCCTCCACCCCGAGCGCCTGGTGAGCTTTGAGGCCCGCCACCCGGACCATGAAGAATTCATCGAGATTGTTGGCCGAGATCGAGAGGAATCGAACGCGCTCGAGCAGCGGGTGTTTCGGGTTGCACGCTTCCTCGAGCACCCGGCGATTGAACGCCAGCCAGCTGAGCTCGCGATTGAAATAGCGCGGTTCGGGAGATTCCGCCGTTTCCGGAGAGGCAGCGGAGATATCCGGAGCGCTGGCAATCATGCCGTGACGGAGCGGAAGGATGCGGGCTTTCTGGTGCAAAGCATGTCGCCGAAATGAAACAGCGGCTTATTACAAAGCCGCGACACAAAATGATATGAGACCGGCTTCGTAACGCCGACGGGGTGCCAATGGCCAAGGACAAAAAGAAAAAGAAGGGCAAGAAGGACGCTTCGCCCAAGCCCGGCAAGGTCGCCCGGAAAGCGGTCAAGAAGGTCAAGGCGCTCGCCGAAAATCCGCTCGTCGCCGATGTCGTCGCGGCGGCGCTCGTCGCGATGGCGTCGGCGCTGAAGGATTCGGACAAGGCGCGCCGCCTCGCCAGTGACGCCGGCGAACAGCTCGACGCAATGTCGAAGAAGAGTGCCAAGCAGGGGAATGTCATGTGGGAGCTCGCGCTCGACGTGGGCCGCCGGGCGCTCGAGACGCTCGCAACCGAAGAGGGCAATCGCGCCAAGCCGCGCAAGTGACGGCAAGCCTTATTGGCAATCGCATAACTCCCGCTATTCTTTGTCTTTCATGAGGGGAGTTCGAGCGTGAAATCACATCTCGTCTTCGCGCTGGCCGCTGCAGCAGTCGCGGGTACCACCTCCGCGCAAACGCCGCCCGCCGCCGTCGCGCCGCAGCAGCACATCGATATCAACAGCAAGCTGATCAACACGCCCGACAGCAGCTGGAACGTCTATGGGCCCGACCAGACCAGCAAGCGCCTCGAAAAGGGCGGTCCGCAGAACTATCCGGCGTATGAGGTCAACGTCAGCAAGCCAGGCAAGAACGCCTGGGACGACGGCGCGGTGTCGGTCATTCCCAAGCCCGTCGGCGCCGGAGACGTCATCCTCGTCGCGATCTATCTTCGGGCGCCGAACCTCGCCGACGGGCAGACCGAGACCCTGCCACTGATCGGCGCGACCGGTGCTGCGGCTCCTTATCCGGCGATCGCCGGCGCCCCGGCTACCGTCACCAACCAGTGGAAATTGTACTTCGCGAGCGGCAAGGCGCCCCAGGCTTTTCCGGCGAACGGCACGCAAGCGACCGTCCACCTCGGCGGGGCGAAGCATGTCATCCAGCTTGGACCGGTCAAGGTGTACGACTTCGGTCCGGACTTCGACGTCAAGCGGCTACCGCACTGATCGGGCGCGCTCGGCGCCTTCAGTTCGGACCCGCCAGGCTCTCGTCGCCAAAGCGACGGCGCCGATGATCGCGACGGCAATCAGCACGCGAACGAAGTCGCCGCTGATCAGCCAGTAGAAGATCGCCGCGACCGTCGCCGATGCGGGGATGGTGATGACCCAGGCGATCGCGACGCTGCGGGCGACGCCCCAGCGCACGGCCGATGCCCTCCGCGCAGCGCCGGCGCCGATGACGCAGCCGGTCATTGTGTGCGTCGTCGACACCGGGATGCCGAGCCACGACGCCGCGAACAGCATGATCGAGCCTGCCGCCGACGCACTGAACGCCTGATGCTGCGACAGCTTGGTAATCTTGGTCCCCATCGTCTCGATCACCCGCCAGCCGCCGGTGAGCGTGCCGAGGCCCATCGCGATGTAGCAGCTGAGCGCGACCCAGTTGGGCACCGCGAAATGACCGTGCAGGTGGCCGGTCGAATAGAGCAGGACCGAGATCAGCCCCATCGTCTTCTGCGCGTCATTGAGGCCGTGGCTGAGCGACAGCGTGCCCGATGACACCAGGTGGAGGCCGCGGAAGGTCCGCTCGGCGCCGCGGGCGCTGGCGCGAATGCCGAGCCAGCTCGTCAGCAGCATGAGCGCCATCGTCAGGACGAGGCCCAGGACTGGCGACAGGACGATCGCGACCAGTGTCTTGTTGAGCCCGAGCCACTGGATGCTTGGGAAGCCCGCGTGCGCGACACCCGCGCCGATGATGCCGCCGACGAGCGCGTGGCTGGAGGACGAGGGGATGCCCCTGATCCAGGTGACGACGTTCCAGAACATCGCGCCGATCAGCGCTCCGAACACCACCGCGGGAGTGACCATGTCCTTATCGATCAGGCCCTTGCCGATCGTGTCCGCGACATTGTGGAGAGCCGGCCATTTGAGCGCGAGGAAGTAAGCGGCGAAATTGAAGAAGGCGGCGAACGCGACGGCCGCGACCGGGCTGATCAGCCGGGTGCCGACGACGGTGGCGATCGAGTTGGCCGCATCATGGAGCCCGTTCAGGAAATCGAATCCCAGGGCGACGATGATCAGGCCGATCAGCAGGGGCAAAGCGAGGTGGTACACGCGTCGTTCGTTCAGGAATGATCGATGACGATGCCGTCGATTTCGTTCGCGACGTCCTCGAACGCGTCGGTGATCCGCTCCAGATGCTTGTAGATTTCGCGGGCGACGATGAACCGCATCGCCGTGTCCGACTGCTGGAAGGCGCGCTTCAATCCCGTGGCGTGGGCGTCGTCGGCGTGGCCCTCCAGCCGAACGATCCGTTCGGTGATCTCATGGATCCGGGTGCCGTTGCGGCCGATGTCGCGGAGGAGCGGCATCGCCTCGGCGGTGAGGGTCGCCGCCTCGGTGATCATGGCCACCATCTCGCGCATCTCCGGCTCGAAGGAGCGGAGCTCGTACACATCGACGGCGCGCCCGGTCGCCTGCATCTCGTCGATGGCATCGTCCATTGCCCCGATCAGCGAGGTGATCGCGCCGCGGTCGAACGGGGTCAGGAAAGTGCGCCTGACGGTGATCAGCACATCGCGGATGATGTCGTCCGCCTCGTGCTCGCGGCGATGGATTTCGGCGATGCAGGCTTCGGGCGGCGTGCGGTCGTCGACCAGGCGGGTCAGCGCTTCGGACGCGGCCACCAGTGTCGCCGCATGAGCTTCGAACATGCCGAAGAAGTCGCCCGTCCTCGGGAGGAGGCGCTGAAACCAGTTGAACATGCGAAGCCCCCTGCTGACCGCGAGTG
>JAICXF010000067.1 GCA_025981625.1 Sphingomonas sp. | reverse complement strand
GTAATGCTGATAGGCGTAGAGCTGCCCGGTGCGGGCGACGCCGCATTGCACCTCGTCGAACACCAGCATCAAATCATGCTCGTCGCAGGCGGCGCGCAGGCCCGAGAGGAACTCGTGCGTGCCGGGCCGGATGCCGCCCTCGCCCTGGATCGGTTCGAGCAGGAACCCGGCGGTATTCTCGTCGATCGCCGCCAAAGCCGCGTCGAGATTGTTGAACTCGACCACCTTGAAGCCGGGCAGCAGCGGCGCGAAGCCATCGATCATCTTCGCCTGGTCGGTCGCGCTGATCGCGCCCATCGTCCGGCCGTGGAACGCGTTCGAGAAAGTGATGAGGTCGTGTTTCTGCGGGTTGCCCTTGGCGTAATGGTAGCGCCGGGCTGTCTTGATCGCGCATTCCACCGCCTCGACGCCCGAATTGGTGAAGAACACCGTGTCGGCGAAGGTCAGGTCGCATAGTCGGCTGGCGAACGCCTCCCCTTGCGGGCTCCCGTAAAGGTTCGAGACGTGCATCAGGGTCGCCGCCTGCTCCTGGATCGCCTTCGTCAGGTGCGGGTGGCCGTGGCCGAGGATGTTGACCGCGATGCCTGCGGCGAAGTCCAGATATCGCTCGCCGGCCTCGCCATAGAGATAAACTCCCTCGCCGCGGACCGGACGAACCGGCGAGCGCGGATAGACGGGCATGAGCGGCGTGATGGCCATGGAAGAGCGGCTCCCCACGAGGATGATTGAAGCGCCGCGACCGCGGCGTTCCTCCGGTAGTCAGCGGGCCTTCAACCGTCAACGAAGCCTATTGCGCGCCGATCGCGAGGACGGGACCGCCATTGGTGACGTTGCTCTGGCTGGTCTGGAGCGCAATCAGCTCGTCGAGAAACGTCAGGGTCGATAGCGACCGGTCAGTGTCGCCCGCGTCCGCCTGGCGCAGGAGGAAATATTCGTCGTCCTCGAAATGCGTCTGGGCGAAGGTCCTGAACGGGGTGGTGATCCTGCCGCAGCTCCGATCGATGCGCAGAATGGTCAGGCGCTCGACCTCGCCCTTTCCGTTCGCCACTCGGTTGCGCAAATAATAGGGCCACCCCCCATCCTTTCCGGCACTGCCGCAGGCGCCGTTTTGCCATCGGTACCGCTGGGTCTCGCCAAGAAAATAGATGATGGCTTCGACGGACCGGAGGATCACTCGGCCCTGGTCCTTTCCGTTGATCGGCCCAAGCGCCATCAGCGTTCCGCCCTCCGCCGCGAGATGAGCCTGGCGAGCCTGGGTTGTGGCGCCGCATATCTCCGTCGTGTTCAGCCCCTCAAGCCTGGGGGAAGCCCCGGCGACGATGGTCACGTCGACCGATTGGGTGGCACGTCCGTTCTCGACCACCGGTGCGATTCCGGTAATCCTGCGGCCAGGTCCGGCGCCTTCCTTCATCACCGTAAACACCTGTTGAGCCGGCATCCGGACGACGATCGAATTGCCCTCGCCTGAGTCGCGGATCGGGAACCGCTCGGCATTGGCGAACATGCGAGCGAAGGCCTCGTAATGATCGTCGGCTTTGGTGGTTCCCTTGTTGAACACGACATTGCCGTTGGGGCAAACCACGGCGCCGACGACGAGCTCGAGGATCAGCTCCTGGTCCCAGCCCTGATTGATGAAATAATTGACCTCTTCGGGCGTGACCGCCCGCAGGATTCCCTCGGTGAATTCCCTGTTGGACAGCGGGACGATGTTGATTGCCGGATTGATCCCCTCGTTGATGCTGAACCCGGGCGAGATGATCGTTTGCACCCTGCTGATCAGGTTGGTGAGCGGAAGGGTCATCGAGCCGGTATTGCGAACCCCACCCGTGACATTCCCCATGGTCGAGAACTGCAGCGGCTCGCGGGCGGAGGCGCGCAGGATGTTGGTAACGAGCACTTCGTCGCGCGACTTGGCGAAGATGCGGTTGTAGTCGACCGCCGTCTTGCTCGTCGGCGTCGTCGCTGCGCATCCGGCGAGATTAACGCCGAGCGCCGCCAGACCTGCAGCAACCCCCCAGCCCCGCATCCTGCCCTCCCCGAAAGGGATAGCCTGTTAAATTGCGCTTAAATGCGAGGCTTGGCAATCGTCGCGAACATTACGACAAAAGGCGCCGCGGATGGTCCCATCCGCAGCGCCCTCTGTTTCCGGCGGCGGTTACCAGCGGCGGTCGCGATCGCCCCAGCCGCCGCGGTCGTTCAGCGCGAGCTGGACGCGCTGCTCGAGCCGCTGGACGCGGTACTCGATATCGCCCGCCTCGCGCGGGTCGAGGCCGCGACGCGCCTTGTTGTCGAGCCGGCGCTCGATTCCGCGTGCCTCGTCGAGCAGCCGGTCGGCCGCACGCCCGCGGATCGCATCGCGCCGGTCGAGCCGGGCAATCTGCCGCTCGACATTGTCGATCCGCTGGTGAAGCGCCCTGACCTGGCCCCAGCCGTTGTTGAAGCCGTGGCCATAGCCGTAAGGCGCGGGCTGCGGCGCCGGATAATATTGGGCGGCGGCCGGGCTGGCGACGGCCAGGGCGGCACCGGCGGCGGCGACTGAAAGAATGATCTTACGCATCACGGCTCTCCTTGGTTGAGCGAGTTGATGCGGCCGTTGTGGGCCCGCCGGGTTGATGCAGGTCTGAACGCGTCCGTTATGAACGGTTCAACTTGATTAATCGGCCAAGCGCTTGAAAAAGCTAGTTCTTGATCTTCCAGCCGCTCCTCAGCAGCGAGAAACAGAGCGCCCAGAGCAGCAGGTTGAGCACCGCCAGGCCGATCGCGCCGACCCACAACGGCGAATCGCTGATGCCGAGGAAACCGGCACGAAAGCCGGAAATCACGTAGAAGAACGGGTTGGCGTGGCTGACCTGCCTGAACGCGGGAGCGAGCTGCCTTACCGAATAGAAGGTGCCCGACAGCAGTGACAGCGGAGTGACGACGAAATTCGTCACCGCCGCGGCATGGTCGAACTTGTCGGCCCACAGCGACGTCAGCAGCCCTAGGAAGGCGAGCATCAGCGATCCCATGAGACCGAACCACAGCACCAGCTCGGGCCGGTGAAGGTCGACCGAGACGCCCGGCCACAGCAGCATCGCCAGCCAGACGGCAAAGCCGACCAGGAAGGCGCGGGTCACCGCTGCTCCGATCAGCCCGGCCATCAGCTCGCCGGTCGACAGCGGCGGCATGAGATAATCGACGATATTCCCCTGGATTTTCCCGACCAGCAGCGAAAAGCTCGCATTGGCGAAGGCGTTCTGCATCATCGCCATCACGACCAGCCCCGGCGCGATGAAGTTGGCGTAGGGCATGCCCAGCACCGTCCGCCCGCCCCGACCCAGCGCCACGGTGAATATGGCAAGATACAGCAAGGTCGTGATCGCCGGCGCCCACACCGTCTGCATCTGGACCTTGAAGAACCGGCGAACCTCCTTGATATAGAGGGTCTTGAGGCCTCCCCAATTGACGCCCTTCAGCACCGGCGCGCCGGGCGCGAAGCGCACCCAATGTCTCGCTTGGTCGTGGGCAATCGGGGTGTCCATGGGGAGAAGGCGCCTATCGGCTGGTCGCCAGCCCGGCAAGTTTGGAGCTGAATTAAGATATGTCGTGGACCGACGAGCGCATCGAGCGCCTGAAGAAAATGTGGACCGATGGCGCCACCGCGAGCCAGATCGCCGACGAGCTTGGCGGGGTGAGCCGCAACGCGGTGATCGGCAAGGCGCACCGCCTCGGCCTGGAACAGCGGCCCTCGCCGGTAAAACCGGGTGACGAGGAGAAGACCAAGAAGCCCGCGCCGGTTGCCGCGGCGCCGAGGCCGCTAACGCCAAAGGTCGAGCCGCCACGCCCAGCGCCGGTTGCCGCCGCTCCCCAGCAGGCCGCTCCTGCCGCGCCGGCGCACCCGCGTCCGGCAACCGAGATCCAATATCGTTCGATCGGCCCCGGCGGCTTCATCCGCCAGGGTCCGGGTGAGCAGCAGGCGCCGATCCCGCCGGCCCCGCCGCGCCGCCTCGTCCCCGCCAAACCGAGCCCCGAGGTTGCCGACAAGACCAGCCTGCTCGATCTCAACGACCGCATCTGCAAATGGCCGATGGGTCATCCGGGCGAGCCCGATTTCCACTTCTGCGGCAACCCCGCAAATCCGGGCTTCCCCTATTGCGTCGACCATTGCGGAGTCGCCTATCAGGCGCAGCTGCCGCGCCGAGACCGCCGTCCCCCGCCCCCGCTGCCGTTCGGCGGACCAAGGGTCCGCTAGGAGCGCCCATTCGTCATTCCCGCGAAAGCGGGAACCCAGTTCATCCAAGAAAGACTGCGGGAGCAGTCTGCCAGCTGCCACTGGCATCTGTATCCCTCGGTCCCCGCTTTCGCGGGGATGACGAGTTAGCGCTCGCTCCGCCGAATAACGGTTGTGCGAGGCCCCGGCTCGTGAAATCAGCGCTGTGGTGTTCCTGAGCAGCCGCCATGAAGCCGCGCACGAGGTCGACTCTCCCCTCCAATCGCAGCCTGACCGCAAGCTAAAGCTTCGCGCACTCCTAGACTGGTGGCGTGCGCCATTCTGGCTGCTGGCGGTCGCTACTGGCGCCAAGAGCTTCGCGGACAATCCGATTCTTGGTTCCGAGGCGCTGAACCGCCGCGGGCTGCATGTTGCTCGGCTGAAGCTTGCGCACGCCATCGCCTGGTCGAGACGACGGCGGCTGGCAAAGGCGGTGCCCGCCGAGTGGCGCAAGGAGTTCGACCGCGACGGTTTCGTCGAGGTGCGCGATTTCCTCCCGGCTGATTGCTTCGAGCGTTTGCGCGATGTGTTGCTGAACCACGAGTTCGATGCCCGTCAGCAGCAGCAAGGAAACGCGGTTACGCGCCGGGTGCCCATCGGCCCCGCCCTCCTCCACTCGGTCCCGGAACTTCGCGACCTGATCGCCGGCAAGCCGTGGCGCTCGCTTCTGGCTTATGTCGCAAGTACGCGCGCCGAGCCGCTCTATTACCTCCAGACAATCGTCAGTGGGCACGCTTCAGGTGCTCCGGACCCGCAACTAGAGCTGCACGCCGATACGTTTCATCCGTCGCTGAAGGCCTGGCTGTTCCTGACCGATGTGACCGACGACCAGGGGCCGCTGACTTACGTGCCGGGCTCGCATCGCCTCACGCCCGAGCGCATCGCGTGGGAACAAGCGCGCAGCATCGGCATCGCGAAAAGCGACCGCCTTTCCCAGCGGGGCTCCTTGCGCGTCACAACCGAGGAATTGCCGAGCCTCAACCTCCCCCAGCCGCGCCGCTTTGCCGTTCCCGCCAATACCCTGGTCGTGATCGACACCTGCGGGTTCCACGCGCGCGGGAGCTCGGACAGGCCGACTGTTCGTGCCGAGATCTGGGCCTACGCGCGGCGCACGCCGTTCGTGCCCTGGACCGGCCTCGACCTGCTTTCGATCGCGCCTGTTGCAATCCGGCGCGCCCAATGGCTGCCGCGCATCGTCGACGGTCTCGACCGGCTGGGCCTTAAGAAGCAATATTGGCAACCGGCCGGCCGCAAGCGCGCCATCGATCCATAAGAAAAGCCCCGCCGAGCATTGCTCGCCAGGGCTTCATGAACGTCGAAGCTGCCAGCCGCTTACGCGTGCTCGGCCTCGGCATCGACGGTCTGTTTCGAAGCAGGCTGCTCGCCACCGCCGATGGCGGAGCGCTGCTGACCTTCGGTTCCGCCGATGCTGATCTTCCGGGGCTTCATCGATTCCGGAATCTCGCGCACGAGGTCGATCGACAGCAGCCCGTCCTTGAGGTCGGCTCCGCGAACCTGGATATGATCGGCGAGCGCGAAGCGGCGCTCGAACGAGCGGTTGGCGATGCCGCGATAGATGAAGTCACCGCCCTTCTCGTCGGTCTCGTCGGACTTGCGCCCGGAGACGATCAGCACGTTCTGCTGGGCCGTGATGTCGATCTCTTGCGGCGTGAACCCGGCGACCGCGAGCTGGATGCAATAATCGTTGTCGCCCTTCTTCACGAGGTCGAAGGGGGGATAATTTTCCTGCGACTGCCCGAGGTTCGAATTTTCGAGCATGTCGAACAGCCGGTCGAAACCGACGGTGGAACGCCGATACGGCGCAAAGTCGAAAGCACTACGCATGATCTTGTCCTCCAATATGAGCGACCAGGCGGAGCGAAACGCGCGCGGGCGGGCGTTTTCGCCCCGTCGGGGACCCATCAAAGTGGTACTTTGATGGGAACCTCGCCGGACCCGGATGGCGTCCAGCGCGGCTCAGATGGTCAGGACGCGACTGTTTTCAAGGCCGTTGGACGCGCTCACGCAGCCATTCGGCGAACTCTTCTTCGGTCACGTCCCCTGCCGCCAATGCAAGCATCACGCCCGCGGCCTCTTCATGAACGTATGAGAGGCGGATCGCGTTGATGCGGAGAAACAATCGAGCCGCGATCCACGCGGTGCGCTTGTTTCCATCGACAAAAGGGTGATTGCGCGCGATTCCGGCTGCGTAGGCAGCTGCAAGAGCGGCTGCATCCGGTTCTCCGTAAGCGGCAAGATTGGTCGCCCGGGCCAAGGCTGACTGCAATCCTGCCGCATTACGCAGGCCATCCGGTCCACCATGCTCTGCAAGCTGCCGGTCATGTGCAGCAAGGACTGTATCCTCGCGCACCCAGATCCATTCGGTCACTTCGCCAGTGTTCGAAGGATGTCGCGGTCTTCGCGCATGATCTCTTCGGCGAGTTCCATCTGCCGCGCGAATTCCGGATCGTAAGCGGTGATCCTGAAGCTGCCGTCAGATGCTTCGGTCAGGTATAACTGGTCACCCTGTTCAACCCGCAGACTTGCGAGCACATCCTTGGGGAGGATGGCACCCGTGGAATTTCCGATCGGGATCAGTTTCAGCCGCTTGTTCATACACCTGTTATAACATCCGGCGCTTCGATTGCCAAGATGCCGCTCGCGCTGAACGCTGCCGTCACCCGCCGCGCGCGAGGATCCAGTCGCGCTGCGCCTCGAGCCAGTCGAGCCGCTGCTTGGCCCAGGCATTGGGACTGAGCGCGCCCGGGTCGAGCAGCCAGCGGTCGCGCTCTGCCCGGTAAGGATCCGGCATCAGATCATATTGCTTGCGCCACGCGAAGAAATCCTCGCGCATCAGGTCGCGGATGTGCCGGGTGTCGCTATCCGTCAGCACCCGGCCATGGTTCGTGGCGTCGACCAGCCGCTGCGCCTCGGCAATCCGCCGCGCGAGGTCGAGGCCGTATTGCCCCTTCACTTCCCCCTTCGCCTGGTGCTGGTTGATGACGCCGGCGAACGAGCCGGGCATTTCCCCCGAACCAGCGCCGGGATTGTTCGAAGGTGCGCGAAATCCGCCGAGCGGCCCCGACGAAGGTCCAGTATTCTGCTGAGCCACCGCGGCTCCCGCGCCAAAAGCCAACGCCATTGCACCGAACGCCACTGTCATGCGGGTCATCGCTCGCTCCCTGCTTTTCCGAGAAAGCTCGTATCACAACAGCCGCGACTTCCAAGCTGTGGAAAACGCCGGGCGCCAAGCTTGGCACCCGACGAATCCGCGCCCTATACCCGCTTGCACATGTCCGACCTTTTCTCGTCCTCCGCTTCCCCCATCCCCGACAGCTACGACGCTTCCGCCATCGAGGTCCTGGAGGGGCTCGAGCCGGTCCGCCGGCGGCCGGGCATGTACATCGGCGGGACCGACGAGCGGGCGCTCCACCACCTCGCCGCCGAGGTCATCGACAATTCGATGGACGAAGCGGTCGCCGGCCACGCCAGCCGGATCGAGGTCGAGCTCGGCACGGGAAACCGGCTGACCGTCATCGACAACGGCCGCGGAATCCCGGTCGATCCGCATCCGAAATACCCGGGCAAGTCGGCGCTCGAAGTGATCATGACCACGCTCCACTCGGGCGGGAAGTTCGACGGCAAGGCCTATGCCACGTCGGGCGGGCTTCACGGGGTTGGGGTGAGCGTGGTCAACGCGCTGTCGACCGAGACCGTGATCGAGGTCGCCCGGGATCGGACGCTCTACCGCCAGAAATTCTCCAGGGGCATCGCGACCACGCCGCTGGAGACGGTCGGCGCCGCGCCCAACCGCCGCGGCACGTCGGTCACCTTCACGCCCGACCCGGAGATCTTCGGCGCCGACGCCACCTTCTCGCCCCAGCGCCTTTACAAGCTCGCCCGGTCGAAGGCCTACCTCTTTGCTGGCGTCGAGATCCGCTGGCGCTGCGATCCGTCGCTGACGTCGGCCGAAGTGCCTGAAACCGCCGTGTTCCAGTTCCCCGGCGGCCTCGCCGACCACCTTGCCGAGCAGCTCGGCGACCGGCC
>JAICXF010000034.1 GCA_025981625.1 Sphingomonas sp. | reverse complement strand
CTGGAGGTGGAAGAGGTCCATCTCCGCGCCGATCTTGCGGTGGTCGCGCTTGCCCGCTTCCTCGAGCCGGACGAGATAGGCATCGAGCTGCTTCTTGTTCAGCCACGCCGTTCCGTAGATCCGGCTCAGCATCGGGTTCTTGGGATTGCCGCGCCAGTAAGCGCCCGAGACGCGCGTCAGCTTGAACGCTTGCGGATCGAGCTTGCCGGTCGAGGCGAGGTGCGGCCCGCGGCACAGGTCCATCCACGCGCCTTCACTGCTGCCCGAACGGTACATGGTGATCGGCTCGCCCTCGGGCAGCTCCATCACCCATTCGGCCTTGAACGCCTCTCCGGACCTGTCGAAGAAATCGCGCACCTGCTCGCGGGTCCAGACCTCGCGCACCAGCGGCTTGTCGGCGGCGATGATGCGCCGCATCTCCTCCTCGATCGCCGGCAGTTCCTCCTCGGTGAACGGCCCGTGCTCAGCGGTCGGCGCGAAGTCGTAATAAAAGCCGTCCTCGGTCGCCGGGCCGAAGGTGATTTGCGTGCCCGGAAAGAGGTTCTGCACCGCTTCGGCGAGAATATGCGCGAAGTCGTGCCGGACCAATTCCAACGCATCCTTCTCGTCCCGCGAGGTGATCAGCGCGAGGCTCGAATCATGCTCGAAGGGCCGCATGATGTCCCGCACTTCGCCGTTGATCCGCGCCGCAAGCGCCGCCTTGGCGAGGCCCGGCCCGATGGCCCCGGCGACATCGGCCGGCGTCGAGCCTTCCGGCATCTCCCGAACCGAGCCGTCGGGAAGCGCGATCTTGAACATTTTGGTCATTGCTGCCGCATGTAGCGAGCCGGGACACTGCCCTCAACCGCCCGGCGGTGGACTATTGCCAGGGACCGCATTCCATTGCAGCTTCCTGATCGCTTGGGGAGCACGGGGGAAAACGGACATGGACGCTGTGACGTCGGCTGGTGCCGCGGACGAAAGCCGCGGAATTCGGTTTACCGGAAGTTGGCGCGAATATCTGCCGATCGCAGTGACCAACGCGCTGCTGATGATCTGCACGCTCGGCATCTATCGCTTCTGGGCGGCCGCGCGTCAGCGGCGCTACCTGTGGTCGCGCACCGTGTTCATCGACGACACGCTGGAGTGGACGGGGACCGGGAAGGAGATGTTCTTCGGCTTCCTGATCGTGATCTGCGTGCTGGCCCCGTTCTTCCTTTTCATCCAGTTCCTGCTCCCAGCGCTGGTCGCCAGGGGCAAGGCAGAGGCCGCGTTCGGAGTCATTTTCCTGTTCGAGATCGGCATCGTCTATCTTGGCGGGTTCGCGCGTTTCAGGGCGCTTCGCTACCGCCTCTCGCGGACCTATTGGCACGGGATTCGAGGCGGCAGCGACGATCCGGGCTGGTCGTATGGCGGTGAGTACCTCGGCCGCATTTTCCTCGCTGCCATCACGATGTGGATCGCATGGCCGTGGATGGCCGTGCACCTGTGGAACGCCCGCTGGAACAAGATGAGCTTCGGCCCGCTGCAGTTCGATTCGGAGCTCGAGGCTGACGGACTCGGTTGGCCTTGGGCACTGGTCTATCTGGTGCCCATCGGCGGCCTCATTCTCGGCGCCATCGCCCTCGGCAGCGTGGGTGCGCTGGCCGGAGGTGCGAACCCGGTCGGGCGAGCGGGCTTCGGCGTGATGGCACTGCTGCTATTCCTGCTCGTCTATCTCGCAATCCCGCTGATGACGTTGAACTGGTACGCGAAATATTTCCGGCAGGCGGCGCGGGCGATGCGGATCGGCGATCTGGAGTTCAGCTTTGACGCAACCACGCTGCAGTGGCTCGGGCTGTTTCTTGGCAACCTCGCGCTCGCCGTCGTCACGCTGGGGTTCGGCGTCACTTATTGGGGCTATCGCAACTGGTCGTTCATGGTTCGGCATTTGCGCATCTACGGCGTGATCGACGTGTCGGCGCTGACCCAATCGACCACCCATGCGCCGCGCGAGGCGGAAGGCTTCGCGGACGCATTCGACGTCGGCGCGATCTGACACCTTGATGGAAGGGCGGCTGTACGACGGCATCCGCGGGCACCCGCACGATGTCACGGTCGATTTCGCACCTGCCGCGCTGCGCCTGACGCAGCCTGGCGGATGGTCCGACGAAATCGACGCGGCGTCCCTCAAGCGGGTCGACGGGGGCGGCGACAGCGTTCGTCTAGGACGGCGTGACCAGCAGGGTTGGCGGCTGATCCTGCCGATTGATGCGGCGCCGCAGGTGCAGGCACTGATCGGCAAGGGAGATCAGTACGGCCGCTGGATCGACCGCGTGGGGCTTGTCCCCGCCCTTCTGATCGGTGGAGCGATGACCGCGGCGGTGGTGGCGCTGGGTTATCTCGCACCGCACTGGATCGCCCCGCATGTGCCGATGAGTTGGGAGCGCAACGTCGGCAGCGGCATCGTCGGGGATTTCGGCGACATGCGTTGCCGCGACGCCAATGGACAGCACGCGCTCGAAGCCTTGGTCGAGCGTGTCTCTCCCGGAGCGACCAAGGGGCCCGATGCGATCAAGGTCGCGGCGCTGGATGTTCCGGTGTTCAACGCCGCCGCGCTTCCCGGCGGCTACATCGTCGTGTTCAGGCCGGCGATCACCGAGACCAACCCCGATGCGCTCGCCGGCGTGCTCGCGCACGAAGTCGCGCACGTCCATCGGCGGCACGTCGCCGAGGCGCTGCTCCGTGAATTCGGGATCGGCGCGCTGGTGCGCATGATGGGCGGCAACATCGGGGCGAACGCCGAACAGATCGTCTCGCTGAGCTACACCCGCCAGAACGAGGCACAGGCCGACGCCGACGCCATTCAGATGCTGCGCCGCGCCGGCATTTCTCCGCGGCCGACGGCAGCGCTGTTTGCCCGCCTCGGCAAAGAGACTGACGGGCAACTGGCGAGCAGGGCGGTGTTCCTGCAGAGCCACCCGCTCAGCAAGGGCCGGGCAGACCGCTTCGCCGCAAGCTTCGACCCGCGAGCGCAATATCGGCCGGCCCTGTCTGGCGCGCAATGGAATGCGCTATCCCACATCTGCTCCACGGCGGCGAAGGCGGCGACTTAATACATTTCGGCGTAAAGCACGCTTGACACCGCGTACGCTCACACGTAAAGCTTCCTTTACTCAATGGAAAGGACGCTTGCAATGGACGCCTTCACTTCACCGCGCGCAAATTCGCGTTTGTGGCTTGGTACCTATCTTGTCGCAGCTTTCGGAACCGGTGCGCTGTTCAGGGCAGGGATCGTTCCGGGTTGGCCGGGCGTCGCCCTCTTCGCCGCTTCGTTCCTGCTGCTGGTTCCGCTCGTTCGCTCGGTCGAACGGGCCCAGGCGGCGAGCGGTTGCGCGTCGGTCGCGATGCGATCTTACAACCGGCGGATGATGCTCGCCAGCCTGGCTTACGTCGGGCTGCTCCTCCTCGGGGTGGCGGTAGCCAGTTATTATGCGCCGCCCGCCCCGGTGCGCATCCTGCTTGCGATCGCCGTTGCACTGCCGATCCTGCTCATGATCCGCGCCATGGCGCTGCTGCTGCGGGAAGAGCGCGACGAATATCTCCGGATGCGCATCGTCGAACAGTCGCTGATCGCCACCGGCTTCCTGCTGGTTGCCTGCTCACTCTACGGCTTCCTCAACGTGTTCGACCTTGCACCCAGGCTTGACGCCTATCTGGTGGTGCCGGTCTGGGCGGTGGGTCTCGGCATCGGCCGGCTGTTCCAGAGGGGCCGATAGATGGAAAACCGCCTGCGGGTGCTTCGTGCCGAGCGCGAGTGGAGCCAGCAGGACCTTGCCGAGCGGCTCGACGTGTCGCGCCAGAGCGTCAACGCCATCGAGACCGGCAAGTATGACCCGTCGCTTCCGCTCGCCTTCCGCATCGCCGAGCTGTTCGATCGCCCGATCGAGGACATCTTCGTCTCGCCGTCGCGCCATCGCTCGCGCGCAATCTGAACTTCGATTTCGAAAAACAGGAGAAAAGCATGACTCGCACCTGCGCAATCGCCATGTCCCTGCTGCTTGCGACGACGCTCGACTGGACCGCTCCGGCCCACGCCGCTCCGCCAACGTCCGAACAGCGGCTCAGCCGGATCACCATTCGAAGCGTCGGCACAGGACCCGCCGTCGTGCTCATCCCCGGCCTCGCCTCGCCGCCGGCAGTGTTCGACGACGTTGCCGCGAAGATCGGCGGCAATCACCGCCTGATCCTGGTGCAGGTGAACGGCTTTGCCGGCGCTTCGGCTGAAACCGGAGCCCTCGACGGCCTGCTTCCCGGGGTCGTCGACGAGCTCGCCGGCTGGCTTGCCGCGAACCATATTCAAAAGCCCGCGGTGATCGGCCATTCGATGGGCGGGCTGATGGCGATGATGCTCGCGAGGCGGCACCCCGATGCCGCCGGCAGACTGCTCATCGTCGACTCGCTTCCGTTCTATGGGATGCTGTTCGGTCCGGGTGCGACACCCGACGCAGTGCGGCCGGTGGTCGAGCAGATGCGCGCAGCACTGGTTAGCGGCGCCAGCCCGCCGGCGGTGCCGCCGCATATGTCAAACACCGATGCAGGGAAGGCAAAGATCCTCGAGTGGCTCAAGGCGTCCGACCCGAAAACGGTCGGCGAGGCGCTCGTCGAAGATGCGACGACCGACGTGCGCCCCGACCTTGCCGGCCTAGCCGGAACGCCTGTCACCGTCCTCTATGCAGTGTCAGGGCCGGACACCAAGGCCATGGCGGCCGGGCTCTATGCCGAAGCTTACAAGGCGCTCCCCGGAGTCAAGCTCGTGCCCGTCGAGAACAGCGAACATTTCATCATGCTCGACCAGCCGGCCAGGTTCGACGAGGCAGTCGAGGCGTTCCTGCGCTAACCCGAGCGGGCATCGGGACCCATGAAAATGCCCCGCCGGATCGCTCCGGCGGGGCATATTCTCTGACGAGCCGCTGGCGACTAGATGCCGCGCAGCGTCGTCGTGGTGGTCACCGAGCCGCCTGAGGCGGTCAGCGTATTCGGCGCCAGCGAGTAGATTCGGCCATTCGTGCTCTGAACGAGGACGCGCTGAATCCGGCCGTTGGCAGTCACCACCCGATAGACCGTGCCGACCTGCGTTCCGTTGCTGAAAAACGGCATGCCGACGCTGACGCCGCTAAGCGCGGTTCCGGTCGAGGCGCCGTAGAGCACGCTGTGCGCGTTGGCATGGGCAATGCCGGTGGCCGACGCATGCATCGGCCCCTGGCTGTTCGCTCGCGACCGACTGTTCGCTGTCGCGGTGGTGGTCGTTGTCGTCGAGCCGTTGATGCCCGCCAGCCGCGCGCTCGTCGACAGCGTGCCTCCGCTGTAGCTCAGCTTGTTCGCGGGAACCGCATAATAACCGCCGTTGGTCCCCTTGATCACCACCATTGCCACCGAACCGCGTCCGGTGGTGCGGATCTGCTGCACGGTGCCGACCGCTGTGCCGTTCGAATAAAGCGTGGTGCCGGTGGTCAGGCCGGTGAGCGCGCCGCTGGTCACCGTCGTCGTTGTGCCGGTACCCGCGAGAACGCTGTTCTGGTTGGCGTGGGCGATCCCGGTCGGCGAGGCATGCGACAGCGCCTGGCTGTTCATCCGCGCGGCGTCACGCGTGCTCACGCCCATGCTGTTCATGCCGCCCATGCCGTTCATGCCGCCGATGCCGCCATTCATGCCGGCACCCATGCCCATGCCCCCGGCGGCTCCCATGCTGCCGGCGTTGCCCATGCCCATCGGGCCGCCTGCGCCAAATCCACCGGCATTGCCCATGCCGCCTCCGCCAGAGGGAGGACCATGCTGAGCGAGCGCGGCCGCCGGAATCAACGCCGCGCCCGCAAGCGCCATCAGGACCGATTTATGCAACATCTGTCTAACCTCCTGTTGAACATCGACAATCTGCCGGAGCTCAAAACGTTTCGGAAGCGCACGAGTTCGTTACGTGAACAGGAGTTCACGCGTTAACGGCAAAACGACGACGAGCAGCGGCGAGCCGTCGTGGCATTCGCGGACGGAGCAACGGCCTGGGGGATCAACCGTTCCGAATTGGGACAGGCACGAGCCCGACTCAGGCTTCAACGGCAGCGCGCGCTTCGTCGATGATCTGTTCGGCACGCACGAACAGCTGCGTGTCGACCACCAGGCCGGAAGCGGCCGCGTTCTCTCGCACCTGCTCGGGCCGCGACGCGCCGATGATCGCGCTCGCGACATTGGGCTCGCGCAGCACCCAGGCGAGCGCGAACTGCGGGAGCGTCAGTCCGGCCTCCTCGGCGATCGGCTTCAGCCGCTGAACCGCACGAAGAATATCGGGCTTGAGCAGCCAGTTCATGAAGCCGCTCATCTCACTGCTGGCCGCGCGGCTGTCGCTCGGGGGGGGCCGATCCGGATCATATTTCCCGCTGAGCACCCCCTGGCCAAGCGGCGACCACACAATCTGCGAAATGCCATTGGCGGCACATAGCGGGATCACCTCGTCCTCCGGCTCCCGCCACAGGAGCGAGTATTGCGGCTGGCTCGAGACGAACTTCGCCACATGACCTGACCCGGCAAGATCGAGCGCGGCCTGAATGCGCTCCGCGGGCCATTCGGAAAAGCCGATGTAGCGTGTCTTGCCGCTCTCGACCGCACGCGTCAGCGCCTCCATCGTTTCTTCGAGCGGCGTATCGCGGTCGTAGCGGTGGCACTGATAGAGATCGAGATAATCGGTCCGGAGCCTTCCGAGCGACGCATCAAGCTGCTTTTCGATCTGCGCCCGCGAGAGGCCCCGGTCGGTGTCGCTCATCGGGAAATAGACCTTGGTCGCGAGCACGTAGCCGTCGCGCGGCCGGCCATGCAGCGCGTTGCCGAGAAATGTCTCCGCCGCGCCCTGGCCATAGACATTCGCCGTGTCGATGAAGTTGATGCCCTGCTCGAAAGCCTCGTCCAGACAAGCGCGCGCCTTGTCAGCCTCCACTCCCACTCCATAGGTCAGCCAGGAACCAAGCGAGATTTCAGAGACTTCGAGGTCGCTGCTGCCGAGCTTGCGCGTTTTCATTGCCACACCTCCAGCCGACGAAGCGCGCCAGCGCGGCACGCGTTCCCGCTCAATATCGGCGTTCCAGCGCGAGGGAAGCGTCGATCCACTCTCCCTTTTTGCTCGGACCCACGTAAGACTTGTCGGCGTGTACGACGAGCGGGAGACCAGAGGATGAAAATTGGAGCATTGGCAAACCGGGCCGCGGCATGCGCGGCAGCGACTGGCCTGGCTCTCCAGCCGCTGGTGGCTGTTGCCCAACCGGCGAGTGCGCCGATTGAGCTCCGGGTCGAGGCCGGGCGCGCCGGCCCGACCATCAGCCCCGATATTTTCGGCCAGTTCGCCGAGCATCTCGGCAGCGGCATTTACGGTGGCATCTGGGTCGGCCCGGACTCGCCTATCCCGAATGTCCGCGGAATCCGCAGCGATGTCGTCCGGGCTTTGCGCGCCATCCGTGTACCCAACGTCCGCTGGCCCGGCGGCTGTTTCGGGGACAATTACCACTGGCGTAACGGCATCGGGCCGCAATCACGCCGACCTGCGACGCTCAACCCCGACTGGGGCGGAGTGATCGAGCCCAACAGCTTCGGAACCGCCGAATATTTCGACTTCCTCGGCCAGATCGGCGCCGACGCATTCATCTCCGAAAACGTCGGGTCGGGCACCGTTCAGGAGGCGGCGGACTGGTTCGAATATATGACCTCCGACAAGCCGACGACGCTGGCGAAGGAGCGCGCGAGCAACGGCCATCCGGCGCCGTACAAAGTGAAATATCTCGGCCTCGGCAACGAAAGCTGGGGCTGCGGCGGCGCCATGTCGCCGGACCATTATGTCGAGGAGATGAAGCGCTTCGCCCGCTTCACGCGCAACTACAATCCAGCGCAGCAGTCGGGCACCAGTGCCATGAAGAAGATCGCGGTCGGCTGGGACAGCGGCAACAGCGACTACACCGACGCGGTGATGAAGGCGTGGAAGGACAAGGTGTGGAGCTGGGATATCGATGGCGTGTCGCTGCACGGCTACACCATCCCCAACAGCTGGGAGAAGAAGGGTCCGAGCGTCGGTTTCGGCGAGGACGAATATGCCAAAGGCATCAACGCCACCCTCAAGATGAAGGAGTGGATCGCGAAGCAATCGGCGATCATGGACAAGTACGACCCCGACAAGAAAGTCGGTCTCTACGTCGACGAATGGGGCATCTGGACCGACCCCAACCCCGGCAGCAATCCCGGTTTCCTGCAACAGCAGAACACGCTTCGCGACGCCCTCATTGCCGCGCTGAACCTCAACATCTTCATGCGCAACGCCGATCGGGTGCACGGCGCGAACATCGCCCAGATGATCAACGTGCTCCAGGCGATGATCCTGACGGACGGCCCGCGGATGGTTCTGACCCCGACCTACCACGTGTACCACATGTACGTGCCGTTCCAGGGAGCGACGCTGGTGCCCGTGAGCTTCGCTGCGGGAAGCTACGCCTATAACGACATGCACCTGCCAAAGGTCGATGCCGTTGCCGCTCGGGACACGTCCGGCCGTTTGTGGATGTCGCTGGTGAACGTCGATCCCACACGTCCGGCGCGTTTCAGCGTCTCGATTGACGGGCTCCGCGCCAGGAGTGCTACCGGGGAAATCCTGACCGCCGCGGCCGTCGACGCACACAACAGCTTCGGCGCTCCCAACCAGGTTGCACCCAGACCTTTCGCGGCGCGGCCTGGCGGCAGCCAAATCGCGTTCGACCTGCCGCCCAAGTCGATCGCCGTCGTTCAGGTCCACTGAGCATCGGCCGAGCTCCGCCGATGTCTGAACTTGGCTCTCTGGAAGTAGCCGGCCGGCGCATTGCCTATCGCTTTCGCGAAGGCGCATCGCCGACGCTCCTGTTCTTGCCGGGCTACGGCTCGGACATGGACGGGACCAAGGCACTGGCGCTCGATGCGCTCGCCGAACGGCGCGGCGCGGCCATGCTGCGCCTCGACTATTCCGGGACCGGGTCGAGTCGTGGCCGGTTCGAGGACGGCACACTGGCGCGGTGGCTAGAAGAGACGCTCGCCGCGCTCGATCGACTGATCCGGGGCCCCGTCCTGCCGATCGGCTCATCGATGGGCGGATGGCTCGCGCTGCACGCCGCGCTGCTTCGGCCGGAGCGGGTGCAAGCGCTGGTCGGGATCGCCGCTGCGCCTGATTTCACCGATTGGGGCTTTTCAGCCGAGCAGGTGGCGAAGCTTGGCGCCGAGCCACCGATGACCCGCGGCTTCTGGGAATCGGGGCAGAAGCTGCTTCTGCTGGAGCGCGAAATCCCGATCGACTGTCCGGTTCGCCTGCTGCACGGAGAACGCGACGAGGAAGTCCCGCTCGACATAGCGCTTCGCACCATGCGAGCGCTCCGTTCAGCCGATGTCCAGCTGAATGTCATCAAGGGCGGCGGTCACCGGCTGTCCGAGCCGCACGAGATCAACACGATCCTGCGCACGGTCGCCGACCTGCTGGAGCCCGCACCTTGATTCAACTCCTCCTTGCCGCTCTTGCCGCAACTGCTGCGCCGGCGCCCACCGGCTGCCCAAACCTCGTCACGCCGGATGCGCTCATTTGCCGCGCTCTTGCGGCCGACAAGGCGGGCGACCGTCAGGGCGCCGCCCAGGCGTTCGAAGAAGCGGCCAGGGCATCGAGCGACAAGGACTCGCGCACCGCGCGCATGTGGGCGGCCGCGGGGAATATGTGGATCGCCGCGAACCAGCCGGCGAAGGCGGCGACCGATCTCGACAAGGCGCTTGTCCCCGGCGGCCTGCAAGGGCAGCAGCGCGGCGAAGCCCTGCTCGACCGGGCGCGGGCCGCGGAGGCGCAGGGCGACTATGCGACCGCTCGAGCGAAGGCAACCGAGGCCGGCCAGACCATTTCCAACGACCCGTTCTACTGGCTTTTCTCAGCTGCGCTCGCGATCCGCGAAAACGACCACGCCACCGCGCAGTCGGCGATCGGCCGGGCGCTGGCGCTCGCCCCGAGGGACGCCTCGGTCCTGTTCGAGGCCGGCCACGTTGCGCTGTTCAATGGCAATGACGACCAGGCGCGAGCCTATTGGCGCCGAGCTCAGGACAGCGATCCCAATGGCCCGGTCGGCAAGTCCGCCGCCCAGGCCATCGAGGTGCTTGGAGTCACGCCCACGGTGAAGGTCGACACAGCGCCCGCCGTGCCGCCTCAGCCAAGGTCGTAGTCGACCGTCGTCACGACGCGGACCTTCTGGAACGGCGTGTTGCCGCCGTTTGAACCGCAATCGTCGCATTCCTCGCCGTCGCGGGCGCCGACCGAAAAATAGCCCTGGCTGGCGGTCTTGATCCCGCCCACCGATGTCCCGCTGTCGCGCGCGAATTCCTCGGCGCTTCGACGCGCGTTCTGGGTCGCCTCGGCGATCATCCCCGGTTTGAGCGCGTTCAATTTGGTGAACGTGTAGCTGACGTTCGTCCCCGAGACCTCGACGCCTTCGCGCAGCAGCTCGGATTGCGCGGCATAAGCAGCGCGAGCACGCATCACGTTCCCGGTGCGAAGCTGGATCGAACGCTTGACGGTCAGCCGCAGCGGACCGACCGGCTGGCCGTCCTTGTCGCGGGGCTGCTCGCGGCCAACCGACACGTCACTGTCCGAAATCTCGTCCGGGCGAAAGCCGGCGCGCTGGAAGAAGGAGCGCACGGAGCGCGCCTGGGCGTCGACCGACTCCTGAACGGACCCGAAGTCGGTACCCTGGTGCGAGAAGGTGACCGTCCACGTGGCGAGGTCGGCCGTGACGTCGCGCTCCGACACGCCGCGGACGCTGACCATCCGATGTTCGGCCATCTTCGAGCGCCTGAGGCCGTCGCCCAGCGCATAGCCGCTGGTGGTGAGGCCGACGGCGAAAATGGCTACCGCGCCCAAGAGGACCGCGCGGTTGTCCTGCAGCTTCTGGATCATGGGATGAAAACCCGTGCGTTCGTCCGCATATAACGAGCAGCCACCGGGCATGATCGCCGGTCACGGCTGCGACGAACCGTTCCTTTATAGCGATGAATTGAGTGAGGCGAAATGAAATTCCTGCATTCGATGATCCGCGTTTCGGATCCGCAAGCGACTGTTGCATTTTTCCAACTGCTCGGGCTCGAGGAGCGGCGGCGGATGGACAATGAAGCGGGCCGCTTCACGTTGATCTTCCTCGGCGTTCCCGGTGACGAGGGCGGTGAGGTCGAGCTGACATACAACTGGGACGAAAGCGGCTATTCCACCGGCCGCAACTTCGGCCACCTCGCCTATCAGGTCGACGACATCTACGAGACCTGCCGGCGCCTGATGGACGCGGGAGTAACGATCAATCGCCCGCCGCGGGATGGGCGCATGGCATTCGTCCGGACGCCCGACGAGATTTCGATCGAGCTGCTGCAAAAGGGACCCGCGCTCGCTCCCGCCGAGCCATGGGCGTCGATGCCCAACAGTGGCGCATGGTAGGCTGGCCCGACCGGCGCTGGCTCGATCTCGTCGGGACCGGTGAGCCGATCATCCAGGCGCCGATGGCGGGAGCGGGCGGAGTCGAGCTCTGCGTTGCCGCGATTGCAGGGGGAGCGCTCGGCTCACTGCCATGTGGCATGCTGTCTCCCGAGCAGGTGCGCGAGCAGGTCGGAGCGGCGCGGGAGCAGACTTCGGGCCCGTTCGCGCTCAACTTCTTCTGCCACGCGATGCCGAGCGACAGCGACGAGAAAGCCTGGCGCGAACTGCTGCGCCCCTATTACGAGGAGTATGGCGTCGAGCCGGACAGCGGCGGCGCGCTCCGCCTCCCGTTCGATGATCCGATGTGCTCCGTGGTTGAAGACCTTCGTCCGCCGGTCGTCAGTTTTCACTTCGGCTTGCCCGAAGCCTCCCTGCTTCAGCGAGTGAAGGCCACCGGTGCGGTGGTGGTGGGCAATGCGACGACCGTGGAGGAGGCGCGATGGCTGGAGCAGCACGGCGCCGACGCAATCATCGCCCAGGGCTTCGAGGCGGGCGGCCACACCGGGCGCTTTCTCGGCTCCGATCCAGCCGAGGCGCTGGGCCTGTTCGCGCTCGTGCCACGGGTCGCGGACGCTATTTCGGTGCCGGTCATCGCCGCCGGCGGGATCGGGGCCGGCCGCGGAATCGCCGCCGCTCTTACTCTTGGCGCAAGTGCGGTTCAGCTTGGCACCGCTTACCTCCACTCGCCCGAAGCGACGATAAGCAAGGCGCACAAGCGGCGGCTGGCCGAAGGACGCAGCGTCTTCACCAACCTGATGACCGGCGGCCTCGCCCGCGGCCTGCGCGGACGGCTGATCGACGAGCTTGGTCCGGTGCGTCCCGAAGCGCCTCCCTACCCGCTCGCCAGCGCCGCGCTCGCGCCGATCCGCGCGGCTGCAGAGAAGCGTGGCGAGTATGGCTTCGGACCGATGTGGGCCGGCCAGGCGGCGCCGCTCGGCAAAGCGCTTCCCGCGGCCGAACTCACCCGCAAGTTAGCCGCCGATGCGCTGGCGATCCTCGAGGCCCGCGCCTAGAGCCGCGCGCATGGAAATCGTCGCCGTGCCCGCATTCGCCGACAATTATTTGTGGCTCGTCCACGACCAGGCGAGCGGCGAGACGGCGGTGGTCGATCCGGGCGACGCGGCTCCCGTGCTGGCGGAGGCGGAGCGGCGCGGCTGGACCATTGGCCAGGTCTGGAACACGCACTGGCACCCCGATCACACCGGCGGCAATCTCGCGGTCAAACAGGCGACCGAGGCGCACATCTTGGGACCGGCCGGGGAGAATATCCCCGGTCGCGACGTCGCGCTCCGTGAAGGAGACGAGGTGCGCCTCGGCGATCACGTCGGCCGCGTCATCGAAGTGCCCGGCCATACGCTGGGTCACATCGCGCTCATCTTCGACAAGGAGCGGGTGGCTTTCGTCGGCGACACCCTGTTCGCGATGGGCTGCGGACGGCTGTTCGAGGGCACGCCGGAGCAGATGTATCGCTCGCTCCAGCGCCTTGCCGCCCTGCCCGACGACACCCGCCTCTACTGCGCGCACGAATATACGCTCTCCAATGGCCGATTCGCCGTCCATGCCGAACCCTGCAATGGCACCATCTCAGATCGGCTCGCCCGAGTTAACGCGTTGCGAGATCAAGGAAAACCGACTGTGCCGACGAGCGTTGCGGAGGAACGCGAAACGAATCCTTTCGTTCGAGCTACCAACGTGGACGAGTTCGCCCGATTGAGGGCGGAGAAAGACACGTTCCGTTCGTAGACGGGCCGCGGTGCTCGTGCCCAAGTGGCGAGTCGAACGAACGAAGCTCAAGGAGGTCGATATGCGCACGATCGCTGCTCTGATGCTGGCGGGAATGCTCGCCTCGTGCACGACGGCGCCCGAGCCGGTGACGACACGCTCGCCCGCCAAGGAGGCGGAGCTTCAGCAGCTGCTCGCCGGCAAGATCGCTCAGAGGCCGGTCACCTGCCTGCCGCTATACCGACCCGAAGACATGCGCGTCATCGACGACAGCACGATCGCGTTCCGCGATGGACCGGCCCGCGTCTACGTCGCGCACATGAATGGCGCGTGCAGCGGCCTTGCCAACGGAACCGCAGTGCTCGTTACGCACGAGCACGGCAGTTCGGCTCCGTGCCGCGGAGACATTGCGCGGACGGTCGACATGAGTAGCCGGATGACGGTCGGCAGCTGCGTATTCGAAAGCATCCAGCCGTTCATGAGCCCTCGCCGCTAACGCCTGTAGAGCGCATCAAGGCGCTCGCCATAGACCTTTGAGATGACGTGCCGACGGATCTTCATCGACGGCGTCAGCTGCTCGTTTTCAATCGTGAATCCCTCGTCGGCGAGAATGAAGCGGCGGATCCTTTCGATCACGGAAAGGTCGGCGTTCACTCGATCGACCGCCTTCTGAAGCCGCGCATGGACGTCTGAAGCGCCCGCGATCTCCGCATCGGGCACCAGCAGCGCCACCAGGTGCGGCCGTCGGTCGCCATAGACCATCGCCTGAGCGATCTCCGGCTGAAGCGTCAGCATGCCCTCGATCCGCTGCGGCGAGACATTGTCGCCCTTGTCGTTGACGAGGATGTCCTTTTTGCGGTCCGTGATCTTGAGCCGGCCCTTCGCGTCGAAGTGCCCGATGTCCCCGGTCGCGAGCCACCCGTCTCGAAGAACCCGCGCCGTCTCCTCGGGGTTTCGCCAATAGCCCTTCATCACGTTTTCGCCGCGCACCATGATCTCGCCGTCGTCGGCGATCCGCACTTCGCAGCCCTTCACCGGCGGCCCGACGGTGTCGAGCCGAATGCCGACCCTTGGGCGATTGCAGCTGATCAGCGGCGCCGCCTCGGTCTGGCCGTAGCCCTGGAGGAAGGTGATACCAAGCGACTGGAAGAACACGCCGACCTCCGGGTTGAGCGGCGCCCCGCCCGACACCCACGCCTTCTGCCGCCCACCGAACCGCGCGCGGATTTTGCGGCGCAGGGTCAGCGAGAGGAGTCCGTCCATCGGGCGGTCCCACGGTTTGACGGAGCCGTTGTAGCGGTCGGCGCCGATCTTGAGCGCTCGGTGGAGCAGATATTTCGAGAGGCCACCCTGCGCTTCGACCGACTTCAGAATCCGCGCCCGCAGCAGCTCGAACAAGCGCGGCACGACGACCATGATCGTCGGCTGCACTTCTTCGATGTTGGACGCGAGCTTCTCGAGGCTTTCCGCGTAGTAAATTTGGCCGCCAAGCGCGATCGGGAACATCTGTCCGCCCATATGCTCATAGGCGTGGCTTGCAGGCAGGAAGGACAGGAACACCTCGTCGTCCCAGCCGAAGTCCGTCGAGATGATGTCGGTCGCGCCTTCGAGGTTGTTGAGGATGGCGCCATGGTGCTGCTGCACGCCGCGCGGCGCGCCGCCGGTGCCACTGGTGTAGATGATGCACGCAAGATCGTCGCGACCGATGCCCGACGCCTCCTCACGGAGCGCACCAACATCCGCGTCCCCGCTCGTGAGCTCGGACCAGCGATGGACGCTGACCCAATCGGGAAGCTGCCCCGCGCGGATCTCCTCGATGCCGATGATGTGGTGGCACTCGGTCGACGTCAGCACCGCCGGCACCAAATTCTTGGCCAGCTTCTGGTTGGAGACGATCACCGCGCGCGCGCCCGAATTGCCGAGGATGTGGGCATGGTCGCGGGTGGTGTTCGTCGTGTAGGTCGGCACGGTCACGCACCCTGCGGCCATGATCGCAAGGTCGGCGATGAGCCATTCGGGACGGTTCTCGCTGACCAGCGCCACGCGGTCGCCCGGCTGCAGCCCGATCCGCTTCAGCGAAGCCGCAAGCGCCGCGACCTGCCGGGCGGCCTCGTTCCAGCTGACCGATCGCCATTCGCCGTCGCGTTTGGCCCACAGGAACGGCTGATCTTGCTTTTCCGCGGTCCGCGTCAGGAACAGCGAGACGAGATTGTCGAACGGTTCGAGCTGGCGCGGGGCAGCGCTCATTCGTGCGCGCCGTTCAGCTCGTTGGCGCGGCGCTGGATGACGCTGACATGCCCCGCCGTGTCGATCGCCACCCCTTCGCTGCGCGGATCCGCCGCACCGACCCACTTGCCCCGCACGTATTCGACGGCATTCGCCTTCAGTCCAAGCGGGCCGATCCGGACGTTTTCGCCGAGCGCCTTGAGCGCGGGAAGCATGGCTTCGAGTTCGGTGCCCTGCTCGAGCGTGGCGGTTTTGCCCGGCGCGTAGATCAGCCCCATCGCAATCGCATCCTGCATGCTCATTTTCCAGTCTATGAGGCCGACCAGCGCCTTGGCTACCTGGCAGATGATGGTCGCGCCCCCGGCGGCGCCGATCGCCGCGCGCACCTTTCCATCGGGTCCATAAACGATCATCGGGGACATCGAGCTGCGCGGCCGCTTGCCGCCTTCGACCCGGTTCGCGACCAGATAGCCGTTCTTGACCGGCACCTGGTCGAAGTCGGGCAGCTCGTTGTTGATCATGAATCCGTCGACCGCGACGCCCGATCCGAAATAGCCGTTGATGGTCGTGGTCACCTCGACGACATCGCCGCGGCCATCGACGACCGCCAGGTCGCTCGTGCCGGGATCGTCCTTGAACGGCGCGCGCACCCGCGGCGGAGCCCCCGCAGGGGTGCCGGGCTCGATACTGGCCAAAGTGCGGTTCGGCTGAATCGATGCCGAGCGCCTCGCGAGATACGCCGGGTCGAGCAATCCTTTGACAGGGATCGAGACGAAATCCGGATCGCCGAGATACGTGTCGCGATCGGCATAAGCGAGCCGCTCGGATTCGGCGAGGAGATGCCACGCCACCGGTGACTTGCGGCCGAGCGCCGCCATGTCGAAGCGCTCGAGCTGCTTCAGGATCATCAGCACGACGATGCTGCCCGACGGCGGCCCGACGCCGCAAATGCGGTACGAGCGATAGGATTCGCAGACCTCCGGCCGGAGCTTGGCGCGGTAGCTGGTGATGTCCGCAGGGGTCATCTTCGACGGGCTGCGTTCGGCGGTATCCAGCGCGACCGCAATCTTCCTGGGCATCGCGCCGTGATAAAACGGCCCCGCTCCATCGCGCGCGATGTGCTCGAGCGTCTCGGCGAGGGCCGGAACCCGCAGCAGCGCGCCTTCCGCAACGGGCTGCCCATCGGCCCCGAAATAGGCCTGCTTCGCCCAGCCGGTGACATGCTGACCATAGAGCTTGAGGCCATTGTGCAGCCGCGACGAGACGGTGAAGCCGCCGCGCGCCAGCCTGATCGCCGGCTGGAACAGCGTCGCCCACGGCAACCGCCCGTAGCGTTGGTGAGCGAGCGCCATCATCGCCAGCGCCCCGGGGACCCCGGCACTCTTGCCGCCGACATACATTTGCTGCGGCGGCAGCGGCTTGCCATCCGCGCCCATGAACCAGTTCGGATCGGCGGCCGCCGGCGCCGTCTCGCGCCCGTCGAGGCTGGTGAGGCCCCGGGTCCTGCCGTCGCTGCGGATGAAAAAGCCGCCGCCGCCGATGCCGGAATTCTGCGGCTCGACGACATTGAGCGCGAGCATCACCGCAATCGCCGCGTCGGTCGCGCTTCCGCCCCGGCGCAGCATCTCGATCCCGGCCGCCGCCGCGCGTGGATCGGCGGCCGATACGACTCCGGTTCGATGCGAAGCCTGCGTCCCAGCTCGCGGGGCATGATTGACTCGGGCAGGTGCGGGAGCGCCTTCAAAAAGCAGCAGCAACGCAAGGGTGAAGCACTGGAACAAGCGGCGCATCGCGCTTGCGCTACTCGGTCCCCACCGCCTCGGCAACGCTGGCGAAGCCTTCGCGCTTCAGCCGCTTGGCCAGTCCGAGCGCAATCCGCCGTGCGATGTGCGGTCCTTCATAGACCATCGCCGAATAGAGCTGGACAAGGCTTGCACCGGCCCGGATCCGCTCCCACGCATCATCGGCTGTAGAAATGCCGCCGACGCCGATCAGCGGAATCTCGCCCCCGCTCGCCAGACGGAAATTGCGCAGCGCTTGCAGTGCCAGCGGTTTGAGCGGCGCTCCCGACAGGCCGCCCGCCTCGGTCGCCTGCCGCGACCTCAGCGGCGGGCGCGAGACGGTGGTGTTCGACACGATCAGCGCATCGATCCGGTGATCGATCGCCGCCCGGACGATGCGCTCGGGATCGCTCTCGGCAAGGTCCGGCGCGACCTTCAGGAAGATCGGCTTTTTCGCACCGACCTGCTGTACGGCGGCAAGCAATTGCTCAAGCGCCCCTTGATCCTGAAGTCCTCGCAAGCCGGGCGTATTGGGCGAGCTGATGTTGATCGTGAGATAGTCGGCCACGGGCGCCATCGCGCGAACGCCGCTCACATAATCGGCGATCCGGTCGGTGCTGTCCTTGTTCGCCCCGACGTTGACCCCGATGACTCCGTGGTGGTGGGTATGTTCGAGCAGGCGCGGGTAGGCCGCCGGCTGCCCTTCATTGTTGAAGCCCATGCGATTGATTACCGCCTGGTCTTCCTTGAGCCGGAACAGTCGGGGACGCGGATTGCCGGGCTGCGGTCGCGGGGTCAGCGTTCCGACCTCGACGAAGCCGAACCCAAGCGACAGCATTTCCTCCGCCACCTCGGCGTCCTTGTCGAAGCCGGCGGCGAGGCCGACCGGGGTGGGGAAGTCGATGCCCGCGACCCGTGTCTTCAGCGATGCGGGGAAATCGGGCGGGCGCCGGAGGGGCATGGCCTTCAGCGCCGTGATCGCCACGCGGTGCGCCGTCTCGGCATCGAGCGCGAAGGCGAAGGGGCGGATTAGGGGATAGAGGCGCATTAATTTGTTTCCGTCACCCCGGCCTTGAGCCGGGGCCTGCCCTTTCTTCCAGAGGAGGCGGGTGCCGGGTCAAGTCCGGCATGACGGTTGTGTTTCCCTCTGTAAACTCCTAAATCCTACCGGAAAGCTCCGAATTAGACATGCGCCTGAGCCACCTTGCCGATTATGCGGTCGTTCTGATGACCGCCGCCGCCCGCCGGCCCCCAGGCGCGCGCCTCAGCGCGACCGAGCTTGCCTGCGAGACCGGGGTGCCACTCCCAACGGCGCAGAAGCTGATGGGCCAGCTCGCCGGGTGCGGCCTGCTCCGGAGCATGCGCGGTGCAGGCGGAGGCTTTTCGCTCGCGAGGCCGGCACAAAAGATCAGTCTCGCGGATGTTGTCGAGGCGGTGGAAGGGCCGATCGCCATGTCCGCCTGCTCCGACGGCAAGTTCGACTGCGCCCTCGACGCGCATTGCCGGGTCAAACCGCACATGGGGATCGTCGGCCATGCCGTTCGCGGCGCGCTGGATGCGGTGTCGCTCCAGGCTCTCTGTTCTCCGGCGAACGCCGGAGTCCAGCCAACAAATAAATCCTGGACCCCGGCCTTCGCCGGGGAGCAGTCCAGATGAACCAGGCCGTCAAGAACCGCGAGCTGCGCGACAAGATCGCGCAGGATTACGAATGGGGCTTCGTCTCCGACATCGAGCAGGAGTTCGCGCCCAAGGGCCTGAGCGAGGAAACGGTCCGCTTCATCTCGGCGAAAAAGAATGAGCCTGAGTGGATGCTCGACTGGCGGCTCAAGGGCTATCGCGCGTGGCTGGAGATGGAGGAGGTCGGCTGGGCCAAGCTCGACATTCCCCAGATCGACTATCAGGACGCTTATTATTATGCCGCGCCCAAGGCCAAGCCTAAGCTCGCGTCGCTCGAGGAGCTGGATCCGGAAATCCGCCGCACCTACGAGAAACTCGGCATCCCGATCGAGGAGCAGAAGGTGCTCGCCGGCGTCGAGGGCGCCCGCAAGGTCGCGGTCGACGCGGTGTTCGACAGCGTCAGCGTCGCGACCACGTTCCGCGAGGAGCTCAAGAAGGCCGGAGTCATCTTCCTCTCCATCTCCGAAGCGATCCGGGAGCATCCGGAGCTCGTGAAGAAATATCTCGGCAGCGTCGTCCCCCAGCGCGACAATTATTTCGCCTGCCTCAACAGCGCGGTCTTTAGCGACGGCACCTTCGTCTACGTGCCCGAGGGCGTGCGCTGCCCGATGGAGCTGTCGACCTATTTCCGCATCAATGCCGAGAATACCGGTCAGTTCGAGCGGACTTTGATCGTCGCCGACAAGGGCAGCTACGTCTCCTACCTCGAAGGCTGCACCGCGCCGAT
>JAICXF010000018.1 GCA_025981625.1 Sphingomonas sp. | reverse complement strand
CTGTTCCGATCTGGCTTGGGCGATCCGGCCCCGGTGCGCGGCACCGCGGGCGCGGGCGACCCCGCCGCGGCCGGCGCCGACACTGGGGTTGCCGGACGTTTCCTGGCCAAGCCTGTAGGCGGTCGAGGCGGCGGCGCCCATCGCGGTTCCGGCGCGGACCGCGCCGAGCCCCGCGCCGCCGACCGCGCGCACTCCGCCGACGGCAAGGCCGCCGCCCGCGGCGAGGGTCCCGACCGCGGCCGCCGTGGTCCCGATCGCGGCGCCCGCCCCGAGCTGGGGCGCGCCGGCGACAAGGCCCGAGGCGATTCCCGGACCGAAGATCCCGAGGCCGAGCAGGGCGAGGCTTGCAAGCACGAGGCTCATCGCACCCGTGAGGTCAGGCTGCCCGCCGCTCGCGGCCGCCCTGAATTCGGCGAAGAAGCCCGAGCCGATGCCGACGATGACGGCGAGCACCATCACCTTGATCCCGGACGAAACGACATTGCCGAGCACACGCTCGGCAAGGAAGCTGGTCCGGTTCCACAAGGCGAACGGGACCAGGATGAAACCGGCGAGCGTCGTCAGCTTGAACTCGAGAATGGTGATGAAGAGCTGGATCGCGAGGACGAAGAAGGCGAGGATGACGAACAGCCAGGCAATCATCAGCACGGCGATGGTCAGGAAGTTCTCGAAGAAGGCGACCGGCCCCATCAGCTGGCTGACCTGGTCGAGCAAGGGCTTGGCCGCGTCGAAGCCGGTCGAGGCGATGAAGCCGGGCTTCAGGAGCTGGTCGGCGCTGATCGCCCCGCCGCCGGCGGTGATCCCAAGCCCGGCAAACGACTTGAAGATGATGTCGGCGAGCGTCGAGAAACTGCCGATGATGAAGGCGAAGGCGCCGACATAGAGGATCTTCTTCAGGAAGCGGCCGATCACATCGTCCTCGCCGCCAAGCGCCCAGAACAGCCCGGCAAGGGTGATATCGATGCCGATCAGCGTGCTCGACAGGAAGGCGACATCGCCGCGAAGCAGGCCGAACCCGCTGTCGATATATTGGACGAAGGCCGCCATGAAACGGTCGATGACGCTCAAGTCACCCATGAACTCGCTTTCAGAGGAGGTGATCGGGAGAGGTGCCGCGGGACTTCCCCAGGGGGAGTCGGAAGCCCCGCGGCGGGCGGCGGACAGCAGGGGTAAAGTCGCCCGCGCCCTGTCGGATTTCAGTTGCCGCCGGCCGTTGTTCCATTGAGGAAGCGCTGGGTCGCGGCGCGGCCGTCCTCCTCGGCCTGCGCGCGGCGTGCCCGGTCGATCGCCGAGGCGCGATATTCGGACGCGAGCAGGCTCTGGAGCTGGAGCTGCTGCTTGACGCTCAGCGCCATCAGCTGGCTGGCGGCCTGCTGCGCCTGAAGCGCACCGACCGCGCCCTCGCTGCTCGCCGCGAGCTCATTGAGGGTCCCGGCATCGGCGGCGACATTTTCGGCGACCTGCGCCTGGACGATCATCGACTGCCGGTACGCCGCGGTCGCGGCATCGAGCTGCGCCCGCGCCTGCGCGACGCGCTGGTCGCTTGCCGGCGCCTGGCTCAGGGCGCCCGGGAACAGGCGGCTGACCTCGGCATCGAGCCCGGCGACCTTGAACTGAATCCCCTTCGCCTGGCTCATCAGCTGGTTGATCTGGCTCATCGCCGAGGTCAGCCGCGTCAATTGCGGGAAATCCAGAGTCTTCAAGTTCGTGGCCATGTTCTGAAGCATGGTGGCTTCGTTCTGAAGCGACTTGATCTGGTTGTTGATCTGGTTGAGCGCACGCGCCGCCTGGAGCAGGTTCTGCGCGTAATTGGTCCCGTCGAACACGGCCAGTTGCGCGGACGCCGGAGCAGCGGGCGCGACGAGCGAGCCGCAGACGACAACGGAGGCGAACGCTCCGAAGCCCAATGCACGGTGACAAGCCTTCATGACTGTTCTCCTTCTGGTGATGCTTGAAACTGGTCGACGAGCGCGGCCACCCAGCCGAGGTCCCGCGCTTCAAGGAAGCGGGCGAGGAAGCTTGCTCGGGGACCCTCCTCGAGCAATCGGTCGATCAGGCGGTTTGAGCCCGGGTCCGAGGCGCCGCAGAGGCCAAGCCCGATCGGCCCGAGCGCGAGATGGAACAAACGGTTGCCGCGCCGCGACTGGAGGTAATAATCGCGCTTTGGAGTCGCCCGCGCGACCAGTTCGATCTGGCGCGCATTGAGCCCGAAGCTTTCGTAAGCGGCCCGCGCCTGCGGCTCGACCGCGCGGTCGTTGGGCAGGAAGATGCGCTGGGGACAGCTTTCGACGATTGCCGGTGCAATGCTGCTCGCCTGGACATCGGCGAGCGACTGGGTCGCGAACACCACCGCGACATTCTTCTTGCGCAGCACCTTGAGCCATTCGCGGATCCGCGCCGCGAACAGGGGATTGTCGAGGAACAGCCAGGCTTCGTCGAGCAGCAGCAGGGTCGGGCGCCCGTCGAACTTCTCCTCGAGGCGGTGGAAGAGATAGGTGAGGACCGGCGGCACCGCAGCCGCTTGTCCCATCAGCGTCTCGGTCTCGAAGCAATGGACGGCCGCCAGCGACAGCCGGTCTTCCGCGCCGTCGAGCAGCTGCCCGTGAGGCCCTTCGAGGGTGTACGGCAACAGCGCCGCCTTGAGCGCGTTCGACTGGAGCAGCAGCGAGAGGCCGGTCAGGGTTCGCTCATTCTCCGGCGCACTTGCGAGGCTGAGCAGCGCCGACCAGAGCGAGTCCTTGACCTCGGGCGTGACCGCGACCTTCTCATGAGCGAGAAGCCCGGCGAGCCATTCGGCCGCCCAGCTTCGCTCGGCGGCCGAATGGATGCGCTTCAACGGCTGGAACGACAGTCCGCCGTCGGGAGCGCTGGCCACGAGCTCGTGGTGCGCGCCGCCCATCGCCAGCACCGCGGCGCGCGCCGACCAGCCCTTGTCGAACATGAAGACCTGGGCGCCCGGATAGCGCCGGAACTGGAGCGCCAGCAGCGCGAGCAGCACCGACTTGCCGGCGCCGGTCGGACCGACGATCAGCATGTGGCCGACATCGCCGACGTGGGTCGAGAGGCGGAACGGGGTCGAACCGCCGGTTTCGGCGAACAACAAAGGCGGGCCGCCCAGATGGTCGTTGCGCTCCGGGCCGGCCCACAGCGCGGACAGCGGCATCAGATGGGCAAGGTTGAGGGTGTGAACGAGGGGCTGGCGGACATTGGCGTACACCTGGCCAGGAAGGCTCGACAGCCACGCCTCGACCGCGTTCATCCGCTCGCGCTTGACGGTAAAGCCGAGCCCGTTGACCACCCGCTCGACCGCCCTCACCTTCGCCTCCGCGGCCGCGGGATCCGAGTCCGAGAAGGTGATGGTCGTGGTCAGGTAACCGAAGGCGACATGGTCGCCGCCAAGCTCCTGCAAAGCGAGGTCCGAGTCCGCAACCTTATTGTCGGCATCGCTGTCGGTGAGCTGGACCGGCTGGTTGTACATCACCTCGCGCAGCAGCGCGGTGACGGACTTGCGCTTGTTGAACCACTGGCGGCGAAGCCTGGTCAGCGCCCTCGCCGCGTCCGCTTTGTCGAGCGCGATGAAGCGGGTCGTCCAGCGGTAGCCGAAATCCTGGGCGTTGAGCGCATCGAGGATTCCGGGCCGGCTCAGCGACGGAAAGCCGAGCATGGTCAGGGTCCTCAGGTGAAGATTGCCGAGCATCGGCTCGAGCCCGCCGGTCAGCGGCGTGTCGGCAAGCAGCGCGTCGAGATAGACCGGCGTCGCGGGCACGGCCACGCGATGGTGCCGGTCGGAGACCGCATTGTGGAGAAAGGACAGGCTTTCGGCATCGTCGAGCGCCCGCACGTCGGGCATCAGGCCCGACAGCAGGTCGAGCGCCCGGTCGGTGTCGGCGACGAACGAGGCCAGTGCCTCGCGCCAGTCGCGGCGCTCCCGGCCGGCGCTCCCTTCGACCAGCGCCCTCCCGGCGCGCGCCTCCGCATCGCCGGGCGGAAGCCAGACGAGGCTCAGATGATAAAAGCTCTCATAATGGTCGCGGCCGCCCTCGAAGCTCGCCTGCCGCTCGATGTCGACCAGCCACGACGCCGGATCGGGAAAGCGGCTCTCCGGGTAGCCTGAGGCTTCGACCCGCTCGGCGTCGAAGAACAGCGCCCAGCCCGAGCCGAAGCGCTTCAGCATATTGTTGACCCGCGCGGCGGCCGCGACGAGCTCGGCTTCGGTCGCGCTTTCAAGATCCGGGCCCCGGAAGCGCAGCACTCGAAGGAAGCTGCCGTCCTTGTTGAGGATGACGCCCGGCGCGACCAGCGCGGCCCAGGGGAGATGGTCGGCGAGCCGGTCGGCGCGGCTCCGATATTCGGCGAGGTTCAGCATTCGAACGTCCCGGGAAGGCGCAGGTGACGGACGAGCACGGCGGCGAAGTCGGCATCGCGCCTGGCGGCGATCACCACGACCGAATGGCCAAGCGCCCAGACCATCAGTCCGGCAAGCCATTGCTGCAGCCCTAGGCCGAGCGCGGCCGCGACCGTGCCGTTGACGATCGCGATCCCGCGCGGTGCGCCGCCAAGCAGGATCGGCTCGACCAGGGCGCGATGCACCGGCGCCTCGAAGCCTTCGGGGTGGGCCTCGCTCGGGCTCACGAGATCAGGGCCCCGCCGCCGAAGCTGAAGAAGGAGAGGAAGAAGGACGAGGCGGCAAAGGCGATCGACAGGCCGAACACGATCTGGATCAGCCGCCGGAACCCGCCCGCGGTCTCGCCGAACGCCAGGGTCAGGCCGGTGGTGATGATGATGATCACCGCGACGATCTTGGCGACGGGACCCTGGACCGAATCCAGCACCTTCTGGAGCGGCTCTTCCCACGGCATGCCCGAGCCCGCCGCGCGCGCCGACGTGGTCGTGACGATCACCGTCGCGAGCAGCGCCGCGCGGCCCAGATTCATGGACCGAAGGGACGATAATCCAGGCATGGTCTTTCTCCTCATGAGGCAGGGGCTTGGGGATCGAGGGGCCGCAGCGCGTAGTCGCCGACGGCATCGACGCCCTCGACGCATTCGATGCCGGCGATCCGCCGGGCGGTGCCGCGCCCGGCAATGAAGACGACGATGTCGATGGCCTCCGCGATCAGCCGGCGCGGTACCGTCACCACCGCTTCCTGGATCAGTTGCTCGAGCCGGTAGAGCGCCGAGCGGGCGCTATTGGCATGGACCGTCGCGATCCCCCCGGGATGGCCGGTGTTCCAGGCCTTGAGCATCTCGAGCGCTTCGGGGCCACGCACCTCGCCGACGATGATCCGGTCGGGCCGCAGGCGGAGCGTCGAGCGTACCAGATCGGCCATGCTGACGACGCCGGGGCGAGTCCTCAGCGCGACCGTGTCGGAGGCGGCGCACTGGAGCTCGCGCGTATCCTCGATCAGGATCACCCGCTCGTCGCGGGGGCCAAGCTCGGCGAGCAAGGCATTGGCGAGCGTGGTCTTGCCCGAGCTGGTCCCGCCGGCCACGAGGATATTGCGCCGCTCGACGACCGCCAGCGAGAGAAGCCGCGCGGTTTCCGCCGGCATGATCGCGTCGCTCACATAATCGGCGAGCGTATAGATCCGCGCCGCGGGCTTGCGGATCGAAAAACAGGGACCGGTCGAGACCGGCGGAAGCACGCCTTCGAACCGTTCGCCGGCGAGCCCCCGGGCGAATGGCGGCAATTCGGCGCCGACGATCGGCGCGGCGCCATGAACCTCGCTCCGGGCGTGGCTCGCGACCAGCCGGATGATGCGCTCGACCTGGTCCGCGCCAAGGGTGGCGCCGGTATCGCAGCGGCCGGTGCCCAGCCGGTCAAGTCGAAGCGCCCCGTCGGGGTTGACCATGATCTCGATCACCAGGGGATCGGCAAGCGCCGCGGCGATCTCCGGTCCCATCGCCGTGCGCAGCATCGCGCACTTGCGCTCGAGCGCCTCGGCCGCGCTCATCGCCGACTTCCTCGACACCGACGCTTGTGCGAGCGTCCCATCGCCGCCTCTAGAAGCCGGGAAGCAGATCGCCGCCGCGATCCGATCCCTGGTTGATGGCGTCGGCGGCGAGCGCCGGCGCGAGCGGGTGCATTGGGGCAAGCAAGGACGCGACGGCGCCAGGCTCGTCCTCGTCTTCGCCCGGGCCGAGCGGATCGGAAGGGTCCGGGGCATGCGGGCGACCCTCCTCCGCTCCAAGGCCCGGGAGGAGCCGTTCGTGGCCTAGTCCACCCTCGCCGGAGAACTCCTCCCCCTCTCCTTCCGCGGCAATCTCCGCCGGCCCGGCGCAACAGCCCGTCCAGTCATGGGGGCGCTCAAGCGGGCGATCGGCATAGACCTGGGCGTCGAGCACTGGCGGCGGGGAAAGCCGGGCGGCGAAGCGGCGATCCTCATGGTAGCGGAGCTTGCGCGCGCGGATCGGCGGCGTGCCCGAGAGGAGCACCAGTTCCTCGCCCGGTGGGAGCTGCATGACCTCGCCGGGCGTGAGCAGCGGGCGCGACGTCTCCTGTCGGCTGACCATGACGTGGGAGAGCCATGGGGCGAGCCGGTGACCGGCATAGTTGCGCATCGCGCGCTGCTCGGTGGCGGTGCCGAGCGCGTCCGAGATTCGCTTCGCGGTCCGCTCGTCGTTGGTCGCGAAGGTCACCCGGACATGGCAATTGTCGAGGATCGAATTGTGCTCGCCATAGGCCTTTTCGACCTGGTTCAGCGACTGGGCGATGAGGAAGGCACGGATTCCGTAGCCGGCCATGAAAGCGAGCGCGCTCTCGAAGAAATCGAGCCGGCCAAGCGCCGGAAACTCGTCGAGCATCAGCAGGAGCGGCGGCCGGCCTCGTCCAGCGGGCTGAAGCTGCTCGGTCAGGCGGCGGCCGATCTGGTTGAGCACCAGCCGCACCAGCGGCTTGGTCCGCGAGATGTCGGACGGCGGAACGACAAGATAGAGCGAGACCGGCCGTTGCGAGGCGACGAGATCCTCGATCCGCCAGTCGCAAGCGGACGTCACGGCGGCGACCGTCGGATCGCGATAGAGTGCGAGGAACGACATGGCGGTCGAGAGCACGCCGGAGCGCTCGTTGTCGGACTTGTTGAGCAGCTCGCGCGCCGCCGAGGCGACCACCGGATGGACGCCGGCCCCAAGGTGGGGCGTGGTCATCATCATGCGCAATGTGGCAACGAAGCTCCGGGCGGGATCGGACAGCAACGCCGCGACCCGCGCGAGCGTCTTCTCCTCCTCGGCATAAAGCACGTGGAGGATGGCGCCGACGAGCAGCGAATGGCTCGTCTTCTCCCAATGATTGCGCCGCTCGAGCGCGCCTTCGGGATCGACCAGGATGTCGGCGATATTCTGGACGTCGCGCACTTCCCCCGCGCCGCGCCGGACCTCGAGCAGGGGATTGTAGCGGGCTGACCGGCAATCGGTCGGGTTGAACAGCAGGCAATGCGAGAAACGCGACCGCCAGCCGGCGGTCAGCGTCCAGTTCTCGCCCTTGATGTCGTGAATGACGGCCGAGCCCGTCCACGACAGCAGGGTCGGGATGACCAGCCCGACACCCTTGCCGCTGCGCGTCGGCGCGAAGGCCATGACATGTTCGGGCCCGTCGTGCCGCAGGTCGGCACCGGCGAAGCTGCCGAGGAACAGCCCGGCCCCGCCGAACAGCCCCGCTTCACCGACTTCCCTGGCGGTCGCCCAGCGCGCCGATCCGTAGGTCGTCACCGCGCCTCGCTGGCGCGCGCGCCACAGCGAACCCGCGACCGCCGCGCCGCAGCCGAGGAAGCCGCTCGCGGCGGCAAGCGATCCCGCCTTGTTGAACACGGCCGGCGCATAGGCCTCGTAATGAAACCACCAGCCGAACAGGGCCCATGGCCGGTAGAAAGGGAGGCCGCGGAGCTCGAGCCAGGGCGAGCCAAGCTCGGGCTGGTAGCCAAGCATTGCCGCCGCCCACTGGGTCGCTGCCCAGACGCCCAGCGCCATGATCGCGAACACGACCAGGATCTGTCCGATCAGCAACTTGGTCGGCGTCATTCCAACTCCCCGCCGGCCCCACGCCGGCAACGGGGTGAGCAATCAGCGACGGGCGCGTCTGGCACCACTGACGCTCCGCCGCGGCGACGCGCTCCTCGACGAATCTCGTGCGGTCCCCGCGAGCCGCCGGAAGTGGCGTGTCACGAGTCAAGACTCTGCCGAAGGTCCCGACCGGCAGGAACATCGCGCACGTCCCCCCCCGGAAAAAACCTGGAAGCCTGGCGCAACAGCCGACGGCACCATCGCCGATCGCGCGGTGCGGAGAGGCCGCGCGACGACTTTCGTCGTCCACCAACGGCAGTGGAAGTCGGCCCTCGCCGGGGATATGGTGTCGGGGCCGAATCTGACCCCCCGGACGGAGGTCGATGCTTATGGGACGCAATTCGAGGACTATCGCCAGACCGATCTTCCGGCGTTCAGCGCTGGCGGCGCTGGTGGTTGCGACCGCATCTTTTCCCACCGCGTCGCTCGCCTGGGGATCCGCCGGTCATCAATATGTCGGCAATCTCGCCTTCGCGCTGCTCAATCCCAATGCAAGACAGCACGTCCGGACGCTGCTCGGTCCCACCGTGACGCTCGGCGAGGCGGCGGTCTGGCCCGATTGCATCCGGAGCGTCAGCGGCAGCCCCGCCAGCGGCTACAGCTATCATTCCGACCAATATACGCCAAAGGCATGTACCGTCTTTGGCAACAGTCCCGGCGAGGTTCGGCGGATGACCGATTATGCCTCGCGCAACTGGACCAATTGCGACTATTCGGGGCACCCCACGAAATGCAATCTCAGCTACCATTTCGCCGACGTGAACGTGCACCTGCACAGCGAGTATGAAGCGTCATATTTCGGAGCGCAGCCCTACGATGTCGTCCACGCGATCGAGGCCGCCGAAGCGGTTCTCAAATGCAAGGCCGGCGAGCGCTGCGCCGCCCCTGCCCCGTTCAGCATCGCGGACAAGAGCGAGGCGCTCCTGCTGCTCGCCCATTTCGTCGGCGACGTGCACCAGCCGCTCCACGTCGGCGCCATCTATCTCGATGCCGCCAATGCCGAGACCGGCGACGACGGCCTGCCGACGGTCGGCGGGAATTTCCTGCTTCTTCCGACCGCGTTCCACGAGAATCTTCATCATTCGTGGGACGAGATCGCATCGGCCCTCGGCACGACCCCTTCAGCCGCCGCGATCCACAGCGCCTGCCGGATCGCGCCGCTTCCCAACCCGGTCGCCGATCCGCCCGAGAAATGGGCAACCGAAAGCGTCGTCGCCGCTCGAACCGCCTATGATGGCATGCGCTATGCGCGCGACGCGGCGCAGCCAAAGGACTGGGACGTGCAATTTGCCGATCCGCAAGGGTACGGCAGGACGCGGCGCTCGCTGCAGGCCCAGCGCCTGATCGCCGCCGGCGCGCGCCTTGCCGAAATCCTCAATTCGATCTGGCCCTCGAAGAAAGCCGCAGCCGCCTGCAAGGGCGCCCTTCTCTAGGATGCGCTTGTTCATTGCCGCCATTGCCGGCGCGGCGCTGGCCTGCGTTTCGGCGCCCGGGATCGTCGCCATCGTCTGGCTGATCGCGCGCCGAAAGTGGCGACCTGCTCGCCCGAGCCGCTGCTCGGGCATACCTTGGCTCCCAGCCCACATCCGAGGGCGCTGATGTCCGCTTGGCCGTGAACCTCAGCTGCCGGCAGCTCGGCCAGGGCCAGGCGATCTACACAGCCAAGTGCGAAATGGCGCGATCACCGCGCGCGCCTGCCACTTATTCTGGACGCCGCCGCCGCGAGCCCATGAGGCCGCAGACGAGGTGAGCGCACCGAGCAGCGCCCACCCCGGGCCGGCGATTCGACACGCGGCCGGCTGAGATTGGCCGGTCAATTCCAACAGTGCAAGGCGTCCACTGGTCCCGCCGCGGGACAGGCCCGGAACCGGATCGACCGGCGCCAGTTTCACGGGAGTGCCCGCTACTCCCCCAAGGCGAGGCACGCATTCGGCAGGGCGGCCCGGGCGAACTGGGCCGCCCCCTTTTGCATGAAGGCCTCCATGGTGCGCCAGGCCCCAGGCCAGACGACCGGTGAGCCGCGGTCCGGCAGCAGCATTGCTCAATTCGCGAGGCGGGCGCCAACGATCGGCAAGCGACGCATCACCGACCGGCTTCAGTTACACTTTTCCGGCCATTGCGGGGGCAATGGAATGTCAGCCGCCCGACAAGGAGGATAAGCCGCTGTCCGGCTCCAGCCTTGCGATGTCGCACGAAACCGCCTTCGCGATGACGGACCGGTTCCGCGTCCATTTCGCAAGGTCAGCAGCGGGCAAGGGCAACTCGAATGCAACGCCCGCATTATAGGAGTCGCTCCATCGCAGCCGGCACCTGAGCGGAGGCAGGTCCGGCAGTCTCAGCAGGATGTTTCCGAGCTTGCCGATCGGAGAGATGGTCCGGAGCTTGGCTCCCCCTCGCGAGATATTGTGAAGATAACCGGCGTAATGACGGTTGCCGATCACGATACGGGCGCGGCACTGGATATCGACGCGAGCAAACTCGCGCCGCTGGCCTTCCTTGGGGACGGCAGCCCGACGTTCGGCAAGATGCATCATCTATCACGCGGCAAGATCATTCGGCCGGGATGATGACCGGAGCACGTTATGAACTGTTGAACATTAGCACCGAAGTGGCGCTCGCCCGGTCCGCAGGCATCCAAACCAGATCATCCATCGATCCGTCAGGAAGCTTTCCCCAGATGAAGCTCTCACGAACGGGACGGTTATGAAAAAAAGCGCTGCTTCAATCCTCTCGGACAGAGCGCCTTATCCAGCCGTTGAGCACCGGTCCGACCGACAGCGCAACACCGCCGAACGGATGGCCGAACAGCACCTCTCAACCAGCAAGATAGGCGAGGCTTCGATCGAGGTCCGCTGCGGATCTTCTCCCGGTCTCCTGAACGGAGTCGAACTGGCATTCCAACGGGATTTCGCCCGCGTCTCGGATGCGTCGCAGTCGCGACAAGCCTCTGTGCCAATCATAGGGGCCGCGCTCGTGCGATGGCCGGCTCACGATTGGTTTGCTGCCCGCAATCGAAAGTTGCACGGCCGCCAATCGTTCGTCGGCGCCATCCCGCAAAGCAGCGCATCACGCATGCCGGCGATCCGTAGCTGATTCCGACGGCCGCGATTCCAGTCCGACTACGGCCGGAAGGCGGTGCCTGCCTTTGCCTCGCGGTGCGGGGCGTACCAATTGTGATGTGCTGGCCACTTGGTCTGATATTTCCTGTTTTGCGGCCCGGTCGGCAGCGGATCCTGGTTTCGGATCGTCCACATCAGCAATTCGGCAAGAAGCGCATTTCGGGGCTGCGCGGCGCCGGGATCGTCAAAGCGATTGTCGAGCTCTGCGGGGTCGCTCGGCAGATGGAACAGCTGCCCGTAGCCCATCATGTCGAAGACAAGCTTCCAATCGCCCATGCGAACCATTTTTTGGTTGCCGCTCTGGGTTACCTTGTTGAGTTCGTCCCAGTTCGAAGTGCCGCGGCGTGCCGTCGAATAAGGAACCTGATCCTGCCGATCGTAGTAAAGTCCGCCGACCCCGACTGTCGCGTAGATGCTCCGAAATTCGTCATGGGGATAAGGACTTCCGGAGAGCAGCGGCTTGAGACTGCGTCCCTGAACGCCGACCGGAATCTCGGCTTTCATGAATTCGCACAGGGTCGGCATGACATCGGCCATCGAGACGTGCACATTCTTGTTCAGAGTGGCGTCCGGGCGAATGCCGGGACCGGCCCAGACCATCGGAATGCGCGCCAGACAGTCTGCTAGGCCCACGCCCTTGCGGGGCAGGCCGTACTCCATCAGGTAATCGCCATGATCGGAAAGGACGACGATCACCGTGTTTGCCAGCTGTCCGGCATGTTCCATGTGGTCGAGCAGGCGTTTCATCTGGTCGTCGATCATGCGGAGCGCGCCGAGATAATTGGACGCATAACGGCGCCACGCCTTGTCGCTGTCGGGAAAGGCGCTCAGTGCCAGCCCCTGCAACCAGTTCTCGCGGAAGCCCATCCGCTTTAGCGCTTCGGGTCCCACGAGGCGGTCCGGCATGGATTCTGGCGGAAACATGTTCCAGTAGGGTTCGGAGACCTGCTCCGGATCGTGAGGCTCCGGAAAACTCACCTGGAGACAGAAGCGCTGCGCGCCGGCCTTGTCGAGAAACTCGATCGCGTCGGACACAATCCGATAAGGATGCTGCACTTCGCTGGGAAACGGAGTGGGCTGTTCCGAAAGATTGAAGCCCGTGTTGGCTAGCCAGGTCTCGAACTCGCTGTAGGCGGCCGGTGCGCCAGGTGGAACATAGCCAAACCCGTGTCCATATTCGCGCCAGAAATCGACCCGGTCAGGCGTTAGATAGGTGTGGTTTTTTCCTGCGAGCCCAGTGATATAGCCCTGCTCGCGGGCGACCTGGTAAAGGTCTTTCTGGTAGACCGCTTCCTTCGCATCGAGGTTCATCTTCACTCGATGGGCATCAGGCCAGCGGCCGGTTAGCATCGAAATCCGGCTCGGCACGCAGGCGGGACTCGTGCAGTAGCTGCGCTGGAAATCGACGCCGCTGCCCGCAAGGCGATCGAGCGCCGGCGTCGTGTCGAACTTGTAACCCGAGCGCTTGCTGATGCCGGCGCGATGCTGGTCGCTGATGATGAGGAGTATGTTGGGCTGGTCGGCGCTTGCCGGTCCCGCCTCCTTGCGGACGGGGTCCGAGTCCGTCCGTGAGGGCCCGATCCCCGGCCGTGCGGTCACCGCGCCGGCGGTCCCGACAGCCATGGCTCCGGCTGAGATCGAGGCAAGGAAATCGCGGCGGTTCATCTCATCTTTCCTTCATGCTGGCGGTTGAATGACCAATGTCCGGCGCCCGGCTGCGGCCTTGCCCGTCGATCAGAATGCAAACGGCGCCCCGCTCTCGACGTCGGCAACGAGGAATGCATCCGCGACGAGTTGCAGCGGGCGGACGTCAACATCGCTGCAACCGCTGGCGATGAGATCGGCAAAGCGGTCGTAAAGTCGCGAATATTCGCGATCGGCGCCTTCGACCCTGGTTCCGTCGCCAAGTTCGAGAATCCGTCCACCCTCGGAAAGGGTTAGAGTACCTTCATCTGTCGTGACGACGAGGTCCCAGATCTGGGCTCCCTCTTTGAGAAAATCGAATTCCGCGTTCACTGGCGCGCTGCCAAGGCACATCTGCAGTCGTGCCCGCAAAGGCGCCCCGCAGCCGAAGGGCACCTCCATCCAGGCGGAGCGGAGCGCCAGTTCATCCGAAAGCAGCAAGGTTGCGATCGACAAGGCATTGATGGCCGGATCGAACACGCCGAAGCCTGCTCGAGCGAGGATCCAGCTCTGCCCCGGATGCCAGCGGCGGATATCCTCCTTCCAGACGATCCGGGCGCTCCTGACTTGCTTTCCCGCCAGCCAGCTCCTCGCGGGCTCGACGCCAGCCGCTTCACGCGAGTGCCAGGTTGCAAACAGGGAGACGCCCCTGTCGCGCGCCCGTCGAGAAAGACTCGCGATCTCGCTGACGGTCGCACACGGCGGCTTCTCGAGCATCACATGAGGGCCGGCGTCGATCGCCGCCACCGCCTGATCGAACCGCCCATCCGGCGGAGTGCAGATCGAAACGGCCTCGAGCTCGCCACCGGCCGCGGCAATCATCTTTGCAATGTCGGTGAAGCGCGGCACACCATCGACCCTCCCCTCGCGACTGGCGGTCGCGGCGAGCTCGAACCGGCTGCTCGAGATGAGTGCCGGAACATGCTGATCGCGCGCGATCTTGCCGATGCCGACCAGGCCGAGCCAGATCCCGCTCATCGGCCGTCGCCCTTGGCCATGGCGCGGCCGCAAGTGCTTCCGATCTCAACCATGAATTTCAACGCCTGCGCTCCGGCGTCGGCGGACGCGCCGGCGGATTGATGGAGTGCCGGGCCGCGGCCGAAGCCGTCCGGGCCAGCACCGCCCGCCCCGGTCCTTTCAGAGCGGATCGCGCCCAGCGGGAGCACCGGGAGGCGAGACGGGAGTATTGCGCGATGAGCCTTCAACACAGCTGGGGCGAGCGCCTCGGCGGGGAACAAGTTGAGTGCAGTGGCGGGGGAAGCGATCGCGGTGAAGGTACCGATCATTTCACCAGTGCCCAGAGCCGGGCGATCCCGGCAACGAACGCATCCTCGCTGTCGAGCAGCACGGCTTTGCCGCCCGCCGCTTCGATCGCCGCGCCGTAAAGGTCGCCGAGAAGCGGATCGGCAAGCACATGGACGAGGTTTCCAGCGCCAATTTCCTGTTCGAGGACGTCGTTCCCGATCAGGAGGCCACTGACGTAGGCCGCGGTATCGCCGATGTCGCGCTTGCCCTGAAGCACCGCGACCCGGGCACAGAATAGATCGCCGAGCAGCGAGCGGCTGGACGACTGCGCGAGACCGCGGTGAAATGCCTCGCCCCTTGCAACCTCTCCGGTCATATACTCGGCGAGCACACCGTGGTTCTTGAGATGTCCGAACAGCTCGCCGGTCATGGTCGTCCGGAACGAATCGATCCGGCCGTTCGCGATGCGGGCCCATTTGCAGTGCGTGCCCGGCTGGCAGAGCAACGCGTCGCCCGGCACCAGTCCCGCCGCCGCAGCGCCGAGCAGTTGCACTTCTTCGCCGCGCATCAGATCGGCACGGCCGTCTTTCCCGAAGCTGACTCCAGGCACGATCGCCGTGCGTCCGGGCTCAACCCAGCTGATCGCTTCCGCAAGATCTTCCAGTGCGGCCGGACAGGGACAATAAGACGCCTCGACCCAACCGCTCGCCGAACCCACCATTCCGGCGCAGAGCATCGGAAGATCGCCGAGCCGCGCCCTGATTTGCGCCACTTCCACGGGGAACGCCTCGCGGTTGACAACGGAGAGGCCGCGATCGTCGCGCTCGATCGTGCGCAATGTGCCGGCGCCATCGAGCAAATAGATGCGGCGGTTCGACGTGCCCCAGTCGATCGCCAGAAACCCCTCACCCGTCATCGACTCACCACCATGTGGCGTAGAGAGCAACGAGGATCATCACGACCGCCAGCGCGGCGACGTTGAAGCCGGTCGAGGTCCTGTGGCTAACGCGGCTGTTGTCGATGCGGTTGCGGCCGGCGGCATTGGGCCAGATCAGCGACACCACGACCGCCAGAGTGAGGGTCACGACGAACACCACCAGCATCCGGTTCATGAAGGGAAAGCCGGGCGTTGCAAGCTTCATTGCGAGCGACAGGACAAACGAGCCGATGGCGGCGGTGATTGCCCCCGCTTCGCTCGCGCGCTTCCAGAACAGCCCAAGCATGAAGATGACCGTGATGCCCGGTGTGAAGAAGCCGGTATATTCCTGGATATACTGGAACGCCTGGTCGGAATGGCCGAGCAGCGGACGCGCGGTCAGCAGCGCCAGCGCCAGCGCGACACAGGCGGCGATACGGCCGACCAGCACCAGGTGGCGCTCGGAGGGTGTGGTGGCTTCACTGCCGCCCAGGTCCTCGACGTTGCTCTTCTGGTGCTTGAACTTCGCATAGAGATCGAGCGTGAAGATGGTCGAGATCGAATTGATCTTCGAGGCCGTCGAAGCGACAATTGCGGCAATCAGAGCGGCGAAGACCAGGCCGAGGATTCCGGTCGGCAATAGCCGCATCATCGTCGGATAAGCATCGTCGGGCTTGGTGAGATCGGGGGCGAGCAGCACGGCGGCAATGCCGGGAACAACGATGACCAGTGGCGTGATGAGCTTGAGAAAGGCAGCGAACACCACGCCCTTCTGGGCTTCGGGCAAGCTCTTTGCGGCGAGCGCCCGCTGAATGATGTACTGGTTGAACCCCCAGTAGGACAGGTTGGCGATCCACATCCCGCCGATCAGTACCGAGATACCCGGCAGGTCGTCGAAATGCGGATCCGACGGTGAAAGAATCATCCTGAAATGATCGGGCACTCGGCTCGTGAGCGCGGAAAAGCCGGCAACGACGCTGCCATGGCCGACGGTCGAGAGCGTAATCCACGACACCATCAATCCGCCCGCCACCAGCAGCGTGACCTGGACGATATCGGTCAGCGCCACCGCCTTCAGACCGCCCCGCAGCTGGTAGAACAGGGCAAACAGGCCGAGCGCCAGAAGCGCAACATTCTGGTCGACACCGGCTACCTGCGTCACGGCAATCGACCCGAGCCAGATGATCGAGGTGAGGTTCACGAAGATGTACAGGCCGAGCCAGAAGACGGCCAGGATGGTTCGTGTCGCCGGACCGTACCTCTGCTCGAGGAACTGCGGCATCGTGTAGATTTTGTTCTCGAGGAAGATCGGCAGGAAATATTTGCCGACAATGAGAATGGTCAGCGCCGCCATCCACTCGTAGGATGAAATGGCGAGCCCGATCGCGTATCCCGAGCCCGACATTCCGACGATTTGTTCGGCCGAAATGTTCGCCGCGATCAGGGATGCGCCGATCGCCCACCACGGCAGATCGCGCGAGGCAAGAAAATAGTCGGTCGAATTCTTCTGATGCCCGGCCTTGTCGCGCGAGACGAACTGCGCAAGTCCGAAAATGAGAACGAAATAGACCGCCACCACGATTACATCGATCGTTGCCAGCCGCATAGCCGGAGCACTCCTGAAGCTGAAATTTGCCCGTCAGCGGGCGGGATTGCCGTGACGCTTAGTCAGTTCGGCCGGCTTCGACCGGATGCGAGGATCAACTCGAGCCGTGCCAGCATGTGCTGCGTGCGTTCGGGGTAGCGCATGGCGAGATTGATGGTCTCGCCGGGATCCTCGGTGATATTGAACAGCTGCGCGACCGGTCCGTCGCCGATGTCGTTGCCATGAAAGGAGCTGGAAATCGAACCTTGCGGCTTGATCACTTTCCAGTCGCCCTCGACCAGCGCCAGGATGCTGTCGCCGTGCGCATTGAGGCTGCTCTGCTCGGAATTGACCGTGCTCGTGTCTTCGACAACGAAGCTGCGCCCGTTCGGCGAGCTGGCGGTGAGCGCCGGCAACAGATCGAAGCTGTCGACCGCCTCCTTCTTGGTCAGCGGCTCGTCGACCAGCTTCGCGAATGTCGCGAACATGTCGACACCGTCAATGAGGGCCGGCGAAGTAATCCCAGCCGGGATTGCGTCTGGCCAATGGGAGATGAGCGGTACGCGCAACCCGCCGTCATAGATGCTGTACTTTCCGCTGCGGAAGGAGCCAGACGGACGATGTTCACCGATCTTCTTGACCGCATCATCGTCATAGCCGTCGTTGAGCACGGGGCCGTTGTCGCTGCTCAAGACGATGAGGGTATTGTCGAGAATGCCCAATTGCTCGAGCTTTTGCACCAATGCGCCGACGACCCAGTCGAATTCGACGATGGAGTCACCGCGCGGCCCCATATCCGTCGCGCCCTGGAAGCGCCTGGCGGGCATTCGGGGCACATGAATCTCACTCGCCGCGAAATACATGAAGAAGGGCTGGTCGCCGTTACGGTCTAAGAAGGCCGTTGCCTTGGCGACCAGGGTGTCGGCCATGTCCTCGTCGATCCACCGCGCCGAGTGGCCGCCTTCCATCCAGCCGATTCGGCTGACGCCGTCGACGATCGTGCCGTTATGGCCGTCGTTCCACATCATCTTCAGCGCCTTGGGGTCCTTAAGTCCCGTGGGGTCGCTGCCCACCTTGTCGCGATAATTCACCTTGATCGGATCCTTGGGGTCGAGGTTCACGACATGATGATTTTCAATGAAGATGCAGGGCACCCGGTCGAGCGTGGCCGGAAAATAAAACGCATAATCGAAGCCGATCTCGAGCGGTCCGGGCGCGATCCTGCCGTTCCAGTCGAGATTGCCGTTGCCGAGGCCCATGTGCCACTTGCCGATGGCAGCCGTCTTGTAGCCAGCCTCCTTGAGCATCGATGCCACGGTCGGCTTGCCCGGCGGGATCAGTGCGGGCGCATCGCCGGGCAGGATGTGGGCGCTGGGATTGCGCCAGGCATATTCGCCGGTGAGAAAGGCATAGCGCGAAGGCGTGCAGGTCGCCGACGGCGCATGGCCGTTGGTGAAGCGGACGCCATTCTTGGCGAGCCTGTCGACATTGGGTGTCGAAACCGCCGTCGCCCCGTAACAGGAAAGGTCCCGATACCCGAGGTCGTCGGCGTAGATGAACAGGATGTTGGGCTTGCGTCGGCGCACCGCCCTGGCCACGGCGCGCCCGGCGACCGTCGCCGCGACCAGCGACGCGGCCGTTCCGGCAAGAAGGCCGCGGCGGGTTGCCATCAAATTCATGCTACTCTCCTCCCCCGACACCCACGCCGCGCGCGGCTGCCGGCGGTTTGGCCAACTTCTGAAATTCGGAGAGCCAGTACGGATTCGTGCCCGCGCTCCCGTCGGCATTGGCCCGAACTGTCCGCGAAGCGATGACGCTGTTGAGCAGCCATGGAGTGCTGTCCGGCCCGAAGGCTTTCACCATCGAGCCGCCCTGCTTGAATCCATAGGTCGCGACGGCAAGACGACCGGTCTGGCGAAACATCGCCATCTGATCGGTCAGATAGTCGCGCTGATCGGCAAACCATGGACTGGCGGTCAGCAGATCGTCCCACTCGGCCTGCGGGAACGGCCTGGCGATCGCAGCGGCAATCGCCTGCCAGACCCTCGTATCCCGTGCGAAGCCGTAATGCTCCGCAAAGCTCGCCGGCACTTCGTCGCCAAGATGCTGCTTCCAGTGCCAGACCAACGAGAATTCGGTGGCGATGAACTTCTGGTCGCTCCGTAGCCGGGGGACGACATAGTCAAGGAAGGCCTTCGCCTGATGAATCGAGTGGATGTGCGGGTGGATATCGACGCCGCCGATCTCCGGGGTCGTTCGGACGAACTGCAGCCAGCGTTCGGTCGCCGCCGTTCGCATTGCAGGCTGATCGAGGCGGTTGAGGGCGCCCATGAACAGCCGTGTCCGGCACGTCCCCGGGCAGTGTCGCGCGCGGTAAGCGATCACTCGTCGCGCCATGGCCTCGTAAAAGTCGTTAAGTCTGCGATCCTGCTGGTTCTTCGGCGATTCGATGAACGGTTCGTTGCCGATCTCGAGGATGTCGACCTTGCCGATCACCAGCGGCAGCACGGCGTCGAGCTCGGCCATTGTCCGCTGGAACCCGGCCGAACCGGCCGGCGGGATACCCGTCTCCTTCATCGGCCACTTCAGGGTCAGGATCGTGTGGAAGCCGCGATGCTCCGCCCCGAGTGTCGTCGCGATCGCCGGATGTGCGCCGGCATCGCCGGGATTCACCTGCGGCATCGTCAGGAAGCCGCGAATCCATTGGTCGTTCGCACGTCGGAGCTCAGTGAAATCCAAGTCCTCGTAATGCTCGTTGAAATTCGCGCCTAGCGCGCCGTCCAGAGCCACGGCCGTTGGAGCCTGAGGCGCCGCACTTGCAACCGATGCGGCCATCGCCAGCGAGAAGAAGGCCATCATTCTGCTCCCCCTGCGGGGCCTCCGACTGCACCGAAGCCAGCGGGGATAGGGCGTTCCTTCAGCTTGAGATTGGGGTCGGCGGCAATCGCGCGCGCATCGCGCAAGCTCGCGACCGAGCCGTCGGGCCAGAACAGCCCGTTTACCGTTCCCTTGAACCGCTGGACCTTCAGGTAGGCGCGCTTGACCATCAGCGACCAAAAGAAGCCGGCGACCGGATACTGTCGCACGACCGGAGCAAGCGACGCATAATCGATGCCGCTGTCAGTCCGCTTTACTTTTTCCTGGCCCCAACCGCTGCCGCCCGGGCGGACGCGCTGCCACTCCGTGAGCCAGACCGGCAAGGCGACAGATTTGCCGAACGCCATCGCCTGCCGAATTCGGCCGCGGAATTCTTCGACGGTCTGCGGGAAATTGTCGTGAAACTCGATCACATCCAGGCCGAGGGGAACGAAGTCTTTCGCGACCTCGATTACGTTGGTGCCCACCGTCAACGGAACGCTGCCCTGTAGCGATTTGGCCGTCACGAACATGGACTTGGCGAACGGAACGGTCGCGGCGTTTTCGCCTGCTTCATTCGGCTCGTTCATGACCTCGATCGCCAGCAGGCGATCGTCGTTGCGATAGCGCTTCATGAACCATTGGACGAACCGCCGCGGCTGGCGCCAACCAGATGCGGGTCCAGCGGCTATCGCTCTCCCGGGCGATTGGACGGCGAAGGCTTTGCGCGGATCGTTCGTCCACATATTCGCCGGAGTGGGCTCGACACCGTCATTCTCGAACAGCGAAACCAGGATCCGGACCCTGTGCTGCCTGGCAATCGCGAGGAACTGGTCGAATTCCCTGGCGAACCGGTTGGGATTGGTCGTCCAATATTCATAACTCGCCCACACGCGCAGGGCGTTGAGGTGAATGGCCTTGGCGCTGTCGAGGTCACGCGACGTCTGTGCGGGGTCGAAGTCCCTCCACATCTGGGGAGCATTGTAGGCTGCGGCAGGAACATAGACTGCGCCGCGAATGGTCGATGGGTCATCATGCCGCACTGCGGCGGCGCCGCAAGAGGCATGCATCGCCATCGCGGCGCCGGCTGCAACGCAGGATGCCGATCGAAGGTAGGCTATGGCGCTTTTCGTCATGTCGTTCCGTTCTTTCTCGCCGCCATGGCGGCGGGGTCGTTCATTCCGCGCGGGCGGGCGTGGGCCCGGTGTCGGGTTGGAGTCGGTTCAGCCGCCCTGACGGCGCCAGGAGGTGGAGTTGTGGCGAGGCGATGGATGAGATCGACTTCCGCCTGGCGATAGGGAGTGCCGTCCTCGTGGAGCACATCGTGAAACCAGACGGTCGGGTTGGTGAGGATGTAAGGATGTTCCCAGCTGTCCCAGGGGAGCCAGGTCTGCTCCCGGCCTTTGACGAAACCCCAGTTGATCATGCCGACATCGTGCCGCCAGCCGACCGGCAGCGATCCGTCGAAGGTCGAGCCGGCGCCGCGAGCCATGAATTCAGAGCAGAGGATAGGCCGGTGATAGCTCTCCAGCTGCTCGATCCGCGCTTCCATGCTTTCGGGCCAGCCGTAGTCGTGAAAGCTGATCACGTCCGACTCGTCGAGCTGGACCGCCTGCACCGCATTATGCGGCTGTCCCCGCGACCAGTCCGGGCCCTTACCCCACAGGCCGCTGGTCAGCGGCTGCGAAGGATCGGCGCTGCGCGCCCAGGCAAAGACTTGCGGCAGAAGCCTGGCCACCAGCTCGGCCTTGTCCTTCGGCTGGCCGGCATATTGCCTCGCAAGATTGTCCGGCTCGTTCCACAGATCCCACCCGAGAATGCGGTCGTCGCGGGCGAATGCGCCGACAACACCTTTCACATACTTCTCTAGCCGCGGATATTGACTGGGGTCCTGCAGCGCCGCGGCGCCGGGCGATTGCACCCACCCGGAATTGTGCACGCCCGGAATTGGTGGATGTTGAGGCCCCAAGTGCGGCTCGGGATCCCAGCAGCTGTCGAACAGCACGAAGAGCGGCTTGATATGATGGCGATGCGCGATCGCCAGGAAGGTATCGATGCGAGCGACGAACCCTTTCGGATCCTGCTGCCAGAGCAGGTCGTGCAGGAACACGCGCATCGTGTTCATGCCGATCTTCTGAGCCCATCCGAGTTCCTGATCGATTCGCCGAGGATCGAACGTTGCCGGCTGCCACATCTCGAGCTGATTGATTGCGTCGGAGGGCACGTAATTGGAGCCGACGAGCCACGGCTGCTTCCTATACCAGGCTTGCGCCTGCGCCGGCGTCCAGTGTGGGCGTGCCGCGGCTGGCCAGGACATGGCCAATACACCGCAGCCGGCGGCCAGCGTGATGATGATCCGGGAAATGGATTTGCGCTCTCGCATCAACGCCGCCCGCCGATGATGGTGAAGCGATAGACGATGTGGTTTTCGTAAACCTGGCCGGGGTCGAGCCGGATCGAGCCGAACGATGGGTGATTGGGTGTGTCGGGAAAGGCCTGCGGTTCGAGAACGACAGCGTCGCCTTCGCGATAAATGTGCCCGCCCTTGCCGGCGATGGTCCCGTCGAGGAAATTGCCTGAATAGAATTGCACGCCCGGCTGGTTCGAGCGGAGTTCCATGACGCGGCCCGACCGTGAGTCCGCGAGGCGCGCCATCAGCTGCAGCCCCTTGGGCCGGCTGCGGCTGACCACCCAATTATGATCGTAGCCGCGGCCATAGCGGATTTGTAGGTTACGGCCCTCGCGCACGCGCAAGCCGATGGCGGTGGGCTTGCGAAAATCGAACGGCGTGCCGTCGACCGGCTCGAACTGCCCGGTCGGGATCGCGGTTGAATCGGTTGGAGTGAACGCGTCAGCGGGGATCGTCAGAACTTCGCTCAGCGCGCCCGCCGGCGAGCCTTCGCCGCCAAGATTCCAGTAAGTGTGATTGGACAGGTTGACGATCGTCGGCGCGTCGGTCGTGGCCGCATAGTCGATATGAAGCTGGTTGTGGTCGTCGAGCGAATAAGAGACGGTCGCGGTCAACGTGCCGGGGAACCCCATGTCGCCGTCGCGACTGACATAGCGCAGCGTCACGGTCGGTCTCTTGCCGCCACGCGCTGAAACCACGCTCCAGACGACCTTGTCGAAGCCGCTCGTGCCCCCGTGCAGGGCGTTCGGTCCATTGTTGAGAGGGACCTGGTAGGTCCTGCCGTCGAGGGTGAATCGGCCGGCAGCGATGCGATTGGCGACCCGTCCGACCGTCGCACCGAAAAAGGCGCTCTTGTCGAGATATCCCTGGAGGTGGTCATAGCCGAGTACGACGTCGGCTTCGCGCCCGTTACGATCGGGCGTCACCAGCGATTGCACGGCGGCACCCAGGCTGATGACCCTAAGCTTGAGGCCACGTCCGTTGTCGAGCGCGATAATCTTGATGTCGCGGCCGTCGGGCAGCGTTCCGAACGTACTGGTCGAGATCGACGACGCTGAGACCGGCGTCGCCAGCAGAAGCGCCATGACCGCTGTGGCCGAAATGAGAAATTCGGGCATCAGCCGCTTCTGCCGGTGCAGTTGCGGTCGCTCAAAGGTTCGGCTCCGCCACCGCGAACGACGCATCGAAATCCAACATGGCAGGTCGAGGTGTCGATCGGCTGCGCCAGCCGGGCCGGGGGCCGATAGCGCTGACAGTAATTCGGCGCGCACAGGTGGGAGCCGCCCTTCAGGACCTTGCGTCCTATGCCGAGGCTCTCGCGTCCGGGCTCGAAACTGGCTTCATGGGAACCACCGCGAGGATTGCGCAGCGCGCAGCATTGCCGCGCCTGGATACCTTCAGAATACCAGTCATCGGTCCATTCCCAGACATTGCCGATCATGTCGAACAGGCCGAACCGATTGGCCGGAAAGGCGCCAACGGGCGATGTTCCTGCAAAACCGTCGGACATCAGATTTTCGGTCGGGAATTGACCGTGCCAGTAATTGGCCATCACCTTCCCGCCAGGCTCGAGATCATCGCCCCAGGCGTAGTCGCCGCCGCTGAGGCCGCCGCGCGCCGCGAGCTCCCATTCTGCCTCGGTCGGCAGAGCCTTGCCGGCCCAGGCGGCGTAACTGGCCGCGTCGGCGAGGGCGACGTGGGTCACCGGATGGGATTCGCGTCCCTCGATCGAGCTTTGCGGACCTTCGGGGTGGCGCCAGTCGGCACCGATCACGAAGTCCCACCACTGCATGTGGTCCGCATCAACAAGAGCGGCCGGCTGCCGAAAGACGATCGAGCCAGGCCGCGCGAGCTCTGGCGGCAATCCTGGATAATCGCGCGGATCCGGCGCGGTCTCGGCGAGTGTCACATAGCCGGTCTCGGCGACGAACCGGGCGAAGGCGGATACGGTGACCGGCGTCCGATCAATCAGAAAACCGTCCACCGCAACACGGCGTACCGGCCGTTCTTCGACGTAGTGCCGATCGGATCCCATGAGGAATTCGGCCGCCGGAACGGCGACCATCTCGTCACTGTCCGGCCCAAGTTCAGCCAATGCCGCAGAAGCGCGATTCATGATCGGCGAGCGGCGCTTAGAAGTTCGCGCGAATACCGAGCGTGAAGTCCCTGCCCTGGTATCCGTAGTGCTGGAGAATGCCGTTGCTGTCCGGATGGCGGTAATCGGCAGTCGTGCGGTAAAAGGTCGTGCCGAGGATGTTGGTCATGTTCGCCAGGAGGCGAACGCCGGGTGTCAGGGCAAAGCTCATCCCGGCATCGAACTGTCCTCCGGGCATGTACTGGTAGCCGTTGGAGAAGGTTCGCGAATAGCCGCTGTAATAGCGGTAGGCGATGTGGACGTCGATGTCGCGGTGGCTGTAGTAAAGCTGCGCGTTGACCACATCTCGCGAGAAGTTGATCGGAAGCACGTCAATCGTGTGACCAACGAGCGACGTGAAGGTATCGCGCGCATCGGTGCTGTTGTGATTCCAGTTGCCCTGGATGCCCAGATAGCGCAGCGCGCCAGGCAGGAAGTTGAGATCCCGCCTCGCCTGCACTTCAAATCCGCGGAAATGCTTCTTGGCTGGCTCATTCACCGTTTGGTTGATGAACGCGGGCACCACAGTCCCATCGGGGAGCGTCACGGTCGAGGTGATTGTGGACTGGGTCGTAAAGTTCGTGACCCATTTGTAATAGCCGAACAGCGCTAAGCTCGTCGCCCGATCGGGGTGCCATTCCGCGGCGACGTTGATGCCGTCTGCAGTGAACGGCTTGAGATCCGGATTGCCGCGATTGATGGTCACGAAGCCATTGGCGTCGACCGCGGCAAGATTGGTCGAACTGCCGACGGCGAGGTCGCCGAAGACTGGCCTCGACAGTGTCCGCGACGCAGCGAACCGCAGGTCCAGGGTCGGCGTGATCGCATATTTGAGGTTCAGCGAAGGCAGAAAATAGCGGTAGGAGTTTCTGAACTTCTGCAACACCGCGTTGCTTGGATCGGTGCCCGACAGCCCCTGGTCGGCTTCGTTGGTCAGAATATAGCGCGCGCCAACATTACCGGTCAGGCGGCCTGTATCGATGTTGGCCTGGACATAGCCCGCATAACTCCGTTCCAGGATGTCGCTGCCGGCGCCATAATCCGAGCCATATTGCGGGTTGACCTTAGCGCCCGGCCCATTCTCTCCGATCTGCAACAGCCTATCGAGATCGTAATAAGGAAAAGTGGTCGCCGAACTCCCGCCAAACCGGCCCGGAGTGCGTGCGAACGGATTGGATGCGGTTTCCAGATCACTTGAATCGAGCGACGGTCGCGTGGCGAGCGTCGCGTAATTGTAGAGCGTGTTGTCGACCTGCTGGACGTGATGACGGCGATCGACCCTGACGCCGAACTGCAGCGATTTCAAAAAGGAAGAATTGCCGATGCGGTAAGTGGAATCCTCGCGAAAGGCTGCAAGCCGGTCGATTGAATTCTGCGCGACCGTGTTCACCTGCTGAATGGCATAATTGTTCGCCGAAAGCGGCGCGAACGTGAACGCGACATTGTTGCGATCCTGGACGTCATAGGCGAACGGCTCGACCTGGCCAGCCGCGGTCGGGGCCGCATTTTCGAAATTTGCCTGAGGCGTGAAACGGTCCCGACCCGCCTCGGCGATCGAGACATCGACGTTCGCGGTGAACGGACCTTTGTCGAAGAGCAGGTTGAGGCCGCCTTCATAAGTGTGGTCGACGACGTCCGATCGCTGGATTGTGCCGCGATACTGTTGCGCGGTTCCGCTGAATGCAGCGACCGCATCGTTGGTGACGGTCGCCGAGATCGGCGCGCCACCGCTGAACAATCCGTTGGCAAAATAGCGACGGGTTCCGGACGTCCAGTGGTCACGATCGTAGAGCCCATCGAGGGTGATCAAGATTGCGGGCGAGGGCTTCCATTGCGCGGTCGCGATCAACGAGTTGCGCGTGGTGTTGAACGACGACAGGAACGGGCCCGCCGTCGTTGGCAGCGCATCGGGCGTCCCATCGCCGTTAAGGTCGGTCCTGGCGCCGGTCCCCAGTCGCCATCCGTCGAGCTGAACACCGGTTTCCGCATCGGACTGGCGCAGATGCGCGTAGGAGAAGGTCACTCCCAAGTTCGGAGCCAGTTTGGCGGTATAACTGACCTCGCCCCGATAACCCAACGGATGGACCCCGTCGGTATCGCGAACCACTGCCGCGGAATCCGAGTAGAGCCCGCGCAGGACGATCGTGAGGCCCCGCCGACTAGTTGCGAGGGGCATTACGGTCTGGAGTTCCAGGATTCCGGCGACACCGCCTTCGATGGTCGCAGGATCCGGAGTCTTCTGGGCATAAGCGGCGCTGATCCCCTCCGTCGGCAGCCCGGCGAGGCCGACGCGACGGGTCACGCCGTCGGCGGTCGGCAGGATGCGTCCATTATATTCCGTTGACACCAGGTCGGGTCCAAGGCCGTCGATCGCGACCTGGTCGGAGCCGCGGGCCGTGTCGTTGGATGTCACGCCGGAAATGCGGATGAGCGATTCCGAGATCGAAACGTCGGGCAACTGTCCGATATTGTCCGCCGTGATGCCGTCGATCATCACGTCCGAGCGTCGTTTCACGGCTTCCGCGCTCTGTAGCGATGCGCGCGTACCAACGATGACGATCGATGCGGTTGCCGGGTTGGTCTCAGCAGTGGCGGTGCGGTTGTTCTGGGGTGCAGCCTCGGCCCTTTGTCCGTTTCCCACCGCACTCACGATGGCGATGGCGCCCGACCTGTCGGTGCGCGCGACAAACCCGGTCCCCCGCAGCAATGCCGCAATCGCCGCATCCGCGGTCAGACTTCCTTGAACACCAGGAGAATGAGCCCCGCGGATCACGTCGGCGCGATAGATAAGCTGCCGGCCGGCTTGGCGCACATAAGCGTCAAGCGCGGATTTCAGATCCCCGGCGGGGATGGAAAAGGCCTGCCGCTGCGAGGCCGCAAGAGCCTGAGTCGGAGTGGTTGCCGCAACGACATAGATCGCCGGCGCGATGCCGGCGAGCAAACGCGATTTCATGCTTCTCTCCCCACTCTCTTATCGACTGGAGAAGACACCCGGCCTTGGAAAAGCCGGAACACGATCAGCCGGAAATTTTTGTTTCCGTCGGTGTTTCTTCGACCTGAAGCCCGTATGCTTCGTGCAGCAAACGAGCAAAAGCGCTGGTATTCGAGGCTTTGAAGCTACCGCCGATCGGAATCGTGCCGGCCGTGCCTGTCACGACAATTTTGTGCTGATTGTAACGATTGAACTCCGCGGCAGCATCGCTGAGCGGCGTCGAATCAAATTGCAGCAATCCATCGCGCCAGGCGAGCGACCGCTCCACCTTCGTTTCGGCATCCTGCACGACAAGGGTGGAGCCGCCCTGCGCTTCGAGGATGTCGCCGCGGGTAATCGTCGCCGTCGGCGACGGTTCGCTTGGATTCGCATCCGAAACGCGCACCCGCCCTTCGATGACGGCCACGCGGACCTGATCGCCTTCGCGCGTGACCGAAAATTTCGTACCAAGCACCGTCACCATGCGCGGACCCGCATGAACGACGAACGGCACCCCCAAATGCCGTACCGAGAAGAATGCCTCCCCTTTCTCGAGCCACACATCGCGCTGGGCTCTGGAAACGACGGTACGGATCGCAGTGGTCGTGTTCAGCTCGACCGTGCTGCCGTCGGGCAGCGCGACCTGCTGGTGTCCACCAAGCGGCGTTTGATAGTTGCTCACGGGCGCCGGGGCTGGCGAGGTAAAATACAGCGCCCCCGGAACCGCGAGCACCAATGCGGCGAGGGAGGCGGCGATTGCAAACGGCTGCCAATGCCGGATAGCGGCGTGACCCCTGGGCTCAAACACGGCTGGAACGGGGCCGAGCGCTCGGATGCGATCGGCAGCGCGCCAGCCATATTCCAGGCGCCAAAAGGCGGCCTTGTGGGCATGGGACTGGTCGAGCCATGACTGGAGCTGAGCTTCGTCGTCAGGCGACCAGTGCGGCTCCTCGCGCCGCATCAGCCAGGTGGCGGCGACTGTTTCGATCTCGCGGGCCGGGCTCATTGCACTTCCCGCTTCCGGCGCAGGCCGATCCGGCTTCGACGTTCAATCTTGCCGCTTCCACCCAGCATGAAGTCTGTGAGGGCCCGAATACCCATCGCGAGCTGCTTTTCGACCGTATCGATGCCGATTCCCATACGCTCGGCGACCTCACGCGTGCTGAGGCCTTCGAGCTTGCGCAGCTGCACGACCTCACGGCACCGCGGCGGGAGCTGTTCGAGGCCACGCAAAGCCTGCCTCAGCTCGTCGCGTGCAATCAGCGCCGGCTCCGGTTCGAAGGCGCATCCAGGCAGCTCTGCGTCGAGGTCCGCCAGAATATCGAACGAAACGATCTTGGCCCGGCGGGCGCGATTGGCGATATGGTTTCGGGCTATCGTGTAGAGATAGCCCGATGTGTGGTGCGGAAGTCCGCTTTGGGCCCCCACCAGCGCCCGCTCGTATACCTCTTGCCGGATGTCGATCACGTCGTTCACCTCGCGCCAATTCCGCCTGATAAACGCCGTCAGTGCTGACTCAAGCGGCAGCACCTCCTTGCAGAACCATTCCTGTAGATCGCCATTGTCAACCAAAGTCGCGCTTTCGCTGCCGTCTGTTCATGCCCAGCCGATAATGAAGACACCCGACGGAGAAAATACCGGCATGCGCATCTCCGAATACGGTCGTTGCCAGGCCGGTTGAGCGCGCCAGCGCCGTTATCATCCAACCTTGCATCCTATCGCCGTTGCCGCCGGGACTTCCGCGGGACTACTCAAACGCTCGGCTGATCAGCCGGTCATGCCCGGATCACAAGCACAGTGGTTCGCTAGCGAAAACCAGGCAGTGCCGGCCATTTTTCGGCTCGGCAACGTGCCGACGAAACGGCTGAGCGAGGTTCAGTCGATGAATGTGCCTGAGCTCAGCTTGTGACTGCATATTCATGCCTGACGAGCGCCATGCCGGCACTAGGTTCGTGAGTGCAGGCTCACTAAATGTCCTTGGACAGTCGGGCTGATGCCGGTTTGGGTTTCTAAACGGCATATCCCGGTGCGACGGGCAAACCGTCTTGGAATGGTGGGTGGCGGTCTGTCCGCTCTTGGTTACCCGCTTCTCGAAAGCAGACATCGGCGTGCGGTGCGTCGACAGGTCATTTGTGGCGGCAAGGGGTGACCAAATCTGCCCACTGCTTTGACGACGCAGCACGTCGGCTCGCTGCACTGACCGGCGATCTAGGCGTTAGCGAACTGCGGGCACGTAGCGAGGGTCAAAGCTATCGCCGTTTCCAGGAGTGGCGAGCCACATTGAAACTGGCGTGAGCGATGCTGCTTCGAAGCACCATCATCCCCGGCGACAGGGGCTTAAGTGCACGAAGGTTGGGGCCTAGGACAACCCGAGAGGGGATCTGTGCTCAAACCAGCATCGACTGCTGGGCGAAGATACCCGCCATCGCGCCCTGCCACGATGCCGTGGTGACCGAGGGCATGAGGGGGTTGGCGAGGTCGCCGGCGGCGTAGATGCCGGGCAT
>JAICXF010000047.1 GCA_025981625.1 Sphingomonas sp. | reverse complement strand
CGTCCGAAATCGAAGCCGGAGTCGAGCCACAGCCGCATGTCGCGCGCCACCTTGCGCTGCATCAACTCGCCGATCTTGGCGGCGAGCTCATAATCGGCGAAGGCCTCCTCGAGCGTTCCGGGAAGCTGCAGCCCCTTGCGCGGATGGCGCCAGCGCAGGAGCGCTTCGAGGCCCGCCATCGAATTGTCCACCAGATCGAACTTGGGCTGATAGACCGGAACGACGGTCCTGTCGGTGACCGCGCCGCGTGCAAGACGCAGTTGCGACGCGCTGCGCTCGGCCTCGTCGAGCATGTAGGAATCGAACAAGCGAGTTCCCCCGCGGCCCGCCTGCTTGAGCGCATAAAGCGCCGTGTCCGCGCTCTTGAACAGGTCGTCGGCGGTGGCCGCGTTCTTCGGGAACAGGGCACCGCCGATGCTACCGCCGGCACGCACGGCGCGTCCGGCAATTCGCACCGGCGCCTGGACCAGCGCCTGAAGCTCGTCCCCGACGCGAAGCATCGCCTCTTCCGAATGCAGCTGCTCGAGCACGATCGCGAACTCGTCGCCGCCTATCCGGGCGACGAAGTCACCTTCGCGCACCGCTCCGCAAAGCCGTTCGCCGATATTCTTCAGCAGCTCATCGCCGGCGCTGTGACCGAGCGAATCGTTCACATGCTTGAAATGGTCGAGGTCAAGCAGCAGCAGTCCGATCTGGTTGCCCGACTCCACTGCGCGAAGAACGGCCGCCTGCAGCCGTGACTGGAATGCGCGCCGATTGGGCAGCTGTGTCAGTGGATCATGTTCGCTCGCCCATTCGAGCTGCTCCGACTTCTCGCGCTCGTTGGTCACGTCGCGGGAGATCGTCAGCATGCCCTTCAGCGATCCGTCGTCGTTGCGCATCGCGGCAATCACGACGTCCCACCATTTCGGCGCCCCTTTGGACGTCGCGCAAAAGCCGCGAAAACGGCTTGTCCCGTCGCGCTCGGCAACCTGGAGATGTTCGGCGACGAGCTTCCCCGAGTCATCCCGCCACAGCCGCGTCCAATGCTTGCCGACCACCTGTTCCGCGGCCTCCAGCTCCATCGATCGGAGCGCAGCATCGTTGACGAGGTCAACGAAGCCGCTCGGATTCAGGAACACGATGGCGTCGGCCGAAGCCTGGAGAATGCCGCGGTACAGCTGTTCGCTTGCTTCAAGCGCGCGAGCGGCGGAGTCGCGCAGGGCGCGCATCTGTCGGCGCCGGAGCAACAGGATGATGGCCATGAGCAACAGCCAGAATGCCGCGATGGCGCCGAACCACGTCTCGGCGCTGACAAGCTGTCGAGTAAAGCTGATCCGATCGATGCGAATCATCTGCGGTCCCAGCTTCCCGTCGCTACCCGCGACCGCTTCCAGGGCGACGACGTTAGCGAATGACGGCCGCGCCAGCTCGCCCGACGCCCTGGTCTTGTCCTTCCACCAATCGGCAACCGCAAAGTCGTCAAGGCTCAGGCGCAGCGTCTGCTCGCCGTTGCGAACCGGGTAGCTGGCCTGGTTGACCTTGTCGTCGAGGGAGGCGAGCGCCCGATAACGCGGGTCGTGATCCTTGAGCGCCAGCCGGATCATCGTGCCCGAGCCGCGGAACGTCAGGTGTAGCTTGACCCGCCGATAAGTATCGAGATCGATCCCGTGGGCCTGATGATCGCGGTCGAACAACAGTCCGAGGCCGCAATAAGGCCATTGGTAGGTCGGTCGCAGGTCGCAGCGCAGGGTGAGTGCATGTGAATCAAGCACAGCGGTGGACGTGCCGCCATTGCCCTGATCCGCGTAACTGTAGGCGTAAAATGCCTTGCCTTCGGACGTCGCAGTCCATTCCACCGTGCGGCTGGTGAGCGGCTCGCGAAACAGCACCGCGCCAGACGTCAGCACGATCGCGACGCCAACCAGCGCCTCGACGGCGAACGTGCCGCGGATCGAACCCAGCATCTTGGAGATTAATGTGCGAGTCACAAAGCCGGCGCGCCTGATCGACGCGCAGGCCCGAGAAGCCGCGAGCACGGCCAGTACTGCAAGATCGTTGCCCCCTTATACGCGCGCTTCTGGCGTGTGCGTATGTCGAACAGAACCCGTTAAAGGCCGGTTAGCGGCAGTATCGGAATGACTGATTAATCCGACGGGCGACGCACGAGCGGGCCGCTGCTAGTCTTCAATGATGGACTCCGATCAACTCGCCGGCGCCGTCGCCCGACACATGTTCGCGGCAGAAGGGACCGGCGCCGCCTGGGGGCTGACGATTGAAGAAGTGGGCGAGGGCTATGCGCGCGTGTCGATGGTCATTCGCGCCGACATGCTCAACGGGCACGGTTTCGCTCATGGCGGGATGATATTCGCGCTCGCCGACAGCGCCTTCGCCTATGTCTGCAATGGCGCAAACCACGCGAGCGTCGCCGCCCAGACCTCGATCGTTTTCCTCGACAAGGTCGCAGAGGGCGAAACCCTCATCGCCGAAGCCGAGGAGGTCGCGCGCGAGGGCCGCGCTGGAGTGACCCGCGTCGCTGTCCGAACCGCGGACGGCCGCGCCGTCGCGGAATTCACCGGCTATTCCCGCACCCTTGGCGGACGCGTCATCGAGATTTGATCGACCGTGCACAGTGGCCGAGCCGAGAACGCTGCGCTATTTCCAGGCACGGCCCAAGGCCGCTGCCCTAAGGGGCCGCACGATTAATGTGCTTCTCGAACCACGATCGGCGTAGTTGGTCCGGCTAGAACTTCAGCTGAAGCCCCACCGAGACCTGCCGACCGAGCACATTTGCAACATAGCTGTCGTAACCGCTCGAGCTATTATAGAACGGCGGCTGTCGGTCGAAGATATTGCGCACGTTTAGCGAGATCACCTGCCCATCCAGGAAGCCGCCGGAGAAGGTGTAGGCGACATTCGCATCGAAAGTGGCGTTCGCGCTGACCCTGTCGCCGCCTCCGTTGGGATTGTTTTGTGAGTTGAGCGTCACTGGGGTCACCGCGCTCGATGACCAATTCTTGTAATGGCCCGTGTAGTTCATGAACAGGTTGGCGTTTAGCCCCCCCATCTGCCAGCTGAGATTGGCGCGCATCTGCAGTTGCACGGACGGGAACACACCGTTCGCTCCGGTCGTGTTCAGAACGCTGTAATAGACGCCGTCGGCACCGTACGACTGATCGAATTTTGTGAAATAGGTGAACGCGTCTCCGATCACGAACGTCCCGGCGCGGCCGGCATGAACGGTATAGCTGACCGACGCGTCAATGCCTGAGACGTTTAGGTTGAGGTAATTCGAGTTGATGACCTGCAGGATGTAGTCGGTGCGCGTCGGCAAGGCGCTGACGGCGGGGATATGCGCGGTGGCGGCAGCGATCTGCTCCGGCGTTGCTCCGCCCGGATAGAAGGTCAGCAGGTGCGCGAGGGAAGCCGTGTTGACGACGAAGCCGATTTGAGGTCCGGTTACGGCGCCGTGCAGCCCTTCGTGCCAATACGTCACCTGGCCGCTGAGGCTTCTCAGGAAATCTGGATGGAAGTCGAGGCCGAATGAATAGCCGCGGCCCTTCTGCGGACCCGCGTTGTGATCGCCCGTGTTTACGCGCAGGCCCTGCAGCGGCGAGATGTTGCAGGTGACCGACTGGGCCGTGCAGCCCGCGATGCCCATTAGAGGAAGCGTCGGATAAAGGGCGACGGGTACCGCGACGTTGTTCGTGAAACTATTGTAACGGGAGTTGACGTACACGCCATACTGATCGCCGACGATGTCCAGCGGCGGTGCGACGAATGAGGTCGACCAGTTTCCACGCAGCTTGAACCCGTGGCCGATCGTCCAGTCCATTGCGATCTTCGGATTCGTCGTGCTGCCGAAGTCGTTATAATGATCGTACCGACCCGACAGATTGAGGTTAACCGATTGAGCGAACGGCACGCCCATGTCTTCGCTGATCAGCGGCAGACGGATCTCGCCAAAGGCGGAATGTACGATCCGCGTAAAGCCAAGCTGGATGTTGTTCGAGCCCTGGCTGGCGGGGCCGGCATTGTTCCCCTGAACTGAAAGTTCATCGAGGTGCGTGCGCAGATATTCCGCACCAACGGCGATGCCGACCTCACCTGCGGGCAAGGCAAACAACTTGCCGTCAACCGTCAGCCGCGCCTGCTGGACGCCGAAGACCTGGCGAAGGAGCGTCTTGTTGTCGAGGAGGGCGGAGCGAACTGCGGCAGACGTCTTGTTCGACGATCCCGCGTTCCAGACATCCAATGCATTGGCACTCGTCAGTGGCAGCTGCGTTATGATTGCGGTCGAGTTGGGCAATGATGGAAGGGTGAGACTTCCCGAACTGTTCGTGGTTCCATTGAGCGCAAGGTTGGCGACGGCCTGGTTGGCCACTCCATCAGTGCGATCATAGCTATCGTCGTGGGCCCCGAGAACGAGCAGGTTCACTTCGAAATTACGATTGATCTTGTAGTTGAGATTGCCGTCCGCATAAAAATCGTTCGCGCCGGTTTCTTCCTTGGCGCCGGGACCGAGCAGGTCGTTGAAGTCGTAGCGGACCGTCTCTTTCGTCGCCGTCCCCGTGTAGCCCGCCGGCGTGATGTAGAACGGATTGGCCTGCGCGCCGGTCTTGAAGGCACTCGCGGTCAGCGTTCCGCGAGAGATGTCGCTGTCAGTCCGGCGAACGCCATAAACGACATCGCCGGTCAACGTGAGGTCGTCGGAAAGCTCGATCTTCCCTTTGGCCATCACATTGTCCCGCCGCTCGGCCGGGAGAAGACTGGTGTATGCCCAAGCACTGCAGGGCGCGTTGGCGGCCGAGTTGGCGACGCTGGTTCCGGAGGTCGCATTGAGGAAGATCGGACCCGACCCGCCAGGCTGAAGCGTCGCCGGGCCACAATTGAAGCTGTTGAAATTGGAGCCGCCCCGGCTGCGCTGGTCTGGGTTCGTGTAGGGCCGCTCGGTTGCCGCCAACGCAGTCTGGTCCGTATGCGAATAGGCGAGGATTACGGACCCTTGGTCCCAACTCTTGCCCGCCAGCGCGGACGCCTGCCAGCTGTGCGTTCCATCCGCGAAGCCATATTGTCCGCCAAGCTGAACGCCATTGAAGCGGTTGCGGGTGATGAAGTTGACCACGCCGGCGACCGCGTCCGAACCGTAGGTGGAAGATGCGCCTTCAGGCAGCACCTCAACACGTTCGATCATGTTAATCGGAACGATGCCCGGATCCGTATTGGTGTGATTGGTACCGCCCGGCGACGTGCGGTGGCCATCGATCAGGACCAGGGTGGAGGAGCTGGCACTGCCGCCCAACTGGTGGATTTGCGGCTGATAATAGGAGCCCCTGACCTCCCCTTGCCCTGCATTGCCCATGCTCGAGAGAGCCGGGACGGTCGCGAGAATCTGGGTCAGGGTTTGCGCGCCGGTTGCCGCAATTTCCTTGGGTCCGATCGAGATCAGGTTGGCACCGACGGGCTGAACGCCGCGAATGCTGGTGCCTGTGATAACGATCGCGTCTTGGTCGGGACTCTTGTTGGGAGCGGTGGCCGCATTTAGCGAAGGTGCTGCGTTCGGAGGGGGCGCCTGGGTCTTGGGCGTGTCCGGCCCTGTCGCGTTCGGCATCGTCGGCTCGGTGGATCCAGTCGACGGGGGCGTCTGCGCCTGCGCGGGAGTGGCAGCAATTGCGAAGGCGGCCAACGCAATCACAGACGCCTGGATACGGAGGCACGATGCGTACTTCATTTCTCTCTCCCCTTGTGGCGCGATCGACCTACGCCGTTTCGCTTCATGGCAGGCGTCGCCGCCAATCGCTTGCACGTTGCGCGCCTCGGCGCTTGACGGGCCTATGATGACCGGACGCTACATCCGGCCGGGAGAAGCGTCTAAGTCAATTCGACTATCGATCGATGCAAGACTGATATCGGCGTGGCGGCCCGTCGGCATAATGCGCAGGCGCGCGCGAGCGCTTCACCGCTGATCGTCGCCCAATCAAGCCAGATATCGCATCGATTGATAGCGTCTTTGATTTGGACCGCCTGGGGGCTCTGGACTAGCCCAAGGATGCGCAGGGGGTGCTTGGCAGCCCTGTTCCAGCATGCGCCGGCAAGGGCCTTGCATGCACCAGCGTGCATTGACGCGGGCGAAGATCGGGAGGCGATTAAGGTATGTCCAACATGACGCCAAAGGAAATGGCGGATCGGCTCGCGACAGGCCTGCTGTCATTTCCGGTTACACACTTCGATTCAGACTTGGGCTTCGATGAAGGCCCATACCGCGACCATTGCTCTTGGTTGCTGGAGCGGCCTCTGGCTGGCCTTTTCGCCGCCGGCGGGACGGGCGAATTCTTCTCGCTGACGCCCGTTGAGGTTGGCCAGGTGGTCCGTGCCGCGGTCGCGGAGACTGCCGGTCGAATTCCGGTCATCGCGGGCTGCGGTTATGGCACAGCGATTGCGACCGAACTTGCGCGCGATGCAGAAGCCGCGGGAGCCGACGGCATCCTCTTGCTGCCGCCTTATCTCGTGGCTCCAAGCCAGGAGGGACTCATCAGCCACATCGACGCCGTCTGCAAGGCGACCTCGATGGGAGTGATCGTCTACAATCGCGACAATGCGATATTGAGTGATGAGTCACTCGCCCGACTGTGCGAACGGAATACCAATCTCGTCGGCTTCAAGGACGGCGTTGGCGACCTTGAGCTGATGATGCGCATCCATGCGCGGATGGGTGATCGTTTGGTCTATGTGGGCGGCCTGCCGACAGCCGAGACGTTCGCGCTTGCCTATGATCACATTGGTGTCACGACATATTCGTCGGCGATCTTCAACTTCCTGCCCGATTGGGCCGTGGCGTTCTACCACGCTATCCGCAGCGGCGACCGGGCGACGGTGAAAAGGGGGCTCGATGAATTCGTGCTTCCTTATATCGCGCTTCGCAATTCCGGCCGTGGCTATGCCGTGTCGATCGTGAAAGCGGGAATGAAGGTCATCGGTCGGCCTGCCGGACGGGTCAGACTGCCGCTCACGGATTTAGCGGACGGTGAAGTCGATCAACTCGCGCAGCTTGTCGCCAAGGTGCGGCAGCCCGTTTCGCAGCCGGCGCCGCGGGCCGCCTGATCCGGGCTTAAGCCAGCCATCCCAAACCGGAGGGCTACACATCCGCCGGTGAAGGCAGTAGCCCCTCGATCAATGGCCGGGTTCTTGTTTGAGTTGAGACAGCTGCGCTGTTTCGTTGCTGCCGCGGACGAGCTCCATTTCGGCCGGGCGGCTCGTCGGCTGAACATGACGCAGCCGCCGCTGAGCCGCCAGATTCAGCTGCTTGAGCATGCGTTGGGGGTGCGCTTGTTCGAACGAAGCAGCCGCAATGTTGCGCTGACGTCGGCAGGGCGAGTGTTCCTGCTGGAAGCACGGCGGATACTTCGGCTCTCCGAAAGCGCAGCGCTCGCAACACGGCGGGTGGCTTCGGGCGAAGCCGGAACGGTCACCATCGGATTCACCGCAGCGTCCGGCTATTCGTATCTGCCGCGGCTAATCACGCTTTGCCGCGAGCGCCTGCCCAACATCACGATTCATCTCAAGGAGATGGTCAGCGCCGATCAGATCGAAGCTCTGTTGTCCGGCCGCATCGATGTGGGTCTTTTGCGCCCGCCGATCGACCGAGTCGAATTTGCGACCATGCGCATTCTCGTCGAGCCGCTCGTGGCAGCGCTTCCCTCGGGCGATCCCCGTATTGTTAGGGCGGTGCTGACGATCGAGGATTTCGACCAGCAGCCATTCATCATGTATGCAGCGGAAGGCGCCAAATATTTCCACGACATGCTCGTCAATATGTTCGATGCAGCCGACGTTGCTCCCGCCACGGTTCAGCATCTGAGCCAAATCCATTCGATGCTCGGCCTGGTGCGCGCCGGGATCGGTGCAGCCGTCGTGCCCGAGGCGGCAACCAGTCTACACCTCGAGGACGTTGCTTTCCGACCACTGACCACCAACCCCGCCAATCCGGTGGAGCTCTACACAGTTTGGCGGCCAGACAACGATAATCCCGCGCTGCCACCGCTCGTGAGCATGCTCGAAGAGAGCTTGGCGGTTCCATCCGACCTCGTCGATTGATAGCGAATGTGGATTGATCAATAGGCGATTCGACTTAGACCTCGGCTGCCCTGCTCCCTATCCAAATTGTGGAAGTCCGACGCGTTGCCCGCACCTGCTGGTGGCAACTCGGGCGTCAGGACCTCGCCCGTCGGGTGAGCGGTTGGCGACCCGCGCTGATCGATGCCTGAGTTGGCGTTTGCCGCTCGTATGAGCGGCAACAGTCTCGGGAGGAGGGCATGGACGAGGTAGCGGCAACCGCGCTCGGAGCACGGACTAGCCATGTCCGCTATCTGATTCTGCTAATTCTCTTCGCAGTGACCGCGATCAGCTATGCGGACCGCGCGACGCTTTCCATGACCGGTCCGGCGATCGCCAAGCAACTCGCGATGAGCCCGGTTGCGATGGGCTACGCGCTTTCGTCGTTCGCCTTCGCTTACGTGCTCGCGCAGGTGCCCGGCGGGATGCTGCTCGACCGGTTCGGCTCTAAACGCGTCTACGTTTGGGCGCTGATCCTCTGGTCCATTTTCACACTCCTCCAAGGTGCCGCAGGAATTCTTACCGGCTTCGCGGCGGCTGCGGCGTTGTTCGCGCTTCGATTTCTCATGGGCCTCGCGGAGGCTCCGTGTTTTCCTGCCAACGCGCGGGTGGTAGCGAGCTGGTTCCCGAGCGCCGAACGGGGCACCGCATCCGCCGTTTTCAACGCCGCGCAATATTTCTCGCTCGTCGCCTTCGCCCCGCTGATGGGGTGGCTTGTGCATGACTTCGGCTGGCCATCGGTCTTCTACGTGATGGGCGTGCTCGGCTTGCTTGCCGCCGCAGTGTTCGCCGGGTTCGTTCGGACGCCACAGCGCCATCGCTGGGTTCGCCCGACCGAGCTCGACCGGATTGAAAAGGGCGGCGCGGTGATCGTCGTCGAAGGCGAAGGCGCGCGCGGGGCGAACCAGTTCACGTGGCACAACGTTCGCCAGGTGCTCGCCAATCGAATGCTGCTCGGTATCTATCTCGGCCAGTATTGCATCAACGTGCTCACCTACTTTTTCGCGACCTGGTTTCCGATCTACCTGGTCCAGCAGCGGCACATGTCGATCCTGCACGCGGGCTTCGTCTCGGCGGTGCCGGCGATCTTCGGATTCATTGGCGGAGTACTCGGGGGCGTCGTTTCGGATGCGCTCCTGCGTCGAACAGGGTCGCTGACGTTCGCGCGCAAGACGCCACTGTTGCTCGGGATGCTGCTGGCAATGGTGATCATCGCCGCAAACTATGTCGATAGCCAAACGATGGTCGTGGTGGTCATGACCGCCGCCTTCTTCGGCAAGGGGGTCGCATCGCTTGGCTGGGCCATCATCGCCGACACTTCACCAAAGGAGATGCTCGGCGTCGTCGGTGGCATCTTCAACATGGCTGGCAACACCGCCGGAATCGTGATGCCGATCGTCGTCGGCTATATCGTCAAGGCCACCGGGTCATTCGACGGCGCGCTGATCTTCGTCGGCGCGCACTGTCTCATCACCATCTTCGCTTACTTCGTCATCACCAGGAAAATTGAACGGATCACGTTGCTGCCCGCGTGAGCGGCGCCTCGAGGAGGGATTATCATGAACACCGATCGCAGAGGTTTTTTGATGAGTGGTACGGCGCTCGCCGCAGGAGCGTTCGTGCCGGCCCGGGCGATCGCCGCCGTTGCCGCCGCGGATTACCCGATCCTCGAAGCGACGACGCCAGTGGCGCCTCCTGAATGGGCGCTATTGGAACGGGCAGTTCTGGACGCGCACCTCCCCGCCTGCGAGGCCTTCTTTGACCGCTATTTCGATGAGCGCGGCTTCTTGCTCGAACACGAGAGGTGGGGCGGCGACGACGGTCCCGACGACGCGATCGAGAACGTCAACGACTGGCCGCAATTGTACGCCCTCGGTGCGTCCGACCGCATCCGTCAAATGTATGAAAAGGCCTACGAGGGTCACGTCCGCCAATACACGCTCGCGAAGACTACCGTCGTGCCGTTCGCGCGCGACGGCATGTATTTCCGCGAATTCCCGGTAATGATGGATTGGCAGCACAACGGCGAAGGGCTGACCGTCTTCAACAACATGGGTCTCGGCGACCCGTATGAGAAGCGTTTCCGTGACCGCGTCCGTCGGTTCGCCGGTTTCTACATCGGCGAAGATCCGTCGGCGCCCAATTACGACAAGCAGCACAAGATCATCCGCAGCATGTTCAACGGCAGCCGCGGTCCGCTGATGCGCAAGGCGACCGGCGTGGATTGGGCCGGCGACCCGATCGATACCAGCGGGGTTTCGCAGAACTCGCTGCTGCACGGCGAGCACAACTACGAGCAGATGGTCGCTCACTTCAAAGATTATAACGACACGGTCGGCGATAATCCGTTGAACCTCGAGGCGACGGGTCTGGCGCTGAATGCCTACATGCTCGCGCACGAACCGAAGTACCGCCAGTGGATCGTCGAATATACCGACGCCTGGGTCGACCGCGCGCGACGCAACAACGACATGATCCCGACCAACATCGGGCTCGACGGCACGATCGGCGGCGAAGCCGGCGGAAAGTGGTACGGCGGTGTTTACGGGTGGGCATTCAGCCCCATCGTGCCGCAGACCGGCAAGCGCGAGGACCGCAATCGCATTCCGTTCTCGCTGGCCGGATTCCTGAATGCGTACATGGTTACGGCGGACGACAGATACCTCGATGTCTGGCGGCGCATGACCGATCACATCAACGCGAATGCGAAGGTCATCGACGGCAAGCTTTCGGCGCCGACCATGTACGGGGACAATGGCTGGTATTCGTTCAAGCCCGGCAAATGGCTGATCGGCTCGCAGGATATCTATTATCTTTCGATGAAACCGTCGGATCGTGCGCGCATGCCCGACAATCCATGGATCTCGTACACGGAGGGCAGGAACCCGAACTACCCGAACCTTGCACTTCGGGCAGCGCTGGAGCGAATCCGCAACGCTCACGCAGCTTTGCTTTCGGACCAGACAACTCCCGACACCCGCTTTGCGGATACGGTGATGGATCAGAACCCGGCACAGGTGACCGCGCTCATCGAGCTGATGGAAGGCGGCATCCACATCGGCCGTCCCGGCTGGTCGCGATACTCGCCGAGCGTAGGGGGAGCGCTTCAGTTCACGCGATTCCGCTATTTCGATCCGATCGCGCGCCGGCCCGGGATCCCCCAGGACGTCGCCGCACTGGTCGAGACCCTCACGGCCGACGGTGCGACCTTGTCGCTCGTCAATACCAACCAGACGGAGCCACGGACTGTCACCATCCAGGGCGGCGCCTACGGCGAGCATCAGATCGTCGGCGTGTCCGATGGCGCTGTAAGCAGGCCCGTCGGGCAGCGCTTTTTCACGGTGCGGCTCGCCCCGGGTGCGGGCACACGCCTTTCCGTACGGATGCAGCGTTATGCCAACCAGCCCACGCTCGACTTCCCTTGGGCGCCTCCCGCCGTCGACGGAACCGAGGAGCTGCGCCGGCTGAGGCCCGCGGAACAGAACGGACTATTGTAAGGAGCGAGTGATGGCCGACCGGATCGCCCAGATCGCACTTTCGCTCGTCCATCTACCGCTGAAAGTGCCGGTCAGCGACGCAAAGGTCCTGACTGGCAAGCAGCGCCCCCTCGACAAGGTTGCGCTGCTGGTCGCCGAAATCGAGAGCACCGACGGTCATACGGGCCTGGGCTTCAGCTATTCCAAGCGCGCCGGTGGCGACGGACTCTTTGCACATGCGAAAGAGATTGCTCCGGTGGCGATTGGCGAAGATCCGAACGACATCGCGAAGTTGTGGACGAAGCTGGTCTGGGCGGGCGCCTCGGTCGGCCGCAGCGGCCTTGCGACGCAGGCGATCGCCGCCTTCGACATCGCGCTGTGGGACATGAAGGCGAAGCGCGCAGGGTTGCCGCTGGGCAAGCTCATCGGCGGCCATCGCGACGCGGTGCCCTGCTACAATACCTCCGGCGGTTTCCTGAATGCACCGATCGGGGAGATCAGCGACAATGTCGATGCCGCGATCGACCGCGGAATCGGCGGAATCAAGATCAAGGTCGGACAGCCCGACACGGCTACCGACCTCAAGCGGGTGGCAGCGGTCCACGAGCATATCGCCGGCCGCGCAGCGCTGATGGTCGACGCCAATCAGCAATGGGACCGCCCCACCGCGCTGCGCATTGGCCGAGCGCTCGAAGCTTACGACCTCGTGTGGATCGAGGAGCCTCTCGATGCCTATGATGCACAGGGACACGCGGCGCTTGCTGTAGCGCTGGACACGCCGATCGCGACTGGCGAGATGCTCACCAGCGTTGCCGAGCATTGGCAGTTGATCAGCAATCGGTCGGTCGATTTCATCCAGCCCGATGCGGCGCGCGTCGGCGGGATCAGCCAGTTCCTGCAGATCATGGCGCTAGCTGATCATGCGAAGCTCGCCATGGCGCCCCATTTCGCGATGGAAATCCATGTCCATCTCGCAGCAGCCTATCCGCTCGCCGCTTGGGTTGAGCATTTCGACTGGTTGGAACCGCTATTCGATGAGCGTTTGGAGATCGACAAGGGCCGAATGATCGTGCCCGCTCGACCCGGTCTCGGTTTGACGCTCAGCGAACGAGCACGAAATTGGACCGTTGCGCGGCATGAAATACGCTAGAGGTCGGAAGGCGTCCGAGCTCCCTGGGCGCTGAGCGAGGGTGTGCCTGCCTTAGGTTGGAGAGGTAAGGCGCCGGCTTCATTTACCGCAGCGTCGATTTTTTACGTAATGCTTAGTCCGAACAAGTGGCGGAGCGGGAGGGATTCGAACCCTCGATACGGTTTTGCCGTATACTCACTTTCCAGGCGAGCGCCTTCGACCACTCGGCCACCGCTCCGCGTTTCTCCTGGAAGGCGGCCCTCTAGGGGGCGGCGGCACAGTCGGCAAGGTTGCCGGGCGTAACGACCGTCCCTAGGTCGCTTGGGCAATGACTCCCGCCGAGCGCCTGTCCGGTCGAACGCCGAGCGAAGCCGAGATCGAGGAGATCGCCCGGCGGACGCTCGAGCTCTTGCCGTCGCCATTCGCCGACAGCTTGGGCGACATCGTCCTTCAGGTAATCCCGCTCGCCGACCTCGACACCGCGCGGCGCGTCGGACTGTCGCATCCAATGCAGCTGAGCGGCCTGTATGAAGGCGTATCGCTGAACCATCAGAGCGTCAGCCAGTCCGGCAGCCTGCCCGAGCGGATCACCCTCTACAGCCGACCCATTCTCGCGGAGTGGAGCTCGACCGGCGTCAGTCTGGAGCAGCTCGTCAGCCATATCGTCATCCATGAGGTCGGCCACCACTTCGGCTTTTCCGACGACGACATGCACGCGCTCGAGGATGGAGCCGAGTGAAACCGCGACTGCGGTTCGATGGCGTGGCGCTGCACCGGGGCGGCCGGCTGCTGTTCGAGATGCTCGATTTGACGCTCGGCGCGGGCGAGGCGTTGCAGGTCGCGGGGCCCAACGGCAGCGGAAAGTCGAGCCTGATCCGCCTTGCCGCCGGGCTGCTGGATCCGACGCTGGGGCAGGTCGAACGCTCGGCGCTGGCGCTCGCCGACGACAATATCGCGCTTGATCGCGAGCTTCCGCTCGGGCGGGCGCTCGCCTTTTGGCGGGGAGCTTCCGCCTCGGCACTCGACACGCTTGGACTTGCCGATCTTGCCGCCGTTCCCGTGCGCCTGCTGTCATCGGGTCAACTCAAACGCGCGACGCTTGCGCGGGTGGCCGCATCCGGTGCGCCGTTGTGGTTGCTCGACGAGCCGCTGAATGCCCTGGATGCTGACGGGGCGACCCGGCTCCTGGCGATGATCGAAGCGCATCTTGCCGGCGGGGGGGCAGTCCTGGCCGCTTCTCATCAGTTATTGCCCGGTGCCTGGCGCAGGCTGGAGCTCCAGCCGTGATCGGCGCATTGATCGAGCGCGACGTTCGTCGCGGCTTCACGGGCGCGGCCTGGTTGCCGATTGCCTTCTTCCTGCTCGTCGCGGCGCTTGTGCCGTTCGCGATCGGGCCTGACGCCTCGCTGCTGGCCAAGATTGGGGCAGGCATCCTGTGGATTGCGGCGTTGACCGCCGCGCTGCTGCCCATCGAGCGGCTGATCGAGCCTGACCGGGCGGACGGGGTGCTCGACCAGCTCGCGGTCCATGGGCTGGTCGAGGAGAGTGTCGCCTTCGCCAAGATCGCGGCGCACTGGCTGACCTTCGCGCCGCTCCTGCTGGTCGCCGCCGTCCCTGCATCGGCGCTGCT